>DAINBD010000090.1:0-5020 GCA_036733105.1 Candidatus Brevefilum sp. | reverse complement strand
TTTTACCTCCAGCCCTTTGACGTCCAAACCGGGCAGACTGTGACCCTGAGCGGCGGCGGCTATACCAAAATCCACATCGTCAGGAATCTTTCAGTCACATCGATCGATGAAGTAAATGACATCCTTGCCGGGACAGCCAAAGCTAATAATGAATTAAGTGTTAGGGCTTGCAATAATTCCTGTCAAACACTAACTGCCATGGCTAATGCATCAGGAATTTGGAACGCAAATTTTTACGGCTTGGTCGATATAATAGCAGGATCATCTGGCTGGATATCCCAATATGATGACGATGGCGATTATACTAGGATAACCTGGGAACTAGTGAATCCATACTTTGAAGTTCATCCAAACAGTGATAGGGTTAATGGTTATGATTGGACCCCTGAAACACCTGTCACACTCCACATTGATGGTGTCTTGAAAGCTACTGTCGAGTCATCTGCATCAGGATATGTGTATTTTTCACTTGACTCCTTTGACATCCAACCCGGGCAAGAGGTCGTTCTTTCGGATGGCACCTTTACCAAAACTCACAGAGTAATAAGCCTTTCGGTCTCAACCGTCGATGAAGAAAATAATATATTAAACGGAACCGCCAATCCGGGGCCGTTAACAGTTTATGCTTCCGATGATATCACTTCGGAAGTTATTTCTCCTGTCGCAGATGGCAATGGGGATTGGTCGGTCAATCTGACATCAGTGGATATCACCGAAGGAACAAGTGCATATATATGGCAAGAAGATGATAATGGGGATTCGACCAGTATCTGGTGGCTGATTCCAGACCCGACCATTCTGGCATATCCTCAATTTGATTCCGTTGGTGGAGATGGTTGGCCGCAGTTAACGGATGTCACACTGACGATCGACACAACCCGTGAGACCTGGGTTGAAACATCCGATGAAACTGGCTATGTTCGTTTTGATCTTGGCGATTTTGACCTCTTGCCTGAGCATGAGTTGATGATGAGCGAATCCTCGGGAACCTACAATGAGGTCTATACAGTCAAGGAAATCAAAGTCACACAAATTGACCTTGCAGGTGATACCATCAGCGGCACTGCTGAGCCACTGCTTGCGTTGGATATCTCTGCCTATGTCTATAACGGGATGTACACCCAGCTATATAATCTCACTACAACCGTTGATGCCGATGGCATCTGGCAGGTTGATTTCACTTCTACAGCAGACATAACTGCTGATACCTATGGCTATGTTAATCATTACGACGAATACGACAATGTCACGCAAATCTACTGGGAGCCCTGTGTGGAATCCCCAATCATCACCGGGCAAGACCCGCTCAGCACGCCAGAAGAAACCAGCCTTGAGATAACACTGGATAACCTAATTGTCACCGATGGTGACAGCACCTACCCGGATGATTTTACCCTTTCCGTTTTGGATGGGACAAACTATTCTCGCTCAGGCAACACCATCACTCCGGCAGTCGATTTCAACGGCACCCTGACAGTCCCGGTGAAGGTTAACGACGGGGCAAATGACAGCAACACGTTCAACCTGTCGGTTTCCGTCACCCCGGTCAATGATCCTCCTGTGATCACAGGACAGACTGCTCTGTCCACAACAGAAGATACACCGCTGCTGATCACATTGACAAACCTGACGGTCACCGATCCGGATGATTCTTACCCGGCTGATTTCGACCTGTCCGTGTTGTCAGGGATCGATTACACCTTGTTAGGCGACACGATCACACCCGCCCAAGATTACAGTGGTACTCTGACCGTCCCAGTGAAGGTCAATGACGGCGCAGCAGACAGCAATATCTACGACCTGACCGTAACGGTGACCCCGGTCAACGATCCACCTGTAGTGGGTGATATTCCTGACCAGGACATCCTTGAAGGCGAGACCTTCAGCACGATCACACTGGATGATTACGTCACCGATGTCGACCACGCCGTCAATACGATGGTATGGACACACGCCGGTAGTTCAAGTCTGACTGTTAGCATCGTTGATCGCGTGGCAAGCATCACAATCCCGGCAGGTTGGAGCGGATCAGAAACGATCACCTTCACAGCCACCGATCCAGGAGGTGCATATGATAGCGACGATGCCACATTCTCAGTCAATGCTGCTGCCAATAATCCGCCGGTCATCACCGAAAGCGATCCGCAATCCGTGACCATGTCGGAAGACAGCGATCCCACACCCTTCAGTTTGACCCTGACAGCATCCGACGCAGATGAGGATCCGCTAACCTGGAGTATTTCAACACTGGCAGCACACGGGACAGCCTCTATCATCGGCTCAGGAACCTCGATTTCTGTGAACTATACACCCACTCTCAATTATTCAGGCTCCGACAACTTTATCGTCAAAGTCAGCGATGGGAATGGCGGCACGGACACGATCAAGGTCAATGTCACCATTCAGCCCGTCAACGATGCCCCGGTGATCATTTCACAGAACGGCACCCTTACCACGCCTGAAGAAACTGCCCTTCTGATCGAACTTTCGCACCTGGTGGTCACAGATGTGGATAACACCTACCCAACTGGCTTCAGCCTGACGGTGTTGCCCGGCACAAACTACACCTTATCTGGCAACACCATCACGCCTGTCGCAGGTTTTACTGGTATCCTGACTGTACGTGTCAAGGTCAATGATGGCGGGCTGGACAGTAACACCTTCAATTTGACAGTAACCGTTACAGAAAAGGTTGATGAAGGAAGCACGGTCTTCTTGCCGTTGATATTCAGATAGGAAAGATGAATTTAGGCAGTAAATAGAACATGGAAAAAGGGTGGGCTCGTGCAGCCCACCCTTTTTATTTTTCTTGAATGCGATCCAATTTGTCCTTATTCTAACCAGCGTTTTGAGATTAATATCTAGCTAAAAATCTTCATTAATAATTACCATTATCTTACTAATCAAGAGATATTGCCCCAAAATGATCCTCTGTTCAAAAAGCGTGAGTGATCAGCTTTTGGGAAAGGATACCCTAATTTCTGATCACACTCACTGCAAGGTTATCCGCGTGGTCGCTGATCCGCTCTAGCAAACGCAGGGTTTCGGTAAATATGACATCCGCTCTTGCTCTACAGGTACCCTCTTCCAGCCGCTGGATGTGGCGCTGCCGGGCTTCCAGGTACATTGTGTCAAATTCACTCTCAACCTCACATACTTTTTCAGCCAGAGAGCGGTCATTATCCCGAAACGCAATCAAGGATTGATTGTAGGTGTTATGGACATGCCGCCAGAGCATCTCAAATTCCTTTGTCGCTTCCTCAGAAAAAGGTATTTCAGTCATCGCCCGATCCTGTGCATACTGGGCGATATCTTCAGCCATATCCCCGACGCGTTCAAGGTCTACAAGCAAACTCTTGACCTGGAATGTCCGCCTTTGTTGAAAATAACTCAGATCGCCTTCCATCAAGTCCATCAGGAAGTTTTCCAATTCGTCCGTTATGGCATCAACGATCTCATCTTCCATCTGGATCACCCGTTCTGCATCGGTCACATTTTTCGAAATCAGCGCCTGGCAGCTAAGTGTGATCATTTCTGATGTGATCTCCCCCAATCGGAAAAATTCACGCCTGGCTTGATTGATGGCAACGGAAGGCACAGCAAATTGCTTTTCATCAATATAAAGCGTTACACGTTTCTTTAATTTCTCTGGTTTGACAGGTGAAAACTTTTTCACAGCGCCTGCAATTTGATTGATAAAGGGAAATAATAGAAGGCTGACTGCAACATTGAAAATGGTATGGGCATTTGCAATCTGGCGCGGCAGCGAGGTTGCAGTATGCTGGACAAGATCAGCAAAAGGATTAATGAACGGCAGGAAAACAAGCACACCGGAAATGTTGATGATGATTTGTGCCAGTGAAGCCTGCCGCGCTGTGGGTGAAAGGCGTAGTGAAGCGATCAGACCAGTGATACATGTGCCAATATTGGCACCAAGAATGATCCCAATCGCCCCTTGCAGAGAGATCACACCGCTGATCCCCATGGCAATTACAAGGCTCGTCACAGCTGAACTGCTTTGAGTGATTGCGGTCAGTACTGCACCTGTCAGGATCCCCAACCACACATTCTGGCATAATAAAATAATGCCATTTTTCACCCAGGGGATTACGACAAGCGAACCCAACGCGCTGGACATAAATCCCATCCCAATGAACAAAATCCCAATGCCTAAAAAGATTTCACCGTATTTCTTCCAATCGCGCTTTGGGAAGAATTCCATAAATACAAGGCCAATCACAACCAGGATCAAACGGTAATCACCAATATCAAAGGCAACAAGCTGACCCGTCATGGTGGTGCCAATTTCCTGCCCCAACATCGCACCAATAGCTTGCTCTACCGACATTATATTGGCATTGATCAGACCAATCATGGTCACCATCAACAGACTGCTGCTCTGGACCAGTGCAGTTGCAATCGCCCCAAAAGCTGCACTCTTAAATCGATTGTTCGTGACACGATCCAGCCATAATTGGATCTGGTCACCTGCCAGCTTTTCGATGCCAGCTGTGAGCATCTGAATGCCATAAAGGAATAATGCCAGTCCACCTAAGATTTGAATTAATCCGATCATGCGCGCTCCTATGATTGACACAAACAAAATGAATATTTAAAGAAAGGCTTTTTACCCCTTCATAGGTAAAGAAGCGAAAATTTAATTATTTAGATTTTTCCAAAAATGCATTATTTATTCATGATCAAGGAATATAGCAGTTGCTTATTCAAGTAATTATCATACCACTATTCATAACTCGGGAAACAAATAATAGAAAGGAATTGTATAACAAAAATTCCATCTCTCCTTCATAAAACATTCACAAATAATTCACAGGCATATTGGATAATGATAAACGTTCTGAAAGCTCACTAACGAAGAAGAAGCAAGGAGAAAGCTATGAATAAACAAAACATTTTTATCATCACCATGATCCTTTTAAGCACAATTTTCCTTAGTTCCTGCACCATAGACTCCATTTTCACAACCTCAGACACAAGTCAAGTTTCTCAAGAAGAGGCT
>DAINBD010000089.1:0-5054 GCA_036733105.1 Candidatus Brevefilum sp. | reverse complement strand
CCGATGGAAGTGCACCAGATCTCCAATCAGAATGATGATGAACTTGTTTTCTTAGCCGTGTGCGTCCCAGCCTGGCATCCCGAAGATTCCTTTGATGTAGATTGATTAGAATTTCAATTATGCGTCTTGCTGTCAATTTCTCTTATCCACTGGTCCATCTGCTTGAAGAAACCGCGATCAAAGTTGACCTGATAAAATGCCCTGATTGGGAAGGGATGCTCAAGGAAGCAGAACCTCATGGTCCGATCACGATTCACTTTGATTTGAAAACCGGTTTAGGACAAACCTTTGCAACCGATTTTGCGCGAATTAAACGTTTGCAAGAGCAAACAAGCACACCCCATATCAACACCCACCTCGTAACACCCCGTCATTTCAATCCCGCCAGCCAAAAAGAAGTGACCGAAATCAATCATCTCTGGCGTAAAGAACTAAACTTGATGACGCAACAGCTTGGCACAACACATGTTGCCTTGGAACATTTCCCCTATACCCGTGACACACCCTATCTGAGCACAGCAACCCGCAGCGACGTTTTTTCGGAAGTGATTCTTGATACCGACTGCATGCTTCTTCTCGATCTCTCCCACGCCCGCATCACTGCGGACACGCTTGGGATTGATGTTAAGGATTACATTCAATCATTGCCGCTGGACCGGCTTGTTGAACTGCATATTACCGGTGTGAAACGCTTTCGTGGAATCCTAACGGATCACTTTGAATTGATGGATGAAGATTGGGAGATTTTCGAGTGGGCACTATCAGAGATCAGGAATCAGAAATGGCGCAAACCTGAGATCGTGGCGTTTGAATACGGCGGCATTGGTAATTCCTTTGCCTGGCGAACAGATCATGACCATTTAAAATCCCAGGTGCCGGCAATGTATGCCAAGGTTCACAATCTGAACCCGGCTTAATCATTAATCCTCGAGGTTATATCCCCTTTTTGCAAGATGGTAAGAAAGGTCAGCCATCCGCATTTCAGCAGTCTGACGGCTAATTTGACCTTGATGATGTAGTTTTGCCAACCAGAGCGCTGACATCCGCCGCCAAAGATCGTGCCGGGCAGGAATAGAAAGAAAAGCAGAGGTATCATCGTTGAAACCAACCGTGTTATCAATGCCAGCCGTTTCCATAACCCCCTCAAAATAGCGCATCATGCCGTTCGGACTATCATTAAACCACCAGGGAGGACCAATTTTAATCGTTGGGAATGCACCTGCCAACGGTGCTAATTCTCGTGAATAACTGCTTTCATCCAGCGTAAACAGGATCATTCTCAAACGGCGGTCCATACCAAAGGAATCCAGCAAAGGCTTTAAATTACGAGGCCATTCCACCCTAACGGGTATGTCAAACCCTCGATCTACACCGTAGCCTTCAAACACAGCTGTCTGATAATTCCGAAAAGGTCCCGCCCGCAACTGCATCACCAAGCCATCGTCGCTGCTCATCCTCGCCATCTCAATAATCATATGCCCAATAAAAAGGTTTTGCTCATCCGTGGAGAGGGACCCTTTTATCCCCTTCTGAAAAAGCTGTTCAACAGTTCCTGGGGATAGGTGACAGGTAAAAGGTGTGGTTACCGATAGGTCAGTTGCCACCGCGCCCATCGTTTTGAAATGTGCCCGTTGGTCTTCAAAAGCCTGGATAAAGCTGGCGTAGGTGGAAATTTCGCGTTTACTTACCTCTTCGAGCTGATGGATATGATCTGACCAATTTGGAAGCTCGATATGAACCAGCCGGTCTGCCCGAAATGTCGGTTTGATATGTCCTGTCCATCCGGATTTTTGAATGACCTGGTGTACATCAAGCGAATCAAAGGCATCATCGGTGGTGCAGAGCACTTCAATATTAAATTTTTCAAAGAGGGAGCGCGGCGTCATATCGAGGCGATCGATGGCGTCCTGGATCATATAATATAAAGAATTGGCATTTTGAGAGGTCGGCTTTTCATAAATGCCGAAGACCATCGCCAGGGCATTTTCAATCCACATTCCCGTTGGTGTTCCATCAAATGCAGAAAAATGGTCACAGAAGATTTGCCAGATCTCCCGTGGGTCACACTGCAACCCTTCGCTTCCCTTTGGGAAAATGCCAAGCTGTTCAAATGTCACCCCACGAGAAATTAGCATCCGAACAACATAATGGTCAGGAATGATGAATAAACTTGCAGGATCCGTAAAACGCGCCATTTCATTCGCAAATAATTCAGGGTTGACATGCCCATGGGGACTGATGATTGGCAGAGTGCGCCCCACATCAAACAAGTCAGAGGCTGTTTTATGAATGGGGTCTGAAAGGTCAAAGAGGGATATTTTTGGTTCATGCATTTTGATCATTTTTCCTCGTATCGTTGAAAAGTAACAGTGACTCGATCAGTGTGAATTGGAAGAAAGAGGTGAAACAAACAAGTTTGCGGCAAGGTGTAAACCCAGCGTCACATCTTGACCCCTCACCTGAACGTGAATGGTTTCATTGAACTGTAAAACCTCAACCACGCACACAACAGCACCAGGCATCAGACCGACCGAATCAAGAAATGCCATTTGGTCATAATTGGCTTCAAGGTTTTCATGAATCCTTTTCAGGATAACGTTTGTTCCTGGTTCCACCTCTGGCAAAGCCATCCAATAACTCACCTGGTCCTCATACCCGGGTAGGGGATTCCCATGGGGGCAGCATTGTGGATCTTCCATTTCTAATTGCATACGCTGTTCCACCTCAGCTGAAAGGGTATGCTCAATCTGGTGGGCTTCATGGTGAATCTCAGAAAGTGGCAATTTCAATACGCGGGCGAGCATCCATTCCGTCAACATATGCCGACGGATCACACTCATTGCCATCAGCCTTCCGGCATCTGTTAATCTGATTTCTTTTTCCTGATCGATCGCAATCCATCCATCCCGTACCATACGGCGAAGTGTGGCGGTGACGGTCGGTGCTGAGACATCCAATGATTCCACCAGACGGGCAGCAATCACCCTCTCCTCATCCCGGTCAAGTGTGTAGATCACACCCAGATAATCCTCAACCGTAGGACTTGGCCGATCTTGATCACTCATCATTAACTCCTTTGGTTCAGTATATACTCATTTTAGCATTGATGAACCTTCCGTCAATCATTAATATCGGATTGAATGATGAAATCATAACCTAAAAACCAATATTCACCCTCGATCGAGCGCAAATAGGCGTATGAGCATAAATTTACAGGAGCACGTGTGGAATAAAAAGGACAGGATTAACCATTTTATTCTGATTAATTTTTTATAACCATAACCAAAATTCTTTGGATATATTAAAAACCTTATGTAATATTATTGAAAGATATTCAAATATTATATAATTAAAGGTAAAATACTGTTAAGTTAAATTAGAAAGGATTAAAATGGCCACACTAGGACAGAAATTGCGTGAGCTAAGACAACAAAAAGGTTACAAACTCAATGAAGTAGCAGAGGGGGCAGGACTCTCTATCTCTTTCATTTCACTCATAGAACGTGACAAAGCATCGATATCCGTTGAAAATCTTAATAAATTAGCAAATTTCTACAATGTTCGACTCTTCCAGATTTTTCAGGAAATTGAAGAAGAGGACGCCTTTATCGTTCGCAAAAGTCAAACAGAGGACTACACAACAGTTGATTTTGATACCAAACCTACGCTGATCATGCTTTCACCGGAGGACAATCTCTCACTAAAAGCGATTCTCGGTAAAATCCCACCAGGTTCACAAGATGAAGAAATGCAGCTTTATAAAGGCGAAACCTTCATATTTATCAAAGAAGGTTCCGTGATCATCACCCTCCCCAATAAAAAACCGATTCGTCTTGACGAAGGTGACAGCGCACACATGACAAGTTTCAAGGGCACGGTCATCAAGAATGCAAGTAATGAACAACCTGTTCAAATGCTGATTGTATCATCAGCAATAACACAGCATTTGTACAAGGATGGCAGTCCGATGTCCTATGTCAATCTGGCAAAGTAACGACATTCGGAAAACCATCTGGAGTCATCGAAGCATCGTTGAAAGCTAAGCTTGAACCTTTGAAATTTATTTTATGGGCAAATGATCCTTTACATGAAGATCTTTAAATTTGCCCCGGGTAAAGGCTTGACAAGATAGAAAATATATTATATAATTTTGATAGTATTTATCATGTTAACTGCACGATGATAACATGAACTTGACTCTCAAACAATCTCCAATATTTCTCTCCCTCTATGGAAAACCGCTTGAAATTCAAGCGGTTTTTCTTATCGAGCCTGGCACAATCAGAAAATTCATTACAATAAATATCCACATAAAACCATCGGATTGTTGAACAATACCTAAAAATTCGCAATCTATCAAAATCAGGAATGTAACTTATAATTAAGCTATCAATCCAAAATAAATCGATCAAAAAGGAGTCTTATATGAGTATTAAAGAACAGGTTGGTGAAGAGAATTGGAAATATCTTTTCAACGCAATGAGTGCAGCCTCATCTTTTGTATCCATAGCCAGCGGTGGAGGAACTGAATCAATTAAAGAACTTTTTTCAGCAAGCAAATTTACCCAGGAGCTTTCTCAAAAAGAAGGCGGATCCGGATATGGCGAATTGGTAGATGAGGTCCTTGAATCAATGAAAAACATGGCTATGAAGGATGCCAAAGAGATGGCCATCAAGTATGAGTCAAAAACCGTTGAAGAGCTCCGAAACGAATTAAAAATATTAATTTCCAATGCGGTCAGCGCATCAACAGGGCTGCCCGGTGAAGATGGATTCAAGCGATGGTTGTTCGAGATCTCTCGGAAAGTGGCAGAAACAAAAACAGGTGGCTTCCTCGGGATCGGTGCAAAGTCTGTGGTCGATGAACAGGAACAGGCTGCCATGGATGAGCTTGCAGTTCTGCTAGGCTTGTAATTCGCTAATTAGGTTAATCTAAAAGGATTGACATGCCTGTCAGTCCTTTTTTTGTTTTCCACCGTTCAATCAAATTAGAATAAACCTGATTTGGATGTTTTCTACATTAAATATGAAAAACGATTTGCTCCGCAACGATT
>DAINBD010000088.1:0-5098 GCA_036733105.1 Candidatus Brevefilum sp. | reverse complement strand
ATAGAATACATAGGCATTCTAAAAGAGGAAACTACTCCCTCTGAATTTAGAATGCGGGCAGAACATTAAAATCCAAACAAAAAAGCCTACTTCCCTAAAGAGGTCGGCTATGGATTATAAGGGTAGAAAACCCAGGATATAGGGGCTTAGAGTTAACAACCCCCTATATATAGGACATCTTATGCGGGTGTAGTTCAATTGGTAGAACGTCTCCTTGCCAAGGAGAAGGTTGAGAGTTCGAGCCTCTTCGCCCGCTCTGCAAGACTCGTAAGGCTGGTATCACATGGCCGGTTCGGCCGGCGGTATCAGTTTTTATTTTCTGGCGACGTAGCCAAGTTGGTAAGGCAAGGGTCTGCAAAACCCCCATCACGGGTTCGAGTCCCGTCGTCGCCTTTTGATACCAAAACACCCCAACGACCGGGGTGTTTTTGATTCGGGTCGCAGGTTCGGCATTCTGTTGGCTGCGCACTTCATAATGGGATGAATGATGTTTTGTGTGTTCCATTGAAATCCATCCTATCACTCTGATCCCTTGCTCCCCTCGTACCTAATTCCCTAATCCCCGATCCCCAGTTCCCCACTTCTTTCCCCCTTGCGCAATCTTTATAACCGTGCTATAAATAAATACCGACCAGTCGGTCTAATTTTATAAAAAGGATTTGATGTCACATTATTCCCGTGGGGTGGACACGTACAACACCATCCTTCAACATTCATTGGTTTTATTCTCACAAAAAGGATATGACGCTACCAGTGTGGCAGATATTTGCACGAGCGCACAGGTCAGCAAGGGCGCCTTCTATCACCATTTTCCATCCAAGCAGGACCTTTTCCTGGCACTGATGACGACCTGGCTCGGGCAGTTGGAATCCTTGCTAAAAAATGCCGGGGATTCGGCTGTTGATGTGCCGGCAGCCCTGGAAGATATGGCTCAATATACCGGTGCGTTATTTGCGGAATTGAAACGTGGTTTCCCAATCATCCTGGAATTCTGGCGGCAAGCCGCCCGGGAACCAAAGATTTGGGAACAGGCAGTTGCTCCGTATCGAAGTTATCTGCAGTTTTTCAAAGAATTATTTCGGTCAGGCATTGACGATGGTGCATTTATGAAAGATCTCGACTCAGATTTAGCAGCTCACATCCTGATGGCAGTTGTAATGGGTTTATTATTACAAGCTTCATTTGATCCTGATGGCGCGGATTGGCAGGATACGACAATTAACGGCATTAAACTATTTTTAGAAAGCATCAGGAGATAAATATGAACTTAGTTACGGGTGGTGCTGGTCACCTGGGAAATGTATTGGTTAGAGAGCTCGTCGAGCGAGGTGAAAAGGTTAGAGTCTTGATCCTGCCCGGAGAGGATACCCAGTCCTTAGATGATTTGTCCATTGAACAGGTGGAGGGCAATGTCCTCGATAAAGAATCGCTCCTTGCAGCAATGTCTGGCGTGGATGTGGTTTTCCACCTTGCATCTTTGGTTTCGATCACCAAAGAGCAAGAAAACCTTTTATATGCTGTAAATGTGGAAGGCACGCAAAATGTGATCGATGCTGCTCGGGAATCCGGGGTAAGGAAATTAATCTACACCAGTTCTATCCACGCCCTTGAACGTCCTCCTAAAGGTGTTGTGATCGATGAAAAACTTGCATTTGACCCTTTCAATCCCGCCGGTCCCTACGATCGGACCAAGGCACAAGCCTCTTTACTCATTCAGAAAGCATCCCAGGAAGGCCTGGATGCCTGCATTGTTTGCCCAACCGGTGTGGTCGGCCCATATGATTACCGCCGTTCGGAGATGGGTGAGCTGATTCTTTCCTGGATGGAGAAACCGCTCAATTTTATGGTTGAAGGTGCCTTTGATTTTGTGGATGTGCGGGATGTGGCAAAGGGTCAAATTATGGCCAGGGATAAAGGAAGACGTGGTGAAACGTATATCCTGGGTGGCGAACGGATTGAGCTCAAGCTCCTCCATAAGCTCGTTCAAAAAGTGACTGGGAAGAAATCGAGAATGATCACCTTCCCACTTCCGATTGCCATGATCGTTGCGCCGCTTGCCGAGTTTTATTACAGGCTCACCAAAACACGGCCGCGCATCACACGTTATTCACTTGAGACCGTTTTCAGTAATTCCGAGATCAGTTCCGAAAAAGCCAGGAAGGAATTGGGTTACCGACCCATTCGGTTGGCGAAAAGCATTCCAGACACGGTTCGTTGGTGGCTTCAGAATCTTTCTTTGACCAAGAAATCTTTGCGCCTGATTCGGAAAAAGGGAGACTTGTAATCGCTTTCTTGAATCACATTACCTGATGGTAAATGAAGAAGCCGCTGCATAGGCGGCTTTTTTATTCTGTAGTTGGGGCGAGGTATGGGACAGACCTATGTCATATTAAATTGGTGGGTTATGATATTTTGACGGAAGGGTCTTTTTGGCAATTTGGGCAAAAATGCGTACCGCGTTGACCCACGACGATCTTTTCAATTAATGCACCGCACCTTGGGCAGGGCTCACCCTTACGCTGGTAAACCTGAAAATAATTCTGAAATTCACCGCCGCGATATACCCAATCCACGCTGGCGCCAAATTGCTGGATGCCGGCTTTTAATGTTGTTTGAATGGCATGGTGAAGTTTTTGGACTTCGGATTTTGTGAGTGAAGCGGAGAGGCGCAAGGGATGGATCTTCGCGATGAAGAGACTTTCATCAGCGTAAATATTTCCCATTCCGGCGATAAAACTTTGATCCATTAGCAGAGGTTTGATTTGGCGGTTATGCGCCTTGAGCATTTCGTATAGCATATCATCATCGAAAGTCTCATCAAGCGGCTCAGGTCCCAGGCTGCCAAAGACAGTGCTTGGATCTTCTGTGTACCACATTCGACCGAATTTTCGGATGTTGATGAAGATGAGACGCCATCCCGATTTGAAGTTGATGATGACCTTATCAAAAGCTTCATAGGGGCGAGTATTTCCCTGATCGTCATATACAGTTTCCGTGCGCATGTCGCCGCTCATTCTGAGGTGCCCGATCAGGTGGCCTGAGGAAAGCGGAAAATGCAAGAATTTACCGCGCCGGCAAGCATTTAAAATTTTCTTTCCAGTCAATTTCTTCTTAAATTCATCAGGTAGAGAGCTGGCGATGATTCTGTCCCACGTCACATCGACCGATTTGATCACCTGGTCAACAACAGAAGGTATGTTTGGTGATCCGTCGCGGAGTTTGCGGACAATCGTTTCAACCTCAGGAAGCTCGGGCATCGTTTTATAAAACCTGTAGCAATCTGGCTTGATCAGGATTCGACCAGCAATGTGATCTGTTCACCTAATTTTGGGCCGATCACGGCTTCCTGATCAATGTCGATGATCAAGAGCCGCATGGTCTGGTCATAAGGAGTACGTGAAATCAATTTGATCTTTACCCCCGGGTGAATTCCACATTTTCCCAGGAATCGCAGCACACGTGGGTCTTCATGAGGAACGCGAATGATGCTTCCCGTTTGTCCAACTTCGAGACCGCTGAGTGCTGTTTGCTTAATTTCTGGCAAGTTTAAGTCAGCATCCGGGATAGGATCGCCGTGCGGATCAAATTCAGGATGACCTAATGCCGCATCCATCCGCTTCTCAAGAAGTGGCGACATAGCATGTTCGAGAATCTCAGCCTCCTGGTGGACTTCATCCCATGCATATCCCAATTTTTCAACCAGGAAATACTCAATTAGCCGGTGGCGGCGGATGATCTTAAGCGCTGCTATTCGCCCTGCTTCGGTCAAAATTACACCCTGGTGCTTTTTATAGATCACATAGGGAGGTTCGGTCTTCGATAATTTTTGTAGCATATTGGTTACCGAAGCCGCTGAGATCCCCAAATCTTCAGCAAGGTGGCTGGTTGATGCACTTCCACCCTTCCGGGTGAGTTCATAAATATGTTTGAGATAGTCCTGAATATTGTGGCTCAGTTCTTTTGGCATCGGCTTGAAAAATTACTGGCTAAAAAATTAATTAGGTATACCTAAATTATGATAGCACATAAGAATGCATCCGTCAACAGCGCATGTGCGCCTGTTAAAATAGTGTTTTTCTCTTGAAATATTACGAATTTTTCTTGTGATTTACCGGGAAGTGCCTTGTTTTTCTGTAACAGGGCAAAAACAAATTAATGCAATCTCGACATATCTAATCCATCTGGGAGGTGGTTGCATCCGCAGTGGGGGTTTGCCCTGGTTGAATTTTGGTAGAGGTTGCCTCCTCATCAGGCTCCTTTCCCATTTCAATGATCGCAGGGACGAAAAAAGCGCCGATGCCCGTCAGTGCAGTCAAGATCCCGCCAATGATGAACCACAGCTGGTTATTGTTGGTTGCATCTGCCAGAGGACCTGCGACGATTAAACCGATTGGGCTGGCAAGTGTCGCACCAGCCTGAAGAAAGCTGAAAACACGTCCCTGGATTTCCGGCTCCACCCTTGCTTGCATAACAGCGAACAGGGGGCCGTTAGTCAGCGGATTCATTAATCCAAACAATGCCATACCTGCTACTGCTACAATATATGATTGGGCAGGTGCTAATCCGACCATTAATGCCGCCAAGCCAGAAATGGAAAGGGAAATCATTGAAGTTAAAATTCGGTTCTTGAACCCACCCCAAGCAGATAATACCAAGCCACCAACAATCACACCAACGCCAAAGGCAGAATTGATAAATCCCAATTCATAGGCACCCTTGCCGAAATGTTGTGTGACCACCAGGGGCAGGAGCGAGAACGCGGGATTGATCAGAAAATTTACCAGCATGGCTAAAAAGATGATAGCCATTAAACCCGGCCATCTTACAACGTATTTCCAACCTTCAGCAATATCATGAAAGACATTGGTTTTAACCACGCCTTGCGATGTAATCTGGCTGCCATTCCGAATGGGTTGGGGAATCCTGAAGAAGAGGAGGGGGATCACGGCAAGAAATGCGGTGGAGACATCAATAAACAGGATCCCTTCCATTGGGAGAAGTGCAATAAAAAATGCACCTAACGCGGGACCGATGATGCTCATAGTCCCGTGTAAAGCCTGATTTGCACCAGCGATTCGGGAAAGATGACGTTTTGGAA
>DAINBD010000087.1:0-5202 GCA_036733105.1 Candidatus Brevefilum sp. | reverse complement strand
CCATCACCTATGCAGGATTAGCCCAATCTGTTATCGGTTTTTTGAGTTTCTTTCATTGGTATGAGCTCATGAATACCGTCTATGATGGTCAGGTCGGTTCAGACCTGATCAAACCTCTCAGCTTTTTCTCGTACTGGTTGGGAATTGATGGGGGACGTGCTTTAGGATCTTTATTGATCCGCAGCATCCCGCTTTTTGTGGTTTATTCCTTGTTCAATAACGTGATCCTACCGCAAACCCCCTTACAGTGGATCGCGTTTATTTCTGCACTCTTGTTTTCCTGGTTAATCAGCTTCGGATGGCGTTTCCTGGTCAACCTCGCCGCTTTTTGGACGCCTAATGCAATCGGTGTCGGCCGCTTTGCTTTTGGATTGAGCTGGATTTTTTCGGGATTCTTTATGCCCCTGGTATTGTTGCCCGATTGGTTGGCTAATTTTTCAAGATTAACACCCTTTGGTGCCAGCGTGTATATCCCCATCCAGATCTTCATTGGTAATATTCAGGGGGGCGACCTCGTTAAAGGCTTGCTCATTCAAGTTATCTGGATTTTGATCCTTTTTACACTCGATCACTTCATGATGAAACTCGGCATCAAAAGATTGGTCATCCAGGGTGGTTAAGATGCGACGATCCCTTAAATTATTGCTCCGATTACTCCGGATCCAGGTCCGATCTCAACTTCAATATCCCGCATCATTTATCCTGGAAGTGTTGAGCTCAGCGTTGACTTTAGGCTTTTTCTTTCTCACATTTGCGCTCACATTCACCCGTTTCAATCAAATTGGCCGGTGGACCCTGGGTGAAGTGGCTTTTGTCTGGGGCATCACAGAGTTCAGTTTTGGGATTATGGACATGCTTTTCAACGGCTTTGACTATGATGCTTTTGGACCTATGGTCCGAAGAGGGCACTTTGACCAGCTCTTGCTCCGACCGGTCAATATCACTTTGCAGGTATTGGGATCACGCCTTGTCCTCCGCCGGCTTGGAAAGATCCTGGAAGGTGTGGTGATCTTCGGATTTGGGTTAAGTCAAATTGAAATAACCTGGACACTGGCTAAAGTGCTGTATCTCCCCATTTTATCTCTCAGCCAGGTGATCTTCTTTGGAAGCCTGTTTATCATTGGCGCCACCACAACCTATTGGACGATGGAACGCCTGGAAATTCTCAACATTTTCACCTACGGCAGCAGTGAGATCATGTCCTATCCCATGCACATTTTCCCCAGGGCACTCCGGATGGTCTTCACTTTTGTGGTGCCGGCCATTTTTCTAAGTTATTATCCCGCTGTGTTCATTCTTAGCAAACCAGATCCATTAAATGCGCCAAAATTTGTCTATTTCTCTGCACCTCTCATCGCTTGTGCATTTCTTTTTCTTGCATTACGCTTCTGGCGGTTTGGGGTCAGAAATTACAAGAGTACAGGAAGTTGACTGATGGGACCGATCATTCAAGCCAGAAAACTCAAGAATGACTACAAGATCTATAAAGATCATAAGGGATATATTGGCGCATTACAAAACTTGTTTGACCGCCAATTTTCCTTGATCCATGCCGTGGACCAGATCGATTTTGAAATTCAATCCGGAGAATTGATGGGGTACATTGGACCAAACGGTGCCGGAAAATCAACCACGATCAAAATGCTGACCGGGTTGCTCGTACCAACATCAGGGGAAATCCTCATCGATGGATATATTCCCTGGAAAGAACGGAAAAAATATGTTCGAAACATCGGTGCTGTCTTTGGCCAAAGGACAACGCTGTGGTGGGATCTTCCAATGGGTGACTCGCTGGCATTGCTCAAACATATCTATGAAATTCCTGACCAGGTTTTTAGAGAAAACCTGGGAATATTTAAGGAAATTCTTGACCTCGACACCTTTATGAAAACGCCAGTTCGATCCTTATCTCTGGGACAACGTGTGCGGGCAGATTTTTGTGCTGCACTGCTGCACAATCCCAAACTCCTATTCCTGGATGAGCCTACAATCGGGTTGGATGTGGTCGCCAAGCAAAGGATCAGAGAATTTATTCAATTCATCAACCGTGAGAGAAAAACAACCATCCTTCTTACCACCCATGACATATCTGACATATCTAAACTATGCGAAAGAGTTATCGTCATTGATCGTGGAAAAATCCTTTATGACGGGGTTTTAAAAGATTTACTCGATACATTTGGTGGACGCAGAATTCTCAGTGTTGAATTTGCAGAGCAGTATCCCACACCCAACCTTTCAAATGCAGAGATAATAAATAAAAATGGGAACAAAGTGACATACAGCTTTATGCGCCAATCGGTTACTGCATCGAAACTCATTCATGACCTTTCTGAAAAATACCGGATCATCGATTTGGAAGTTCATGATCAGCCTATTGAGGATACCATCAGGGAAATTTACGAAAAACAGCTGTTGTATAATAACAATGATGGCAAGAAAAATCCTTCATCTTGATCTGGACGCCTTCTTCTGCGCGGTAGAAGAATTACGCGATCCTTCCCTCAAGGGTAAACCCTTTGCGGTTGGCGGTCAGGCCAACCAGCGCGGCGTGGTTTCTTCTAGCTCCTATGCTGCTCGTATGTTTGGTGTGCGTTCAGCAATGCCGATGGCGCGAGCCCTTCAATTGTGCCCGGATCTGATCGTTGTCCACCACGGTTTCAGTAATTACAGCGAAATGTCGAAAAAAGTCATGAGCTTGATCGAGATCACACCATTTATTGAGAAGATCTCCATCGATGAAGCCTTTATGGAAGTCACTGGATTACCTGAATCCTTGCTGGAAATTGCCAAAACCCTCCAGCACAGAGTCAACAACGAGTTATCCCTGCCCATCTCGATTGGTGGTGGGACCAGCAAACTGGTGGCAAAGATCGCCAATGACTGGGGAAAATCTCAACAAAAGCGACCTTTTCCCCCAAACATTATCACAATCATCCCACCCGGTGACGAAGTCAGCTTTTTAGCTCCCCTCCCCGTTCAAAGTCTGATCGGGATTGGACCAAAATCAGCCAAAAAATTTGAACAAGTGGGCATCATAACCATTGGTGACCTGGCAAAGTCTCCGCCAGAAGTCCTGGAGGCGCTCTTTGGACGGTATGGACCAGAGCTACGAGAACGTGCTCTGGGAATCGACAACAGTCCCATATCAATGGAACACGAGGCAAAATCTGTCAGTAATGAGGTCACCTTCGCCAGAGATTTGTCTGATGAAAAGGAATTGATTAAAGTGATCCGGAGTCTTTCAGAACAGGTCGGACGGAGATTGCGAAAAGATGCGATGGCAGGCACAACCATCCAGGTAAAATTACGCTGGTCTGATTTCACAACCATCACGCGCCAAACCACGCTGCCTTCATCTACAAATCTTGACCAGGAAATCTTCAATGCCGCAGAAAAGCTTTTCAAAGCTAACTGGCTGAAAGGAAAGCCTGTCCGTCTGATCGGCGTAGGCGTCAGCAATCTCGGCACACCCGTTCATCAGCTGGGCTTGTGGGATGATGACTATCAAAAAGAATCCAATTTGATCAATGCCCTGGATGAACTCAGGGCTCGATATGGGGGTCAAATCATCAAACGTGGTGGGCAGCTTTCAAAATCAGACAGGAAAAAACCCCCTGATAAGCAATAGGTGATATTTTCAGAATTGACGAAAATCCTTTTGCGTAAAAGAAGCTTATTATCAAATTTAAAAACAGCTATCTTGGTCATCACAATGTTTAAAACATCATCGTACCAAGAACCTTTATTAGGACATTTGCTGAGCTTGTGTCATTTCCCCATAAACCTGTACTATTTGCTGAGTGATATTTTCCCACTGGAAGCCTTTAGCATAGGCAGATGCCTGTTTTCCAAGCCTATCCCGCATGACTCGCTCTACAAATATTAGGCGCAGCTTCTCTGCCAATACCTCTGCATCCTGTGCGGGGACGAAAAATCCCGTTTCGCCATCTTTTATCAGATGAGCCAACCCGCCCACCTTTGAAGCGATCACAGGCGTACCGCACGCCATTGCTTCCAGGGCTACCATCCCAAAACTTTCATAGAAAGAGGGCATCACGACTACTTCGGCTGCGGAATAATAATACGGCAGGGTGTCCTGCCCCCGTTTGCCAAGGAACAGGACCATCTCATCAAGCCCCAAATCCCGACAAAGCCCCTGTAAGCGTGCCATCTCATTCGAGGTTTCAGCCAGTTCCTCGCCAGGATCACCGCCAATAATTACCAGGTAGTGAGGACAGGTGAAGGCAACACACCGCTTCTTGACAATCGCCATCGCTTCAAGCAGTGTATCCACGCCTTTCAGCGGTTCAATTCTTCCCACAAAAAGCGCCATCCGTTCATTTGGAGAAATGCCGATCGCTTCTTTAGCTTCATCCTTCGGGATTGGATAAAAATGGTAAACGTCCACCCCCGGTGGAATGATGGTCACCTTTTGAGGGCTAAGGTCATATAATTCTGCAAGCTGATCCCGTTCAGCTTCGGTAGCTGCGATAATCCTGTCAGCCGTATCCATCACCTCACGTTCACCCTCAACACGATAGGCACCTTCCCGTTCCTCCATCGTTCGACCCACACTTTGCTTCATCAATCCCAGCGTATGAAACATCTGGAGCATGGGAACCCCCCAGGTGTCTTTCAAAGTTTTCCCTGCAATACCAGATAACCAGTAATGCGTATGCACAAGGTCATACTGGATTCCCTTCCGCTGTGCAAAATCAAGGATGCCTTGAGCAAATTCATCCGTATAATCGATCAATTGGGATTTTTGCAGGCTGTATTCAGGTCCAGCCGGGATATGAACAACGCGATTGAAGTAACCAAGATCGTGTGAGACCTGTGGAATATGTTCATTTTCCGATCGGGTAAAAACATCCACATGCACACCCACCCTGCCAAGGAATCGAGTGAGCTCTCGAACGTAAACATTCATTCCGCCCGTATTTTTCCCACCCAACACAGCTAACGGACAGGTATGATATGAGAGCATTGCAATATTCATATAAGATTCTCCAAGATAAATCTTGTAATTTATCAGCCCTTACTGGTATAATCGTTGGCACGCCAACGTAGCTCAGTGGTAGAGCAGACGCTTCGTAAGCGCCCGGTCGAGGGTTCGACTCCCTCCGTTGGCTTCACAGCCATCCGCAGCAAACAGCCTAATGGCTGTTTCCTTTTATTAAATGGAGGGTTTTGAGTTTC
>DAINBD010000086.1:0-5237 GCA_036733105.1 Candidatus Brevefilum sp. | reverse complement strand
TGATCTTTGTTTTTACGATGACGGAAGCCTGGCCATCGGTGCAGGAAATTGGACTGGATACGATGCTCTTTGGAACGATTTGGCGCCCTGGTTCGATCATCGGCACGGATCAGGCTCAATTTGGGCTGCTGCCCATGATTTTGGGTTCCATTCTGAGCACTTTGGGAGCGGTCATCATTGGTGTTCCCTTATCAGTGGGTACCGCGATCTTACTGGCAGAAGTGGCACCCAGTGCGGTGCGTGAAATTCTACGTCCGGCTGTTGAATTACTGGCTGGCATCCCTTCCGTCGTCTACGGCTTATTTGGCATGGTGGTCTTAGCTCCCCTCATCAGGAATATCGATGTGCCGCGCAACACAGGGTTTGGGCTGCTGAATGCATCGATTATCCTGGCTGTGATGATCATCCCGACCGTAACCAGCATTGCTGAAGATGCAATCCGGGCAGTACCCAAAGAGTATAAGGAGGGGTCCTTAGCGTTAGGCGGTACGCATTGGCAAACGATTGTCATGGTGATCTTACCGGCAGCTCGTTCCGGGATCCTGGCGGCTGTGATTTTAGGCGTCGGTCGTGCTCTTGGGGAGACGATGGCAATGATCATGGTGATTGGTAATTCGATTGCGATGCCCAAGCCTTTAACTGCAAATCCATTCACATTGTTTCTGAATACAGCCCGCACCCTTACGGGCAACATTGCCGTGGAAATCAATTATGCGGCTGGTGTGCATCGATCTGCACTTTTCTTTACTGGTGTCTTATTATTCATCATGATCATGCTTGTTAACAGTACTGCTCGATTCTTCATGCGAACCAGAAGGGGGGAATAACGTGACGTCAGAAGGCGAGTCTTTGGTTTCGAATGCAAAAAACCAGCAAAATTTAAAACGTCAGAAAGTCTTCCAATCTTTAGGTTACTTTATGGTCTGGCTCTGCGGTTTGGTTGCCTTGGCAATGGTGTTCTGGATCATTGGATATGTATTATCTCAAGGATTACGCGTCATTGATCTTGAGTTTTTAACGACCCGTCCAGCGGGCGGTGTTTCTGGGGAGGGTGGGATGTCCACAACCATCGTCACCACCCTTTACCTGGTCGTTCTAACGCTCCTTATCGCCACGCCTCTGGGGGTTGGAGCTGCTATTTATCTGGTTGAATATGCAGGGGACGCTTCACGCAAGAACAAAGCCATCGCCTTCTTGATCGAAGCTGCGCGGTCGGGGGTAGAAATCCTCGCTGGTGTCCCTTCCATCATCTTTGGTCTGTTTGGCTTTGCCCTGTTTGTGATGTACATGAAATTAGGATTTTCATTACTATCGGCATCTTTAAGTGGGGCAGCCCTGGTCTTGCCGACGATCATCCGCACCAGTGAGGAAGCATTGTTGACCGTACCGCGCTCCTACCGGGAGGGCAGTTTGTCCTTAGGCGCAACCAAGTGGTACACGATCTTTAACGTCGTTCTTCCATCAGCACTACCCGGGATCGTGACCGGAATTGTTCTGAGTGTGGGGCGAATCATCGCGGAAACCGCTATCTTTTGGGTCACTTTGGGGGGCAGCTTTTACCTGCCTAAAACGATCATGAACTCTGGTCGGACGATGGCTTTGCATGTGTATATGCTGGCATCAGAAACCAGGGCTTTTGACAAAGCCATGGGTACTGCTGCAATTCTGATTATTTCGATCATCTTTTTGAACCTTGCCATCAATCTCATCTCCCGAAAATTAACAACACGCATGACAGGGACGAAATAAACCATATGCCGGACCCATATCAGAACAAGTTCATCGTTAAGAATTTAGACGTCTTTTATGATTCGTTTCAAGCCTTGAGTGATATTAACCTCCAAATCAGAGCCAACGCAATTACATCTATCATTGGTCCATCAGGTTGTGGTAAGTCAACCTTTTTGCGGATATTCAATCGAATGAATGATCTGATCCCGAAAGTTACATCACGTGGAACCATATTGAAAGATGAAGTCGATATCCGGGCAGTTGATATAGTTGAACTCCGAAAGAGTGTAGGAATGATATTTCAGCGTCCCAATCCGTTTCCGAAATCAATCTTTGAAAACGTTGCATATGGACCGCGTGCACATGGGGTGAAAACGACCAGCGAATTAACCGGGATTGTTGAACGAAGTTTACGGCAGGCGGCGCTGTGGGATGAAGTCAAAGAGAATCTCAACAAGTCAGCACTTTCCCTTTCAGGTGGGCAGCAGCAAAGACTGTGCATTGCCCGGGCACTGGCTGTTGAGCCAGACGTGCTCTTGATGGACGAACCCGCTTCTGCACTGGATCCCATCTCCACGCTCAAAATCGAGGACTTGATTCAGGAACTCAAGCAAAGCTACACCATCATCATGGTGACCCATAATATGCAGCAAGCAGCCCGCGCTTCTGATTACACAGCCTTCTTCAATATGGACCAGAATCGGGCTGGATATTTGGTTGAATATGGAGAAACAACCAGGATTTTCACTTACCCTGAAAAGAAATTGACCGAAGACTACATCTCGGGTAGGTTTGGATAATTGATCCTTTGTTTGGCTACGAAGTCATTTTATTACGAGTTGAGCATTTCTAAATTTATGAAATATTTAAAATTTACGAATTCTGAACAAATTTCATGTATAATCAATATATAGATTTACTTGTAAGCCATCGAAGCAGATGATAACAATCAATATGAAGTGCAGTTGAAAGTCATCTTAATTTAAATATTTTGGCTGGAGGAAGAATTATGAATCTCGGTGCATTATTAATCCAATTGATCGGTGGTGTGGCTGGTGGAAATGGCGTTACACAACTCTTCAAGAAGTTGAGTAATGGTCCACTTCTGGATACGATCCTTGGTCTTGTTGGTGGATTTGCCGGCGGGCAGTTGGCCGGGTTGATCCCTGGTTTAGATGTGGGAAGTCTGGACCTTGGCGGGATCCTGACGAGCCTGATCGGCGGAGGTGTGGGCGGTGGTGCTGTAACGGCTATTGTGGCGCTGATCCGCCAGGCGATCAAGAAATAATCTTAGGGTGAGATAACACCTGTAAGGATTGAGCCGCAGCACACCGTGTCATTGATCGCCTGCGGTTATTTTGATTTAATTAAATTCACGCGCCTAAAAATTGATTTGTCCTGGATTGTTCGATCAGGTTTGAATCGCATCGATAGAATTCAGTATCGGTAAGAGCAGCCCATTGTCCTCGCTTTTGATGACATGGTCTGCTTTTTTAAGGATCGATGGATGTGCGCTGGCAGGGGTGAAACTTGCCTTGGAAAGCTCAAATAAGGAAAGGTCATTTTCACCATCACCTACGGCATAAATTTCAACACCCGTAAGTTCCATTTTATCAATCAGCTTGGTAAGCGTTTGTGCTTTGGTGATCCCAAGGGGGTTGATCTCGTAAAGGTGGGAAAGGCTGTAAGCCATTTCTGCGCTCAAACCAGCCGCATTTCTGGCAATCTTTTCAATGACAGGGCGGTTCTTTTCAACAATCATCACCTTAACAATTTCTTCAGGTACTTCTTCTGCTGTTGTTAGATGCGGGTTCAGGTAATTACGCTTTGAAAAGTATTGACCGTATTCGTTAGGGTTCACAACATAACCAGCGTCAAGCGAGAAGAAAATGAAAGTCGATTGTGGATTTTTTTCTGCCAGTGCGATCAAATCATCCCGAATTGTTGATGAAAAAATATGATGAATGCATAAAACTTCATTGGGTAGGTAGGCTGCCCCGCCGTTCATAAACACACCGGCTAATGGGATCGGACATGAGGTAAAGAGTCCATTTTCGTATAAAATACCCTTGGCAGAGAACAGGCTTCGTCCTGTGGTCAAAATAGGTTGAACGGACTTGGGAAAATTCGAAAGTGTTTCAACATCGTTTGGATGGATGGTTTCATTCGAACCAATCAGTGTTCCATCGATGTCGATACAAAGGATGGCTTTGAGGTCAGTCATCCTATTACGCCCAGTACATCTCACCGGGAGCTTGTTCTATGACCGCTTCCCTCAGCATTCTAACGGCTTTGGAAAGGCCTTCTTCTGGGGACATTATGGCATCCTCATGCTCAATCGAAAGGACATAATCGTAGCCGACAAGTCGGAGCGCGCTGACGAAATCCTTCCAGAATTTCAGGTCATGGCCATACCCAATCGTCCGGAAAGTCCAGGCGCGTTTTTCAATTTGGTCATAGGGTTTGTGATCGTTACAGCCGTTGATGGAAATATTGTAAGGATCAACATGGCAATCCTTGGCATGCACATGATGGATGGCATCTCCCAGCGCACGCACGGCAGCAATGGGGTCCACGCCGTTCCAGAAGAGATGGCTGGGGTCCAAATTAGCACCGAGCGCTGACCCTGTCTCAGAACGCATCCGGAGCATGGTTTCAACGTTGTAAATTAGCATGCCGGGATGGATCTCGATCCCAATTTTGATGCCATGATCGGCTGCGTAGGCAGTTGCATCCTTCCAATAGGGGATGGCAACCTCGTCCCATTGGTATTTGAGCATGTCAAGAAAGTGCGGCGGCCATGGGCAGGTGACCCAATTTGGCATCTTGTCTCCCTGGCAGCCAGCCGGTAGACCCGAAAAAGTATTTACGACCGGGATTTCCATAAGTGCGGCAAGTTGAACGGTCTTTCGGTAAATTGAGTCGGCACGCTGCGCTGTTTCGGGATCGGGATGGATGGGGTTACCGTGACAGCTCAGCGCGCTGATGAACATACCCCGTTCTTTGAACTGACCGAGATAGGCATCTCGTGCTTCTTTGTCCTCAAGCAGCTGGTCCAAGTCCAGGTGGGGGCTGGAAGGATAACAACCCGTCCCCAACTCAACTGCCGTAATCCCCATCTCTTTGACCTTATCCAGAACCTGGGTGATAGGCAGCTTTTGAAATAAGGATGTAAGCACGCCAATTTTCATGATCGCTCCTGATGGTAATGAGTCGTTTCTCCAAAGTAATGGGCGGGTTGTCCCCGGGTGTCCGTTTCAAAGACGAAAAGGTTCCCAGCGAGAGGTTGTTTGTCTAAAGATTCAATGGGGAGGTCGATCCGAGCAGAGGTAATAAAGAGCAAATCCATGTTTTCGCCGCCAAAACAGCATGACGTAACCTGTTGGGCAGGGACCTCCACTTTCAGCATCGGTTTGCCCTGTGGATCGTAACGCAACACTTCCCAGCCATTCCAATGGGCACTCCAGATGCACCCATCAACATCCACACACAAGCCATCCGGGACA
>DAINBD010000085.1:0-5413 GCA_036733105.1 Candidatus Brevefilum sp. | reverse complement strand
AGCCAGAGGTGGTGGAACCTGCAGCAACGCTAAAGATTTGGGCGGATGATACCCGAACGCCGATTCTCCAGGATCTCGCTGATGAATTCCTGGCAGAATACAATGTTGAAATCTTGGTTGAAGACCTGGGCGTTGTCCAGGATATTCGCGCCCAGGCTATCATTGCTATCCCTGCTGGTGAGGGCCCTGATATTTACGTTGGTGTCCATGACTGGCTTGGTGCATTGATTGAAAGCGGCCTGGCATCCCCAATCGATTTGGGAGCCACTGCTGAAAAATTTGTACCTTCTACATTAGAAGCCTTTACCTTTACTGATGGCAATCTTTACGGAATGCCCTATGCAACTGAAAACCTCGGTCTCTTCTACAATACTGAGTTGGTACCAGAACCCCCAACCACCTGGGATGAGCTTCTTGAAATCGGACGCTCTTTGCAGGATGAGGGGCTAATCCAGTATGTAATGATGATTTGTGGTGATCCGGGTTACAATGGATACCCAATTTGGGACGCATTCGGTGGGTATGTTTTCGGTCAAAATGAAGACGGTACCTTGAATGTGGATGATATCGGGTTGGATAGTGAAGGCCACATTGCTGGCGTCGATTTGGTTGTCCAGGCCGTAAACGAGGGATTAATGCCTGAAACTACAGATGGTGAAACAGCCCGCGCCCTGTTTGAATCCGGTGAAATGCCATTCATCATGACAGGTCCTTGGGATTTGGAGCGGTTCCGAACAGCAGGTGTGCCCTATGCAATTGCCCCCTTCTTTCCGGATGACGGTGCACCTCTCTCTGGTGTTCAGGGATTCTTTGTCAACCCGTTCAGTGAGAACGTTCTCCTCGCGACAACCTTCCTGACCGAATTCGTTGCTACGGATGAGACGATGCAGTTGCTTTATGAAACAGGCAATCGCCCATCAGCTTTTACCTCTATATTGGCAACTATGGACGATCCTGATCTGCAGGCAATGGGCCAAGCTGGCGTGAACGCTGTGCCCATGCCCAACGTCCAGGAAATGGGTTCGGTGTGGAGTGCCTGGAATAACGGAATTGCGCTGGCTATGACTGGTGAACTCGCCGCTGCCGAATCTATGGGCGATGCAGCCACCCAGGTCCGTGATTTACTTCAAGGTGCTCTGGTTGGCATGGTCAACCTACCCGGCAGCTATCAATCATTAGCAGGCTGCGGTGCTGATTGGGACCCGGCTTGTAAAGCAACTGTTATGGTCGAGGGAGATGACGGCCTGTTTACCCTGACCGCTGAAATTCCAGCGGGCGATTACGAGTACAAGGTTGCTATGGATGGCGCCTGGAATGTGGACTACGGAGTTGATGGCGAAAAGGGAGGTGCAAATTATACACTGAGCTTGGACGCAGATAGTGTTGTAACTTTCACTTATGACCCTGAAACACATATTGTAGAAACCGTCGTCGAATAATTTTCAAATCTGATAAGGAGGCTGGATTTTTACCCAGCCTCCTTTCTTTCATTATTGTCATACGCGTATTAAAAGGGAGGTGTAAGCATGACTTCCATCGATCCTGAAATAATCACTGAATCCCAGGGTAAGAAGACTGATTCGGTTCTACCCAAGATAATTCGCTATGTTCTCTTATTTGCAGGGAATGCTGCTGTGGGATATATACTCAGCCGTTTTATTAATTTGGGTTATTATACGTTAGCTATTGCTGTTTTTATCCTTGCTGTATTTGTTAATTTTGTTTTGCTTGTAAAGAAGGTCTATCCACTGCGATGGATGGTGATTGGGTTGGTCCTGATGGGCTTGTTTACGATTTACCCGATCATTTTCACCATTTGGGTTTCGTTTACCAATTATGGGGAAGGGCATCTCATCACCAAGGAGCAGGCGATTGACCAGATTTTAGATCGTACTTATTTACCAGAGACCGGTAAAGCATATCAATGGACTGCTTTTAAATCGCCTGAAGGCGACTATGCGCTCTGGTTGATTGATGCGGAGGGCAACGCCTACCTTGCCAAGCCTGAAGAACCGATCAGTCAGCCACAAACCGGTGAAGAAGGTGTGGGTGAGTTGGATGAGGATGGTATCCCTGTAACGATCGAAGGCTACCAGAGATTGAATGTGATTTTAGCGGTTTCCGATAAGAACTTGTCAAAAATCCAATTTGGCGAAGAAGGCAAAACCATCCAGGTGCGCACACCTTCGGAAGCTGCGGAGCTGCTGCCAAAATATGTATTCGATTCTGATCTTGATGCTATGATCGACCAAGAAACGGGTGTTGTATATCGAAATCTGCGCGGCGTTTTCAGCTCATCAACAGGTCAGGAACTGAAACCAGGGTTCATTGAAACCATTGGTCTCAGCAATTTTACGAGGTTCTTCACCAGCCCGGCCTTGCGTGGACCTCTGATCCGAATTATCACATGGAACTTTGCATTTGCCTTCCTGAGTTTGCTGATCAATTTTTCCCTTGGCTTATTGATTGCGATCATCTTTAATGAACCGGGATTTCCGTTTAAGAAATTGATCCGCTCTTTGCTCATCATCCCTTATACGATCCCGGCTTTGTTAACGATTTTGGTCTGGCGCGGGATGCTCAACCCTGAATTGGGGATCATTGACCGACTTCTAGAGAACTGGTTCGGGTGGGCACCACCCTGGTTCACCAACCAGTGGTGGGCGAAAGCAGCCATCTTATTGATCAATCTCTGGTTGAGCTATCCCTACTTTATGTTGATCTGCAGTGGTTCGTTACAATCCATATCGGATGATTACTATGCTGCTGCCAAGGTTGATGGTGCAAATGGATGGCAGCAATTCTGGCATATCACACTGCCCTTGCTTCTGGTTGCTGTTGGGCCGTTATTGATATCGTCTTTTGTCTTTAATTTTAACAACTTCAACCTGATCTACATCTTCAATGGGGGCGGTCCGCCCATGGCGAATACTCCCACACCGGCGGGGCATACCGACATCCTGATCAGTTATGTCTACAATCTTGCCTTCTCCGGAAGTCGCGGCATCGATTATGGATTTGCTTCTGCGATCACCATTGTGATTTTTGTCATCGTGGGCACGATCACATTGTTCCAATTCCGATTTACAGGGATGTGGGAGGAGGTTAGCGAAAATGTCTAATATGAGCACCGTTCAACGTCTCCGTTCTTCTGCCAGCTTTCGTTACAAACTAAGCGTCGCTTTACGGTTGATCCTTGCAATTTTCCTGATCATTTTTTCAATCTTCCCAATCTTGTGGGTCATATCTGCAGCCATTAACCCTACCGGTTCATTGGCAACGCAAAAATTAATCCCAAGTAACCCGGGTCTGGATAATTTCCGTGAACTGCTGACCTCTGGTGAATTTCCGTTTTGGACATGGTTCGGAAACTCGATCAAGATCTCCGCAATAACATCTGTTCTCTCACTCTCCATTACGACGATTGCAGCTTATGCCTTTTCTCGTTTCCGATTCCGTGGACGAAAAACAATGTTGAAAGGCATTTTCCTGATCCAGGTTTTCCCGACATTGCTCGCATTGGTTGCCACATTCCTTATGATTTCCCAATTTGGCGATGTCATACCATTTATTGGGTTAAATCAGCACACCAGCCTTATCCTGATCTATTTGGGCGGTGCCATGGGGACTAATATCTGGCTGATGAAAGGTTACCTGGACACCGTCCCGCGTGATATTGACGAGTCCGCCATGGTGGAAGGTGCCAACAACTGGCAGATTTTTACAAAATTAATCCTGCCCTTGTTAAAACCGATCCTGATTGTAATTGCCATCATCAACTATATTGGTACCTATGGCGAGTTCATCCTTGCCCGTGTTCTACTAAAAAGCAACGAAAAATATACGCTTATGGTTGGACTGCAGATCTTTGCGGGTGCCCAATTTGATCAGCGTTGGGGTGTTTTCGCAGCGGGTGCCCTGATCGGTGGGCTGCCGATCATGATCATTTACCTGATACTGCAGGATAAGATTGTCGGTGGTCTCACGACAGGTGCAGTAAAAGGTTAAAGGATGTCTTTAAGACGGTCCCTGATTAACAGAGTTACCATCTTGGGGTTGGCAGCGGTTCTTTTGACAGGCTGCCAACCTCAAATTGAATCCATGCCTACTGAGGCTGATAGACCACCGGCAACGGTTCAGCCATCGATATTTCCAACACTTGAGCCAACCCTCCTGCCTCCGACCCAACCCGAATCAGAGCCACAGCCGTTCTATTATGGCGTTGACCTGTCTTATGTCAACGAGATGGATGATTGCGGTGCGGTCTATCGTGATGCTGGGGAAATTAATGATGCTTTCGAAATTTTCAGTGAGCATGGTGCGAACTTGGTACGGGCTCGCTTATGGCATAACCCCGATTGGACCGATTACAGCACGCTTGAGGATGTGACGCGAACATTTCAACGTGCCCAGGATGAGGGAATGGATACCCTTCTTTCATTTCATTATTCGGATAACTGGGCTGATCCAGGTAAGCAAGCCATTCCCGCTGCCTGGCAGGATTTTTCAGAAGAAGAATTACCCCAGGTTCTGTATCAATATACCTATGATGCCTTAACAACTTTACATCAACAAGGGTTGCTGCCAGATTTTGTCCAGGTCGGCAATGAAATCAATTCTGGTTTGGTTAAAAAGGTGGATGGTCTTGATTGGCCTCGGGATGCAAAACTGATCAACGCGGGCATTCGGGCAATCAGGGATCTACAAGCTGAAACGGGTAAAAGGATAAAGATCGTCCTGCATGTTGCGCAACCGGAAAATACGGGATGGTGGTTCAGGGAAGCCCGTGATGCAGGCATTGAAGATTTTGATATCATCGGTATCTCTTATTATCCCCAATGGAGTTCCTTTTCAATTGGCGATATGGGCGCTCATGTTGCCTATCTTCGAGAAGAATTTGAAAAAGACGTGCTGATTGTTGAGACGGCTTACCCGTGGACTTTGGAAAAGGTGGATGAAACCGCTGACAATATCCTCTATCAAGGTATTCGCGGGTACTCGATCTCGGTTGAAGGTCAGCGCCAATTTATGCTTGATCTGACCCAGAGTTTGATCAGCAATGGTGGCTTGGGCGTGGTTTATTGGGAACCTGCCTGGGTTTCCACCGAGTGTTCCACCCGCTGGGGGCAGGGGTCTCATTGGGAAAATGCGACTTTCTTCGATTTCAATAACAACAATGAACTTCATGCTGGGATTGATTTCCTCAGTTTTAATTACAAATTTCCGGATGTGATCGTTGATGGAATTATCGAGGAAAGCTACGGGGGATCGATCCTGCAGGATGAATCAGGGGATAATCTTGATCAGGTCATTCACCTCGATTTGCGTGAACTTTATGCTCGAGATGATGCCGAATCGCTGTATCTCGCGATCACGATTGAAGGGGATATTTTCACCAATCCTTGGGGGAGTT
>DAINBD010000084.1:0-5424 GCA_036733105.1 Candidatus Brevefilum sp. | reverse complement strand
CTTCGGCGGGGGGTGACATCCTCTGAGGTGATAAACGCTTCTGGATCTACCTTCAATACCAAAGCCTCAACCTCGTCGGCCTGCTTTCGACGCACCCGGCAATCAACCATCATGAAACTGCTTTCCTTACCGCGTGCAGGGATTTCCGTAACCCCATAACCCTCTTTGCGTAAAGCGTCAGCAATCTCGGTACTTTTATTTCGGCTGATAATACTGAAATGAATGTAGCCGATCGCAAGGCGCTTCTCGATCATCATCCCAAGCACATTTCCCGTCGCGAATCCGGCAGAATACCCGACGATATTCAATGGATTCTCTAGGTTTTTCAAAACAGATCCAATCACGACAACAAAAATCACAGATTCGATGAATCCCAAAATCCAGGACAACCCCCGCTTGTCTCTCAGACTCAACATAAATCTGAGTGTATCAAGGGCAATATTTACGGTGCGAGCAAGGAAAATGCCAAAGGCGACCAGCCATGCTGTTGGGGAGAGCAGTAGTTCCATTTATTACTTTTCCTCCTTACCATTGCGTTCACTGATGCCGTGTAAGATCGCCGGGTAGTAAAAATTGTCCATATATTCCTCAACCATTCGGCGCATACTGAATTGTCCACCGATGGTGCGGATGCTTTCCTTGATTCGTGCAATCCATTCTGCAGGCAAGTTGTCGGCTGAACGCTGTTCATAATACAAAGGAATGATCTCTTTTTCAAGCGTATCGTATAAACTGAGCGCATCAACCTCATCCTGTTCCTGGACATTCATCTCTTGATTAACATCTTCACCAATAGCCCATCCATTATGCCCATTGTAGCCCTCGCGCCACCAGCCATCCAAAACAGAAAAGTTGAGGACGCCGTTCAATGCGGCTTTCATACCAGAGGTACCGGAAGCCTCGCGCGGTCGGCGGGGTGTATTTAACCAGACATCTACACCCTGCACCATGTAACGGGCAATATTCATATCATAATCATCCAAAAATACCAGCCGCCCACCAAACCGGGCATCTTTAACTGCACGGTAAACTTCCTGAATCATTTGTTTTCCGGGTTCATCAGCAGGATGGGCTTTCCCAGAAAAAATAAATTGGACCGGCATGCGCTCATTATTGACGATCTTCAGTAAGCGATCGAAATCCCGAAAGATCAGATTGCCGCGCTTGTAGGTGGCAAATCGTCGGGCAAAACCAATCGTCAAAGCATAGGGGTCCAGCAAGACGCCGCTGGCAACCGTCTGCACGGGATGAACTTTGGTTGTCTTCCATTGATCTCGAGCCCGACTGATGATATAAGCTACCAGCTTTCGTTTGAGATGCCGCCTGACAAGCCAGATTTCTTCATCGGGTATATTTTCAATTTGCTCCCAGAGGTTGGGATCATCAATCCGGTCGGACCAATCCGAACCAAGATACCGTGAAAAAAGCACCCCCAATCTACGAGCGAGCCAGGTTTGCGTATGGATGCCGTTGGTGATATGTCTTATGGGTACATCCTGGACTTTTTTATCCAGCCACAGGAAATGCCACATCTCCCTTGCGACCTGACCGTGCAGTTCGGATACACCGTTGCGGTATTCCGATAGTCTCAATGCCAGAATCGGCATGCTAAATGCGTCTCCGCCCCAAGATTGTTTAATTTTGGCAATTTCAATAAATTTTTCTCGAGAGAGCCCAAGATCGGACCACACCTGGACAAAGTATTTATCAATCAACCACAAAGGAAATTCGTCATTTCCAGCGGGGACAGGTGTGTGTGTTGTAAAAATATTCGTCTTCTTGATCCTTTCACTGGCTTCTGCAAAGGTCAAACCATTCCGAACGTATTCCAATGCCCGCTCAAGGGTCAGGAAGGCAGAATGCCCTTCATTCATATGCCATGCGGTCGGTTCATAGCCTAGGGCGCGCAGGGCACGAATGCCGCCCATCCCTAAAAGGATCTCTTGTGAAATGCGAAGTTCAAGATCGCTGATATAGAGGCGGTCTGTTAATTGCCGGTCATTGGGATCGTTATCAGGGATATTGGTGTGGAGCAAATAGAGCTTCACCCGACCCACATTCAATTCATAGATCCGAGCACAAACCTTGCGTCCTGGAAGATCGATCGAGATCTTAATAGGTTCATCATTTTCATCCATCAGCCGAATGAGGGGCAGGGCGTCAAAATCAATTGGAACGTTTTCCGCCTGCTGCCACCCATCTTCGCTGATCCGTTGTGAAAAATAGCCGTACGTATAAACAAACCCGACGCCAACCAGCGGAATGCCCAGATCACTGGCTTCCTTAAGATGATCGCCAGAAAGAATGCCCAAACCGCCCGCATACACCATCAAGGATTCATGCAACCCGAACTCGAATGAGAAATATGCCATCAACTCATCGGAAAGCTCAGGGTATTTTTTGGAAAACCACGTGTCATTTTCATTCATGTATCGGTCAAATTCCCGCATCACCTGGTCGTATTGATCCAAAAAATAGCGATCATGGGTAACGGCATTCAACCGTGAACGATCACAATCCCTGAGAAACGCAACCGGATTGTGGTATGTGTTTTCCCAAAGCAAATCATCAATTTCTCTGAATAAACGCTGGGCTTCGGGATGCCAAACCCACCATAAATTGAATGCTAGTTCTTCCAACCGCTTGATTCTGCGCGGCAGACTGAAGGCAACAGGTTTTTCACGCACGAGTTCTGTCATTGTTATTTTTCCTTTTTTAAATAGAATACCTGCAGAAATAAGCTTTCTTATTACCGCAGGAAATTTTCTGTCTTTTGATAATTTCGGTATCGTTTATCAGCAAAATCCATTATTCCAGCCGTTAATAATACCACATGACCGAACAAGGAATAGTCCTTGTGATGAACCACAAAGAAATCTTAACAACGTTTATCGCTTTCCCCCAAAGAATTAAGTTGTTTGTTTTCCAATCAATCAGCCCAGTAATACAATTTCTTTGACCACTTCAACACCATTTAGAAAGAGGTGATAGAGGAAAGTTGCATGCAGTAGATCTCCATGATGGGGCATGGCAGGCAAGTTTTGCGCATCCTTCACGGAAAGATGCCAGGTCTGGGTGCAGTTTACGGGTACAATCACCCGTCTTTCTTTCCGGTAGGCATTGGCTTGAAAGCGGAGATAAGTAGCTAATTGATACAAACACAGATCCGTCACATCTCCGACTGCTATAAAAGTATGAATGGGTTCCCTCTGGTTGATCCACGCATCAAAACCATTATTGAGGGCAGGATGGATGGAATCTTTGTAAATAGTGGTCATCAGTTCGTAGAATGGCAGGTTCTTGATCAGATCGATCGTCTCTGCCTGATGTGTTCCCTTAATCGCATGCTCCCCGAATGCCTCAAACTCCAAAGAGTCTTCTTCATGTCCTTCCTGCACAAGGAGAATATGATGCAGTCCATGGTTCCATGAGGCATTCATTAAATCCGCGATAGATCCACCAATCGGTGCAACGCGCGGGCTTGCTAAAGGTCCCTCATATAAAAATCCGTTGATCACATCAACGGAGATAATCGCTGATTCTTCAGGCTCAGGGATCGCTTCATCAAGTCTTATTGTTGGCAAAGCCTCTACCCATTTTTCAAGATAATCGAGAAACGCCTTTGAAGTTTGTGCTAAGGACATAAAACCTCCTAAAACCAAATTACTTATTTTTTAAGCATAATCTGGGAGTATCAGAAAGGTATTAATGCCATAAAACCATCACACGAAGTTAGCTGTTCAATCCCGCTAAATGTGCAAAGCTATTAATCCTCCTATTGGCACATCCAAAAGTTTGACTTTTTCGCCCATAATCTCTTATTAGCACTGGTGCAAATCACACAGGGTAATTTTGGATGGAATTGAAAATTTCCAAGATGATATGAACTAATAAGCAATTGCGCTAATTTTGGTGAGCGACTCCAAATGATGATGTGCGGTTATCTCCCGCACAGTACGGGTCAGTCCTCGAGCTACCGGGCTGTACGTGTGCGCAAAACCTTCCAGGTAGTTAACGCCATCCAACAAAGGGCCATCTGAAATGCCAGTAGCCACAAAAAACGTATCCTCCGAAGCAACCAGGTCATCAAGCGTCAGAATTTGATCTAAATCGATACCAGTATATTTCGCATTCTCCAGATCTTTTTCATCTCGAGGCCATAATTTCCCCTGGAAACCCCCACGCATGGCTCGTAAACCACAGGCTGCCAATACTGCCTCAGGTGTCCCACCAATTCCGAGTAAAACATCGATCCCTGTACCCGGCCAGGCCGCCATTATAGCTCCTGCCACATCGCCATCAGGTATCAAACGGATCCGCGCCCCACATTGGCGTACCTCGCGAATCAAATCTGCATGCCGGGGACGATCCAGGATGACCACCGTCAGGTCAGTCACATCCATACCCTTCGCTTTGCTGATCTTCTCAATGTTATCCTGGATAGGTGCCTTAATATCAATCACATCCTTTGCTTCAGGACCGACAGCAATCTTTGACATGTAAAACGATGGACCAGGATCATACATCGTCCCCCTCGGCGCTGCTGCAATGGTCGCAATGGCATTCGGCATGCCTTTGGCGACCAGAGTGGTGCCCTCCACAGGGTCAACAGCTATATCAAGCTCAGGCGGCTGACCATTCCCCACCATTTCGCCATTAAAAAGCATCGGGGCTTCATCCTTTTCCCCTTCGCCAATCACAATCTTCCCATCCATGTCAATTTCATTGATAAGCAGCCGCATGGCATCCACAGCGGCGCCATCGGCTTTGATCTTATCACCGCGCCCAAAGTGGCGGGCAGCCGCCAGGGCAGCCGCTTCTGTAACGCGAACAAGTTCCAGGGCTAAATTTCTAGTGGGTGGCTTTTTATCCTGGTCTTCCATTCTCATCCCTCCAACTCATCAAAGCACACCTTCAGTATACATCTGAAAATCACTTCAATAAAGTTAACCAATCGCGCGGCAAACAGCCAGTATAATTGCCTGTAAATACACAAAGGAAGATCCCAGAAACATGATTGAGATAATTGCCTTCGATGCTGATGACACCCTCTGGCATAATGAGGTTTTATACCAGGACGCCCAAAAAGAACTTCAGCAGATCCTCTCGGCATGGGCTCAACCCCAGGCTGTTGCTGCGCGCCTGAATGAGATCGAAATGCGCAACCTGCCCATCTATGGTTATGGTATCAAAGCCTTTGTTCTTTCCATGATCGAAGCCGCTTACCTTGTTTCCACTGGTGAAGTGACAGGCGAGGAGATTGGGAAGATCCTTACCATTGGTCGATCGATGCTGCAAGCAGAGATTACCCTCTTCCCCCATGTAGAATATACGTTGAGGTGTTTATCGAGGTCATTCCGCCTGATGGTGATCACCAAAGGCGATCCTTTGGATCAGATCCGTAAAATTGAAAGATCGGGATTG
>DAINBD010000083.1:0-5454 GCA_036733105.1 Candidatus Brevefilum sp. | reverse complement strand
TCTTAATAGAGAAGAATTAGAGAATTTTCTAGAAAAGTTGAGAGAGAAGAAAGCGATAATTATTCAAGGCTCTCCTGGAACAGGAAAAACATTTATTGCCCGAAAATTGGCATTTGCATTAATGCAAGAGAAAGATTTAGTTAGGCTTGAATTCATTCAATTTCACCAATCCTATTCTTACGATGACTTTATTCGTGGTTATCGCCCAGCCCAAGATGATGGCGGTTCATTTAAAATCCAAAATGGAATCTTTTTCGAGTTTTGCCAAAAGGCGATTGAAGACCCGGACCGTGATTATGTTTTCATTATTGATGAAATCAATCGTGGGAACCTAAGCCAAATCTTCGGCGAAGTCTTAATGCTTATTGAACGTGATAAACGAGGTAAGGAATTTTCTGTCCCTTTGGTTTACAGGAAGGAAAATGAGCCCAGATTCTATGTTCCCCAAAATCTGTATTTAATTGGTCTGATGAATTTGGCTGACCGCTCTTTGGCAATGGTCGATTATGCTTTACGTCGTCGCTTTGGTTTTATTGATTTGGCACCTCAATTTGAGAGTGGGTTATATTCTCAGTGGTTATCAGAGAGGTTAATGAACCCTGAACTGATACATTTGATAGTTAGTAAGTTGTCAAGTTTAAACAAAGTAATTCGAGAAGACCCTGTTCTTGGAGAGAATTATCAAATTGGTCATAGTTATTTCTGTCCCAGGGGAGATGATTTTTCTGGTTTGACTGAGGATTGGTATAAAGGCATAATCCGTACAGAAATTATTCCCTTATTGAAAGAATATTGGTTTGATAGCCCACAAAAAGTTCAAGAGGCAATCGATAATCTGTTGACATAATGGTTGAATTTCATTCAAATACTCAAGAAAGAGATTTTCATTTTACTGAATTTGGGATTCCATACCGGAACCTATGGTTTATGCTGCTTTATGCCTGGAACGAACCACCTGATTTGACACAACATATCGTGAGTGAAATTGAGGATGCGCCATCTCTAGATTCATTACTATGTTTAATTCTTATCAAATTAGTTAAACAACGCTTCCGCATCGGTTTAGGACGCGATTACCTCATGGAAAGCAGTGCTATTCGAGGCATTCGTGGAAAAATAAATTTTGGTGAGAGCATAAAGAGGAATTTGTTTGATAGGGGCCAGACATTTTGTCAGTATTATGAATACCATCTCAATGTCCCAAAAAACCAAATTATCCGTACAACAATGATGAAGATGGTTCGTTTGGGAAATTTTGGGCCGGATGAACCATTCGCGAACAGTATAAGGCAGAATTTAAGAGTCCTTGTCAGAGCGATGGATGGAATCGATTTTGTCGAGCTAAATCGAGATCTTATCGAAAGGCAGCAATTAGGTCGTAATGATAGAGATTACAGAATCATGTTGTCCATCTGTAAACTTCTTTTACAAAAACAAATGCCAACGGATACATATAGTCAAACAGGTGTCCGTGATTTAGACAGAGAATCAATTGTATTTTACGATTTATTTGAAAAGTTTATTGCCAATTTCTACACATATCATCTTACTGATTGGGAGGTTCAAACGCAAAAGCATATTGCCTGGCATGATTCTTCAAATAATGAATTTTTACCTGTCATGAAACCAGATATATTCTTTAGAGAAAAACAATCGAATAATGTAATTTTTTTAGACACGAAATTTACATCACAAACCATACATAATCAATGGGGAGGTCAGGTTTATCAATCAGGCCATCTCTATCAAATTTATGCTTATGTCAAAAGCCAGGAGAATTATTTGACTTACCACCCCAAATCATCGGGGATTTTGTTGTATCCTAGTGAAAGAAAAAACGAACCAACCCGGATTATTGAGTTGCCCAATCATAGAATAAAGATAGCCAGCATTGATTTAACCCTGAATTGGAGAGAAATCGAGAAACAACTAATATCAATAATTAATCACTAGATATTTCGATTGAGTTATCTATCTCAATTCAATCATCTTCCTTTCCCTTGGTATTCCGCTAAAACTTGTCCTAAACAGCTTTAGACAGTTAGCTACATGAATTGTCCAACCACACAAGTAAAAAATTTAATATTTCACAGAAAAGGTTTCAAAGTCAAAACCTTTCCTGCTCCATTTGCAAAAACCTTCCCCGGCATATTCCCTCGCCCGGCAAGCTTAGCTTTGCCGGCTTGCCGACCTTGCTCCAATCACGCCTTGTCTCCATGTCAATTAGATTCGCATGGCTAATTACGCTCCCCACACGCAGCCAGGCAGCCCCCCCTTGGCTCAAACCTTACCCCCACCCACGTGCATTTACTGCTCGCCTGCAGCTCGCCCTCGCCTTCGCTCGGACGAAATGCGAAGCAATAATCAAAATGTCAGTGATTCAAGGACGCGCTGTATCCCAGCTGTTTCCGAATCACCTCAGCCCGTCCACTGGTCATCCACGATCCCCACCAGGTACCAGGCGTCTCCTTCTTGCAGGAACACCAACCGCAGACTTTGCCAGTCCATCCCCTCATACTGCGCATCAAAACCGCTGAAATGATACTCGATAAAGGAACTGTATGGATAAAACTCCGAAATATTGTTAATACTGTTTCCCTGACTGATCCGCTCATTGACAGCCATCTGTTCTGGATTGGCAAAATCAGCCGAATAGACAAATTCCTCGTAATACGCATCAAAGGTCAATTCAATCGATGCCCCCGATCCATCATAAGCACCCCAGACGTAGACTTCACCTGACCCAGCCAGACCGGGTAATTCATCAGGCATTAAAACCTGGTGATCCTCGCTCACAAAGGCATAAGGAGAAAATCGCACGCCCATCACGGGATGAACAAATTCTGCCACCCTTTCCATGTCCTTTACCGCCAACGCACGAATGACCTGCGCTGCATCATTCTCCAAGTCGATCACCGGGTATGCTTCTGAGATGGGGTAAGCATCGGTGGGTGATTCAACTTCCGCCTCAATGGGATAGCCCATTTCGGATTCCTCAGCTTCAATCACGATCGGGTAAGCATCCATGGGCTCAACACTCTCCTTGGCATTTGAACAGGCAGTTAATAGTAAGATCCCCAGAAAAACCAGGATCAACAATTTCGATTTCATAAACACCTCACCATTTCTTGTTTGTACATCTAATAAAACAATCTCGACTTCATTCATTTTACCAAAATGTTGTTCTCATCCAAAATACTTCCATCTATGGTCGATGTACCCTTTCCCGACCGAAATTTACTTTTCACACAGATCACATTCAATGAACTTAAATCCATTTTACTTTGGGAACATCTGGCTGCCCGGTTATACCTGGCATTCATCGAATCGACCATCAGCGAACACAGTGCCCGCCTCCAGACCATGGATTCAGCGATCAGCAACCTTGATCAGCGCGTCGGTGACCTCGAGATCAAGTGCCACACCATTCATCATGAAAAACGGTTCTGATCTTGCAGCAGCGCTTGGGTCATGCTGCTGGGTCAAATCGTCAGGTTGCGCAACCTCAGGCAAGGATGTACATGCGGCTGTATTCAGGATTCCAAAAAAGATCAATTTCCATCGTCCAATGGCAGTAATCATCTTTCTTCTCTGTGTAAAAAGGTCTCTTTTCATGCTAAATTCTACTAAACGATCGCGATGTCTCCAATGACCATGAATATGGTAAACTTGTATCTAAATTATTCTTCTTTATAATGTCCATTTGAAAGGTCTGCTATATGGAAAATAACAATGGAAAAAACCAATCCAAGATCCAACAATATTTCGAACTTGCTCTGCCGGTGGTAGTTATTGCCGGATTGATCGCTCTCATTGCGATCATGAAAGGGGAACAAACAGCAGACTTTCTACACTTATTCCCCCAGGAAGCATGGCTCACCAAAGTTGTATCTTATTTGGTTATCGGTGCTGAACTTGCCACTGCATTTATTATCAGTGCTGCCCTCATTCATGCCACACTGGAATATACTCGCCATCTGTTTGATCCTATTAATAAACAAATCAATTACACAGAACGCATACGCCTGCGCTTGGGTCATATGCTCAACCTTGGGTTGGAATTTGCGATCGGCAGCGAAATCTTGCGCATCGCAGTTGCCCCTAACACACAGGATATCATTATTCTTTTTGCGAAAGTTATGCTCAGGATCCTGCTTAACTTCTTCTTAGATCGTGAAATCAAGGTCAGCCAAGAGCTATGTGGTCCAGGGGATTATGTTCCACCCCTGGATGATTAAGACCCCATTCAAATAAGAATACTACAAATTCAACCAGCGTTCAGTCAACCTTGGAAGATCAGCAAGCAGCCCTTGCTTGAATTCACATTGGGGCAGCGATTCAAGAAACAGTCGTCCATATTGCTTGGTCAACACACGCTTATCCAGCACAGCCACCACACCCCGGTCCGTCTGGGTGCGGATCAAGCGCCCAAACCCCTGCCTGAAACGCAAGATCGCTTCAGGTAAGGCAAATTGATAAAATGGATCTTCAAAGGTTTCAGCACGTGCAGCAATAATGGGATCGGAAGGAACATCAAAATGCAGTTTGACGATCATCAAGACCGAAAGCGCTTCGCCAGGCACATCCACGCCCTCCCAAAATGCCCTCGTCCCGAGCAAGACCGCCCGTTCAGTATCCCTGAAGGTTTCAAGGAGCATATTTGCAGATGCCCCCTCACCTTGCTCGTAGACCTGGATATCGTGCTGAGCAAGGATTGGTGAAATTTTACTGGATGTCCGTTTCAGCTGCGCATAGGAGGTGAACAAAGCCAGCATTCGCCCGCCAGATGCCTTGGCAACGCTCACAATCGCCTCTTCAACATGGCGTTGATGCCCGCTAGCATCAGATGGTTCTGGTACATCTGTTGCCACATAAACCAACGCCGCGTTTTCATAATCAAAAGGCGAACCCACCACCAGCTCACCTGCGTCCTCACCATTCAGACGCCGCTTAAGGTACTCAAATTCACCATTTGCAGTCAATGTCGCCGATGTAAGGATCACGGATTCCTTCTGATACCAGAGATATTTTTCCATCAAAGAACCGATGTGAAGTGGTGCTGCGTTCAGATTTACTTCCAAATATTGGGGATCGATCTCTACCCAATAGATCATATTCGGATCGGGCTCCATCGTCAGGCCATGGATATTTTTCTTGATTTCTTCCAGACGGCTTGCCATATTTCCCAGGCTGCCCCACATATCTTCTGCTTCCTCATTATCCTGATCAGCCAGCTCACTCATCGGTGTACGCAGTTCCTTGATGATCGCCATCAAGGCTGTGAGCGTTTCGTTTGCTTGCTCCCAGGCAATTTCCACATCCAACCACATCGGCAAGGTGCGGGTCGATGGGAGGATCCTCTCCTGCTGGGAATAGGTACCTAAAGGACGACCATCGCGCTGTTCATACAAAAACAGATCCAATGCCTGGTAATACTTGTTCATCTGGCTGTCA
>DAINBD010000082.1:0-5459 GCA_036733105.1 Candidatus Brevefilum sp. | reverse complement strand
TATATTGCATGCCCATTGGGGACAGAGTGCAATCCTGGGATTATTCTCCAGAAAACCCATGGTTATCACCTTTCACGGTAGCGATTTGCAGGGAATCGTCAATCAGAATGACAACTACACCATCCGGGGTAAGATATTGGTGGCAATGAGCAAATGGATTGCAAAACAAGCGGATCGAGTCATCGTTGTTTCTGAGCGATTGAAAACGCTTCTATCCCACGACATTCAATCGGTTGAGGTCATTCCCATGGGAATCGATCTCTCCATTTTTAAACCGTTAGATCAAGCTGAATGCCGCCAAAGTCTCGGGTTGGATCCGGATATACGCTATGTTCTCTTTGCGAGTGATCCAGAAAGGCGTGAGAAGCGGTATAAGCTTGCAATGGAAGCGAGGAATTTGTTAAATGCGGAACATACCGCACAAAAGGTTGAGCTGCTCGTGGTCAATAATCAACCTCATTATAAAATGCCTGAATACTTAAATGCCTGTGATGTTCTTTTGCTCACATCGTCTCACGAGGGGTCACCGGTGATCATCAAAGAAGCACTTGCCTGCAATCTACCCATTGTGTCAGTCGATGTTGGTGATGTTAGCGAGAGAATTTCAGGAATAAAAGGTTGTTATCTTTGTCCTGATGATGAGGTAGAAACGATAGTAAAATTTCTGAAAAAAGCTATTGCGAAAAACAGCCGTGTCAATGGGTTATCCTCGGTCCAAAGTTATGCCTGGGAGATTGTCTCACAACAAACGATCACAATCTATCAAAAATGCTTGGAATGAGATCATTACTCTCTTATCACATTTGTTGAGGGATTCCTAACTAAATCTATGTTTTCGATTAAGCTTATGTCTATTTGTACATTCAGAGATAGTATCAAAATTTGATAAGACTGGATTATTATTAATAGTCAATGAAGAGATCATTTCATTAAAATGCTTATAAATGATTTTCCCCGTGTTTCTTTACTGGTCGCATGCAGGAACGAAGTGGATTCTATTAAAAAATGTATTGAATCCTTATTCGCTCAAGACTTCCCTGGAGATAAACTGGAAGTTATCATTTTAGATGGTTTATCAACGGATGGTTCCCGAGAATTGATCAGGGATTTGATCGCTGGTCATCCTAATTTTCGCCTTGTAGATAATCCAAAAATATACCAGGCTGCTGGATGGAACCTTGGAATCGAGCTCTGCACGGGAGAGATTATCAGTATTGTCAGTGGGCATGTCATCCTCGCACCTGATTATGTAACACAGGCAGTGATGACATTGCAGAGAACCGGTGCAGATATGGTTGGGGGAACCGTCCGGTCAATCAGTTCGGGCAAGGTTGGTGAAGCAATTGCCTTGGCGATGAGCCATCCTTTTGGTGTGGGCGGGGCACGTTTTCGTTACACTGTTAATGAGGAGGAGACTGATTCTGTCTTCATGGGATTTTGTCACCGATTGGTGTATGAAAAAAATGGAAAGTATGATGAGGAATTGGTTCGTAATCAAGATGATGAATTTAGCTATCGTCTGAGGAAGGCTGGAGGAAGGATTGTTTGTAATCCTGATATTAAGAGCTATTATAAAACACGCTCGACGTTCAAATCTCTCTGGTATCAGTACTTTCAATACGGCTTATATAAGGTGCGAGTTCTTCAAAAGCACCCACACCAGATGAGTCTGAGGCAGTTTATTCCTCCGGCATTTGTCTCTACCTTACTCCTTGGTATTTTTCTAAGTCTATGTTTTTCTTGGGGATGGGTGTTTTTCTTGGGGTTGATTGGTTTATATCTCATTGCGAATTTTGCGTCATCTTTTTTGATCTCGTGGCGGGAGGGTTGGCGTTATTTGTGGCTGTTGCCGCTCGCTTTTGCAACCATTCACGCCAGTTATGGTTTGGGCTTCATCGCAGGGCTATTCAAATTTTGGAATCGCTGGAGTGATAAACATGGGCACGTGCCCGAGGTTACTTTTGAATAATCCTAAAGACGATATCCAACGGCTTCGAAAGGAGTATCAAAATCGTTCTAATAGGAAAGAATTTTTAGATCTTTATTCCTTTTTCACAAGTTCCTATTTGTTCACTATTCAACAGCGTGAACGTGCAATTCTTCATGTGCTAAAAAACCACAATCAGAAAAGTTTAAAAGAAATGAAAATTCTTGAAATTGGTTGTGGTGGTGGTTTTCTTCTTATGGATTTTGTAAAGTACGGAGCCTCTCAGCATAATATTTGGGGAATCGATTTGCTGTTTGATCGATTGAGAAACGCCCTGGTCATTCTGCCATCAGGAAATATCGTTAACGCTGATGGACAAGAACTACCCTTTGAATCCAGATCATTTGATATCCTTTTACAGTCGATGGCATTTTCATCAATATTAAACCCTTCCGTGAGAAGCAATATGGCTGCTGAAATGATCAGGGTCCTCAAAGACAATGGCGTGATTCTCTGGTACGACTTTTGGTGGAATCCGAGCAATCGACAGACAGCGGGTATAAGGCCTAGAGAAATTCAAAGGCTTTTTCCAAAGTGCCAAATCCAGAAAAAAAAGATTACTCTCGCACCACCAATTGCAAGGCGGATTGTTCCAATCACATGGCAGTTTGCACTGTTTTTAGAGTCACTTACGATATTTAACAGTCATTATTTGGCGTTAATTACGAAAGACAGGTGAGTTGTGCTTTGGTGTGTTGGTTAGGAGTTGATATTCAAAGGTGATTTCTTGTTATCAATCTATCCATAATCCCTAGAGCAGCATGGAGTGAAGTTGCTTTTAATGATATAATCGTTTTCACAAATTAATTCATTTTTAACCATTTACCTTATGGACTTATTAAGGGGAGCTATTGAATTATGGAACAGATTAGGGACAGGGAGAACATTACCCAGGCATCGCTGCAAACAGGCGAACATTGGCTGATGAAGGTCAAACGGCAATTTAAAGCATTTATTAAGAGGACTATTGACATCCTTTCTTCGGTTTTGGGATTGATCCTATTAGCGCCGTTTTTTGGGATGATCGCGGTTGCCATCAAGCGAGATTCCGAGGGACCCATTTATTACCGAGCAGAGCGTATTGGCCGACACGGCAAAATCTTCAAGATGCTCAAATTCCGCACAATGTATGATAAATTTTCACATGAGATCACTTCGCCCCTCACATCCAACAACGATCCACGGGTCACACCCGTTGGTCATTGGCTGCGTGATACAAAACTCAACGAACTCCCTCAATTATGGAATGTCCTGAAGGGTGATATGAGCCTGGTGGGTCCACGACCTGAAAGTTCCGAATTTGTGGAGAAGTGGCCTGAGAGCTATCGCAAAAAAATTTTAAGTATGCGACCTGGTGTCACAAGCCCGGCTTCCATCATTTACAGGGATGAAGAACAACGATTAAACGGTATCAATTTTTTGGATGACTATCTCAAAGAAATCATGCCGGATAAACTGCGTTTGGATTTGCTTTATGTGGATACCCACAGTTTTGCCACTGATTTAGACGTAATATTTATGACATTGATAGCAATTTTGCCTCAAATACACAAAATTAGATTTAAAGAGGCAACCATCTTTTCTGGTCCGATTTATGGGATCGTAAATCAACATCTTACCTGGTTCATCATTGATTTTGTCGTTACAATGATGGCTGTTGGCATCGCAGGTCTTGCCTGGCGCGCCACTGAAGTAATCAACCTTGGGATTACGCGTGCAACCGTTCTTGCTCTTATCATTTCTGTGATCTTTGGCATCATCAGTACTGTGATTGGTCTGCGACGTGTGGTTTGGCGTTATGCCAGTTCCTCGCTTGTTATTGATGTCGCACTTTCTGTATTTATTACTGCTGCAATTGCAGTCCTTGCCAATTATCTGCTTTATCCTCAGTTTACTTTGCCCTTTGATTTTGTCTTAAATTTTTCACTGATTATGTTCATTGGTCTGATTTCTGTCCGCTATCAGGATCGACTGATCACAGGTGTTGCAAATCGTTGGATAAATTTTCGTAGCGGAACAAAATCCTTGGGTGAACCGGTTCTAATCGTCGGGGCAGGCGCTGGTGGAGAGCTTGCGGTTTGGCTGCTAAACAAGAGTGAATACGCTCCTGCGTTTTCGATAACGGGTTTTGTTGATGATGATTATCGAAAGCAAAAAACTCAGATGGCCGGTTTTCCTGTTTTGGGCACAACCAAAGATATTCCTGCTCTTGTTAAGGAGCACCATATCGGTCTCATTCTCTTCAGCATTTCAAACATCAAGCAATCGGAACGTCAAAGAATCTTATCCCTGTGCGACAAAACAGATGCACGTGTCATCGTGATCCCGGATTTACTTCAAATCCTCAATGAATCAGAGCCGAATGGATCAATTCAGGAGGGTAAGTGACGCTCCAGATTAAGGGTAATAAAATTCTGGTTACAGGTGCTGGGGGATTTATCGGCAGTGAACTGGCACATCAGCTTGTTCTTAGCGGGGCACAAGTCCGAGTTTTTTTACGCTACACCTCTCGGGCTGACACAGGCTTGTTGAAATACCTTCCCCTCGAAATTCAGGATTCCTTTGAGGTCATTTTTGGTGACTTGCGGGACCCGGACGCTATTGATAAGGCGGCTGAAGGGATGGATACCATCTTTCACCTGGGTGCCCTGATCTCGATTCCTTATTCGTATATCCATCCGGTTGAAGTGGTTCAAAGCAATGTGATCGGCACGCTGAACGTGCTCCAAGCCTGTCGTAACCACGGCTGTCGCCTGGTGCACACCTCCACCAGCGAGGTCTATGGCACGGCCCGTTACACCCCGATTGACGAGGGGCATCCCTTGCAGGGGCAATCGCCTTATTCCGCCAGCAAGATCGGGGCAGATAAATTGGTGGAAAGTTTTCATCGCGCTTATGGCGTGCAGGCGGTTACAGTCCGTCCCTTTAATACCTATGGCCCCGGCCAATCTGCCCGGGCGGTGATCCCAACGATCATCACTCAGGCACTCACGCAAGATGAAGTGCACCTGGGCAACCTGGATGCCAAACGCGATTTCACCTACGTGACCGACACCGTGGACGGCTTTGTCAGGGCTGCACAGGCTGAGGGTGTGGATGGCGAGACGTTCAACCTGGGCTTTGGCGATGAAATTTCTATTGGTGAGCTGGCGGATTTAATCATTGAGCTGGTTGGGAGACCTGTGCGGGTTGTTGTGGAAGAAGAACGTCTCCGACCTGAGAAATCAGAAGTGATGCGTTTGCTCTCCGACAACACCAGGGCACGTCAGATGCTGGGATGGGAGCCAACCGTTGATATTCGCACTGGATTAGGTCTCACGATAGACTGGATCCGTGAGCATCTGGACCTGTACCGCGTGGGGGAGTATGAGAAGTAGCTGATAGCTGAAAGCGATTTGCTGGTAGCTCGTAGCTTGTAGCTTGTAGTTATTAGCTGAAAGCTCAAAGCTGAAAGCTGAAAGACAAAAAAATT
>DAINBD010000081.1:0-5534 GCA_036733105.1 Candidatus Brevefilum sp. | reverse complement strand
GATTGACCTTTTCCAGATCATGCTTGCGTAATACGTCTTCCAAAGAAATCGCCTGGACAGTCTGCAAACCATCGTTTTGCTGAGTGGTGGCCCCTGTTTGACTAGCAATTTGTAAAGGTTCACCTGAGGAAACATCCAAACTGATCTGGTCCTGGCACGACCAAATTGCCTGGTGAAAAGGACGCACATTCTTGATTCCATTCAGGCTTAAGTTCCGGACCAGTAGATGATAAGATTCCAAAAAAGGTTCAAAAGCATAAACGACCACATTAGGTTTATTATAAGCCGCGTAGATACAATAATCGCCGATCCCCGCACCGATATCGATCACTTGCCAACCATTCTCAACCGGAATCCCAAAGCGAGTGTAAAAAGCATCCAGGAAGGTTTCCTTGAGCGACCATACATCCATCGCTCCCCGAACGGTAAACTGCAATGGAATTCTTCGAAACCGGAGGACCTGTCCCATTGAATTGTCATTTGTCAAAAACAATCTGATCAAACGATGAACGGGTTTGAAATTCATTAAAAGCTTTATCGCGGAAACCCCATAATAAGTCAATGCATTCATGGATTTCATTTGCGACTCCGCGCGATAAAGAAGGAACAAACACCTTCATCTGACCTTGGCTCATCGAGATAGGGGCGTGTCAGATGCCACGGCAGAGCGAGCGCCCAGCGTTTTGGGATGAGCACCCATCGTCCAAAGAGCTTTTTTGAGACCAGATATGGCAAACCTAAAGGATGTCCCCATTCCAAGATATGCAAGGCTTTCGGGGGAAAATAGTCCCATGTGTCCACAAGATCTAATCCAGCTTGATCCAGCCTGTTTTGCCATTCAGCTGGCGAATCCGTGTGCGCATGCCTTGAGACCCAATTGAACAACCTTGCGTAGGCTTTCCCAAGCTTCTTTAGACCCAACGCTTTAAAGAATTTCCGACCCCATAAATTTTCAGGAAATCGGTGATTCGGCACACAAAAAACAAAAGTGCCGCCAGGACGCAATACTCGAGCAACGTCATTCAACACAGGCTGAATATCAGGGATGTGTTCCAAAACCGATGTGCTGGTTACCGAACCAAAATAACTGTCCCTGAACGGAATTTGCGCGCCCTCACCCAATACCAACATTTCGTAGGTGTCTCGCTGGCGCGCTTCCATTGTTGGGGCAACCCAGGGATCCAGCCCAACATCCAGTTTATGTGCAAAGGCGACTGACGCAAAATGTCCATCACCTGAACCCAAGTCTAAAACGGGTTCCTGCAATGTTATATCCTGATAAAAACGATCTTCAACCGATCGTAAAAAAGCCCTGAAATAGGGCAAGCTGGATAAATGCCGCCAGAGAATGGTATCGAGCTGTTTGCTATCCATGTACCCTCAAAACATCCTGGTAAACCGCTTCATATGCCCTTGCAACTGTATCTGGTGCATAAAACCGATTCAGGTGCGCAAGTACATCAGGTCTAACAGCCATTTTCATCGATAACACATCCATGATGGCATCCGCCAGAGCCGACACATCCTTGACCGGAACGATTATACCTAAACCGGTTTCCTGAATGGGCTGACGCACCCCGGGGAGATCGGTCGCGACCACAGGCGTACCGCATAGGATGGCTTCCACCTGCACCATACCAAAGGACTCCGTCCTGTTGATGCTGGGCAAGGCTAAAACATCACAGGCTGCATAAAATGCGGATTTTTCTTCCTCGGAAACCACACCCAAAAACGTCCAATGATCCCCCAGTGTCTCAATCATTGGTAATAATTTTTGCTGGTATCGTTCTTCACCCGGGACATTTTTATAAGCACCCACAAAAATGACTCGCACATTCGGAATAGATGCCAAAATTTTAGGCATTGCTTGCACCAGGTATTACACACCTTTTTCCGTGGCAAGGCGGGCAACCATCGATAATTCGTTGCTCAGATGTGATCTTGTACTTCTCCCTAAACATAAGCATATCTTCATCTGAAAACGGCGCATTAATCACCGGTGGTTGAATAACAGCGACTTTATCCAAATAATGATTTAGGAATGAGGAATGTTCTGCATAATCTTTTGTATTATGCACAATCACATCCGCCATCCCAGCTGAGAGGCGGTGCATCAAATGGGTCACCCAACCAGCCAGCTTATTGAGCCACCCTGTTGGCATCTCCAGGTCACAATGATAGGTGATCACAACCGGCTTCCTTTTCAGTTTAGCGAGAACGGAAATCATTCCAGCTTCAAATTGGGGGACGTGAAGATTAACAAGGTCTGCATCACGCATCAAAAGCCAGAGTTTGAAGGGCAGTTTCGGCATTATCACACCCTTGGTCAGGCGGAACAGCACCGGCAAGCGCACAATATGAACACCGCCATCCGATTCTTCCAACAGCAGTGCCGGATCGTGCTGTGAGGTCAGGATTGTCACCTGATGCCCAAGCGCTGCCAGAGCTTGAGCCTGACGAACAGCATAGACTGTTAGACCGGACTTATAAGGTTGAAAGTAAGTTAAAACCATTAAGATGCGCATCACACTCACTCAGATGCTTGAATTTTTGGTTTCCGATTAATCACCCGCTGATACAGTCCAACAACAGCCTCTCCTCTCATCCGCAAGCCAATCAAACCGATGATATTGGTAATTACAAATGATAAAACATGGATCACAATCGCATGGGTTAGGGCAAGCGTCGATCCAATCCCCAAAACAGCAAACGCCGCTACCGTCATCCCTTCAAATACGCCGATCCCCGAAGGTGCAGACGGCAGGGCAGCACCAAAAGCACCAGCACCGAGCACAAACACCATCCACCAAAAAGGTGGGCTGGCGTAAAGATTCTGAAATACAATATAATTTTCCAAAAACGCGATCAACCAGCTGACAGTTAAACTGCCAAAAGCGAGAAGAAACGCCCTGGGTTCATTAAGAACGGACAAACCTTCTAAAACCTTCCTGGCTCTTGGTGTGATCCAACGTTTAATTAATTCTGACTTTTCGCCCCAACGTTCCAACCAGGTGGTGATTCGCAAACGAAAGCGTGCCGCCAGATAGAGGACTATCATGCCTAACATGGTTATAAGAAAAGCCATGATGATCAACCGCTGATCAAAATCCTGACCCAGGAGCCTGGGCACCATGGAAAGCACAAACACAGCCGCCAGGAAGACATCAAAAATGCGTTCAACCAGCACACTCGAAAGAGCTTCCAAAGCGGAAACACCTTCAGGATCGTCCAGCAGCACAGCCCGCCCCAATTCACCTAACCTGAATGGAAAAAGATTGTTCAGGAGATACCCTGCGCCCATGGTGAAGAAAGCATCTTTGTAGCTAACTTTGCGCCTCAGGAGGATATACCAGCAAAAAACACGAAAAAAATAACTCAGGAAGAAAGCGATCGTTGCCCAAACATAGGTCATCGGACTGATCTTTGCCAGATTATCAACGATCATCGACCATTGGACATTCCGAAAAACCAGCCAGATTGCACCAGCACTGATCCCCAATGGGACCAGCCAGCGCAGCCATTTTTTAAAGAAAACTTGCCAGGAGAAGTCCATTGTCACTATTTCTCCAGCCGCAAAATCGCCATGAATGCATCCTGAGGAATCTCAACATTTCCCACCATCTTCATGCGGCGTTTACCCTTCTTTTGTTTTTCGAGCAATTTCTTTTTCCGGGTGATATCCCCACCGTAACACTTTGCAAGCACGTCTTTACGCAGTGCTTTGACATTGGCACGTGAAATGACACGCCCCTGGGAATAAGCCTGGATCGGTATGGTAAAGAGCTGCCTGGGGATCAAATCTTTCAGGCGGGAGACAAGCGCCTGTCCTTTATGATAGGCATCTTCCTTGTGCACGATCGCTGTCAGCGCGTCAACCGGCTCGCCATTCACCAGGATTTCAACTTTGACCAGCTTTTCAGCCCGATATTCAATAAAGCTGTAATCCATTGAAGCATAGCCGCGCGTGCTGGATTTTAGCAGATCAAAGAAATCAACGATCAATTCGGACAAGGGAATTTCAAAATCGATTTGAACACGAGTCGGGGATGGATATTCCTGCGAGATAAAAACACCTCGTTTTGTCCTGACAAGGTCCATCACAACCCCGTAATAATCCGTCGGGGTAAAGATGGATAATGCCATCCACGGTTCCAGGATCTGATCAATCGTGCTTTCGTCAGGCAGTTCTGCTGGCGAAGAAATCTCAATCAGCTCACCGTTCGCCAATTGGATGCGATACTCAACGGAAGGTGCAGTAAAGACCACATCCATATCATATTCTCGTTCAAGCCTTTCCTGGATGATTTCCATATGAAACAACCCCAAAAAACCGCAGCGGAATCCGAAATTCAATGCCTCCGATGTTTCCGGTTCAAAACTCAGCGAAGCATCATTCAACTGGAGCTTTTCCAATGCATCTCGCAAATCGGGGTAATCTTCTCCATCGGTTGGGTATACACCTGCAAACACCATGGGCTTTGCCTGCCGATATCCTGGAAGCGGTTTACTGACGCCATCCTTAGCAAAGGTGATTGTGTCCCCCACCCTGCATTCTGAGACGGTCTTCAACCCTGTTGCGATATAGCCCACATCACCGGCGCGCATTTCACTCACGGGAACCATATTGGGTGCAAATACGCCAATCTCCACAGGGGATGTTTTTACCCTGGTAGACATCATCAAAAGCTGGTCATTGCGGGTGATCGTTCCATTAAACACACGCACATAAGCCACGACGCCCTTATAGGGATCGTAATGGGAATCAAAAATCAACGCTTCAAGCGGCTTCTCGTCCTCACCCTCGGGGGGAGGAATGAGATCGACAATTGCCCTCAGCACCTGGTCAACATTGGTGCCCTGTTTAGCAGAAATTTTGATGATCTGTTCTTTGGGCGTTCCTAAAAGCTGGTGGATCTCTTCAGCGACCTCCTCAGTTTGCGCAGAGATCAGGTCGATTTTGTTGATCACGGGGATGATGATCAGATTGGCTTCCAACGCAAGATAAAGGTTTGCCAGCGTCTGTGCTTCGATCCCTTGGGCAGCATCCACCACGAGTAGTGCACCTTCACAAGCCACAAGCGCCCGACTGACCTCATAATTAAAATCAACATGCCCGGGTGTATCGATCAGGTTTAACTCATACTTCTTGTTATCTTCTGCATCATAGAACATTCGAACAGCAGAAGCCTTGATCGTCACACCCTTTTCTCGCTCAAGGTCCATCGTATCAAGCACCTGATCGGTCATATCCCGGTCAGCAATGGTCCCGGTTAGCTGGAGCATGCGGTCAGCCAATGTTGACTTACCGTGATCCACGTGGGCAATAATACAAAAATTTCTTACGTTCTCAATCATTTTTACTCATAATATTCAATCGATAATTTCGGATAATCTCATATGAAGAGGTCAAAATTCCCAAAATTATAGGCAATAATTTGAAAATTTTCAATCTACATTGATTCACAAAACAAAAGACGATTTATGGCTCACTTCAATATGGATTTCAATTAATTTGTTACGCATCTGATTATACC
>DAINBD010000080.1:0-5558 GCA_036733105.1 Candidatus Brevefilum sp. | reverse complement strand
TGAACATGGAAGGTTCTTTCCAAATAGATAAGTCATTTGTGAGTGGTGATTACACAAGTCCGTCAGATAGCGGCAGCTTCAAATGGAGGATCCAAGAAGATTTATATCTTATTGGCAACATCAATAATGAGTGGGCTTTTTGTGCAGCCAGGGAGGGCTTTCCGCAGCCGAATCCCTGCGGATATTTCGACCCAAGATGAGTGTTATCCATAAACGTCAAAGATGATCGATGAAAAACCTCGTTTCAGGTTTAACATGACTTTACTTTGCATGTTTGATGGGGATAAGGGTAAGATTTGAGAAAAAATCATTCAAATTTTGGAGGACAAACATGATAAGGAAACAAAATATTCTTCAAAAGAATGGGCGGGCTTGACCTATTGAATAATTAATTTAATTTAAAAATAACCTTGACACGTGATATTACCTATGATATAACTTAGATGTGCAGAAAGGTAATTTTTGAGGATTCCGTGCCTTCATTATAAGGCGCTAAGGGAGGCAAGGGTAGCGACTTGCGCCAGGTTCAGTTTGGTAAAAGGAGATGAATTATGAAAAGGAAACATGTTTATATTATTGGAGGTGTGGTACTTTTGTCGCTGTTAGGCGTTGGAATTGCTTCCGCCTTCACCGTTAGCAGTGTGGACGGCGTCTGGGGGTACATTGACGGTGTGACGAACACCTCCAATTATTTTCCCGTGGACGGTCTTGGTTACGCGCGGGAAGGGGTTAGGGCGCCGTTAAGAGCAGACCAAGGCTACCGCCTGCAAGACACTGTTTGTACTCCAATGCAAAACATCACACCACCCTGGCCGAATACAGACAGGTGGACCAGCATTGGTGTTACTTGGGGTGGGTTTGGTTCGCATACCAGCACCTGCATCAACGCGCCCGATCTGATGTTCTCCGAGTATGTTTATAACCAAGTTGGTTGGGAAGGTGATGATCAACTGGCGATTGAGATAGTCAACCGCACTGGCTCAAGCGTCAATCTTGCTAATTATGATCTCCTTTTGTTTACGGGTGATAGAGCTTACGACACAATTAGTCTTTCTGGTACTCTCAACAACAATGCCGTGTATGTAATTGTAAACAATGCTGCTGCAGGTTCGGTTACTGGCGAAAATTTAACCATAAGCAACAACGACGATTACCGGCCGATTGTGCTTGTGTATAACAATGGCGGAGAAAATACCGAAGGCGCGCGCAACGACCGCTGGGCGACTGGTCCTGGCAATTTGCCAACCGTATACAGCGATTGGGATCCCAATGTACAGAATCTCTCGACCACTGATGAAAACCAGGTGCGCTATGGACGTGATGCTTATAATCCATCCAACTGGCAATCCTATAGCTCCGAAATCACCGATTTTGCCCAGCAAAGCGGCTTTGGATTTGACGGCAGGGACGGCGCAATAACCCCGACGGCTTTGACGCCATTCTTCCTGGGTGAATTTATCCATTACAACAACCAGGTCTTCTCAACAAATGATAATTATCAAAATGCAAATCCATTTAATTATGTTGACCTGACGGTCACTGTGCCGGTGTTGTGCAACGATGGCTCCACGCCAACGCCACCAAGCTTCCAAATTGTTCCGCGCATCAACCTGGAAGAAACCTCGAATTCTGCAGGGGAATGTGAATATGGTAGTGTGGGGGATGTGCCCTGCCCTGACCGGGTTACGATTGAGTTTCCACCCACCAATCCTACATTTGTTTGCCCTGATGGTACCTATACTGTGAATATTCTTGGCTTTACGGAAACAGGTTTAGGTACGGATGACTGCTGGGAATCCTACAATGAAGATGCGGTTTCGGCGGCATATATTACCCAGGAGGATCAGAATAATTATGCGTGCTTGTGGGCAAGGATTGAGGAGCCTTTGGCTGATCTCAGTGTGGCAAAGACCTGCTGGGATTTTGATACACAGAATGCCTATTATCGAATTACGACTTCAAACTTTGGGCCGGGCTCTGCACGATCCGTTACACTGACTGACACACTTCCTAATGATGTTACTTATGATAAGTATACTTCCCAGTTGATAACAACATCTGGGACAATTAATCAGGGAACCTGCTCTGTCAGTGGACAAACTGTCAACTGCAGCCTCAACACGCCCTTGCAGGACTATTCAACTGACCCGTTGGCAAAATGGGTAGTGACAATCTATGTGAATTACGCCTCGGGTGATGAGATTGTCAATACGGTAACCGTTTCATCGATCACTGCTGATCCAGTGCTGTCAAATAACACCGATACCGCAGAATGTGATATCACCTTTGCATCTTTGATATCTTTTGATGCTGTCAATGAAGATGAGGGTGTAATGCTCCGTTGGGAGACAGCCACCGAATTGGATAACCTGGGATTCAACCTCTTTCGTGCGGAAGAACTTGATGGACCAAAGACGTCAGTTAACCCAGTGTTGATCCCCAGCGCTTCTCCTGGCAGCATGGCTGGATCAGTTTATGAATATCTTGATACTGAGATAGAAGCTGGTCTGACTTATTACTACTGGCTGGAAGACGTGGACTTTGCTCTTACGAAAACACTATTCGGTCCGATCAGCGTCAAATAATAGGATGGTGCGGCCGGGATAATTAGACGACAATGAATTGAATTGCGGTGTTGATGTTGACAAGGTAAACTGAACCTTGAAACTCGCCCGCAATTCAATTCTTATTTATCGAATGCAGGAAAGTAGCTATCCATAAATGCATAAAACTGGTAAGGAGATTAGTTGAGCAACGCAGAAACAAAAATGATCCGCAATCCGAACTTCATCTTTCGCAAAATCGTCGATGAGATGGTGCTGGTTCCAGTGAAGCAGGATGTGGCTGATTTGAATGCCATCTTCACCTTGAATGATCTGGGTGCTTTTATCTGGGAAAAACTTGAACATCCAAGGTCACATGCAGAACTTGAAGATGCGATCTTTGCTGAATATGACACGGATATCATCACAGTAAAACGAGACCTTGAAAAATTTTTGCATGAGATGGCTGAAATCGGCGCCATAAATGAGGCATAAGTATGATTTGTGACACCTACCAAAGCATCGATATGGAAGAGTGGGGACAGATTTTATCCGCCCCCTTAGAAGGCGGCCGTTATCCCCTCAGTGCGACCTTTGAGCCCACGGCACGATGCAACATGAACTGTGCGCACTGCTATATCAACCAGCCCCCGAATGATCAAGCAGCCAAGCAGCGAGAATTATCCACGGCGCAGATCAAAACCATCATTGACCAGATGGTCGATGCGGGTGTCTTATTCCTGACCCTGACCGGGGGCGAGCCGCTTTTGCGCCACGATTTTGTGGAAATTTATACCTACGCTCGCGAAAAAGGGTTGCTGGTGATCCTATTTACCAATGGCACGATGATGACGGGTGAAATTGCCGACATGCTCAATGACATGCGACCGTTCAATGTTGAAATTTCATTGTACGGTGCGACACAGGGAGTCTATGAAGCTGTCACACGCATCCCGGGTTCCTACACCAAATGCCTACAAGGGATTGATCGAATCCTGGCGCGCGGCATACCGTTGACGCTCAAGTCTGAATTGATGACCCTCAACTTCCACGAGCTGACTGAAATGAAAGCTTTTGCGGATGAATTGGGGGTAAATTTCCGTTACGATGGATTGTTGTGGCCGCGTTTGGATGGAACTGGGAGTTTTCCCCAGGAAGTTCAATTGCCATTAGAAACGCTGGTTGCATTTGATTCAGATGATCAGGAACGTAACGAATCTGTGGCGAAGGAAATCGAACGTTTGAAAGACCTTAAAACCCGTGACAAGCGCGTATTTAGCTGCGGCGCTGGCCTCAGGAACTTCCACGTTGATAGTGAAGGCCTGATGAGTATTTGCATCATGGTACGGCAGCCTTCTTATGATTTGCTTAAGGTATCTTTACTCGAAGCCTGGGCGTTACTTGGTGATCTGCGAGGATTAAAAAGGCACTTGCCAAGTAAGTGTACATCCTGTACAATGAATATTCTCTGCAGTCAATGCCCGGGTTGGTCACAAGCCATTCATAAAGACTATGAGACTGTGGTAGAATTTGTGTGTAATCATGGATTATTAAGAAGTATGAACGCGTTAAATATTCAAGAATTTGAATTATTGGAGGAAATAAATAATTATGAATAAAAAACCCTATGCAGCACCTGTTGTTATCAGAGTCGAATTGAAAATCAAAAACGCGATTCTCGCCACATGCAACCAGAGTCCCACCATTATGGATCCAAAGCTTGGGCCTGTGCCTTGCAGTGCGGAGACGGGTTGCTACATCCCTTAAAAATTCGTTTGGTGTCCTTAATTGGAAGGATTATGTATATATATGCATTTGATTATCAGAGTTTTTAGCTTTTCTTATTACTAAGGATATTTGTTCTATAAAATCTTTAAATGGATACTAAACATTGGTTAGCTTTGCAAATTGCAGGGCTTGAACTGGAACTCGATGCGAGGGACAGCGGTCTTGATCTAGCTGTCCCTTTTATTTATGAAAAATTCCTGAAAGAGAATATCGTTAATAGCCCTATTCCTGATGATGGGAAAGGATCCTTATCAGTAAAGGTTCGTAATGACCCGAATTGGATAGTAAGGCGCCGGGGAATAGCCCTATGCCTAACCGAGATATGGGAATTATGGATTGATGAAAATGGAGGTTATGTTTTTATTTCCCCCAGACAATCTCCGCCAAGAAGGGTCAGGATTGATCCTGATTTTAAATTTGGTGATGTTGTTGGTGATTTCGCATTAAATCAAGAGAAGGGAATTTATCCTTTGGGCAGCATCGACATCAGGATTGTGATCAACTGGTTAGCTGGTTTTGGCGATCTTATCTTGCATGCAGCTGGCGTAAGGATCATGGATTGTGGTTATTGCTTTATTGGCGAAGCTGGTGTGGGAAAATCGACATTAACCACAGCCATCTCAAAGAATAAGGATGTCACAGTTCTGGGAGAGGATCAGGTCATTTTGCGTTACTTGGATGGACAGTTTTGGATTTTTGGCACACCCTGGCATGAGCGGATAGACATGTGCTCGTCGATGGGGGTACAGCTAAAGAAAATGTTCATCCTGGACCGAGGGATGGACCAGGGAATCAAGCCTTTTTCACCTTCTGAAGGCATAACACGCTTACTGCAAACTGCTTTTGTTCCCTATTACCTGACTGATAAAATTCATCTGATCATGGATCGCTTATCAATATTGGGTGAAGATATTCCCTTCTTTACGCTAAATTATGCGTTAGGATCGGACATCCTTCCCCAAATTGTGGACTAGATAATATAATTTCGATTCTAAAATTTGCTTAATGGCAGGATCATCATGCAGAGCAGCATGATGATAAAAGACTTTATGGAGTAATGAAATGAAATCAAGATTTCGAAAATTTCTAATCGTATTGGTGACGGCTGTGATATTAATGGATGTCTTATGTCCATCGGTCAGAGCAGAAACATCCCTCTCAAATGAGAAGGACTTGCTTTCATCCTCCCAATCCGGGGTGGTCTTTGAAGTCGTTGTGCCCTGGGAG
>DAINBD010000079.1:0-5618 GCA_036733105.1 Candidatus Brevefilum sp. | reverse complement strand
GGCAAGCTTGATTTCAATCTGCCTGCCAGCTATTTGGCGCGAAAAGTACGCGCTTACCATCCCTGGCCAGGTGTGTACGCTTTCTTTGATGGCGGGTTGATTAAGGTTTATCGCGCGCATGCCCAAAGCGGTGACCATGTGATCCCGGGCAGGCGATATGTGATCGATGAAAAACCAGCATGGGGCACGATCGAGGGATACCTTGTGTTGGATGAAGTTCAACTGGCTGGGAAATCTCGCCTTTCAGGCAAAGATTTCCTGCGAGGAGCAAAGCATTGGGAACAGGAAAAGGAGCAATAATGATGGCAAAATATGTTTTAGCAATTGATCAGGGAACGACCAGCACCCGGGCAATTATCTTTGATCACGATGGAAAAGTGGTTGGTAGCAAACAAAAAGAGCATGAACAGCTCTATCCCAAACCAGGTTGGGTCGAACATGACCCAATGGAGATCTGGTCTGCAGCACAGTTTGTCACGCAAGGCGTGTTATATGAACGAGAGCTCGAAAAGGAAGACATTAAAGCAATTGGGATTACCAATCAACGTGAGACAACCGTGGTCTGGAATCGATTTACTGGGAAACCTTACTATCCCGCTGTTGTCTGGCAGGATACACGCACGGATAAAATCTGTGCACAATTAGCCCAGGATGGCGGTCAGGATCGTTTCAGGGATATCACAGGTTTACCTCTGGCGACTTACTTTTCTGGTCCCAAGATTGCCTGGCTGTTAGAGAATGTTGAAGGCCTGCGCACTGACGCTGAAGCAGGCGATGCGCTGTTTGGCACGATTGACTCCTGGCTTATCTGGAACTTGACAGGTGGTAAAGATGGGGGACTGCATATCACAGATGTGACCAATGCCTCGCGAACCTTGTTGATGAACTTGAAATCTCTTGACTGGGACGAGAGTATGCTTTCTGTTCTGAACATTCCCCGCGCGATGCTGCCCGAAATCCGTTCATCCTCTCAAATTTATGGCACTGCCGTGGGAATGCTTTCGGGTGTCCCCATCAGCGGGATTTTGGGTGACCAGCAAGCTGCATTGTTCGGCCAGGCGTGCTATGAGCCTGGCGAAGCAAAAAATACCTATGGAACGGGTTGCTTTATGCTGATCAACACAGGTCATGAACTCACACCGAGTAAATCGGGTTTGTTGACCACGGTCGGTTACCAAATTGGGGATCAGAAGCCCGTATATGCGCTGGAAGGATCAATCGCAATCACCGGTGCATTGGTGCAGTGGCTCCGTGATAACCTGAGGATGATCGATACGGCTTCAGAGATTGAGCCTCTGGCGAAAACAGTTGCGGATAACGGCGGGATTTACTTCGTGCCTGCTTTTTCAGGCTTGTTTGCACCTTATTGGCGAAGCGATGCTCGCGGCGTCATTGTGGGTCTGACGCGTTTCATCAACCAGGGACATATAGCCAGATCGGTGCTTGAAGCCACAGCTTACCAGACCAGGGAAGTCCTGGAGGCAATGGAAAAAGATTCCGGAGTTCAATTGCAGGCACTCAAGGTTGATGGCGGCATGGTCAATAATGAATTGTTGATGCAATTCCAGGCAGATATCCTGAATGTGCCTGTTATCAGACCGGTTGTCGCAGAAACAACAAGCCTCGGTGCGGCTTATGCGGCGGGTTTGGCAGTTGGTTTCTGGGAGGATCAGGATGCTTTACGGCAAAATTGGCAGATGGATCGGTCGTGGCACCCTGACATGGAAGAAGAAACCCGGGAAAGACTTTATCAAGGCTGGAAAAAAGCAATTGAACGCACATTTAATTGGGTGGATTAAACATGACGATGAATATCTATACACTCATCTTCCTGCGGCATGGCGAATCCCTTGGCAATCTTAAGGGTTTTTACCAGGGTCAGAAGGATTATCCACTCACACCGCGCGGTAAAGACCAGGTTCGCCGGCTGATCTCTCGATGGCAGCTCGATGGTACCAAGATAGATCACGTGATCTCAAGCCCGCTTAAACGCGCTCTCGATACGGCGGAGATGGTTGGCGAAGCCTTTGGCTGCCCTGTTGATGTAGATAACACATGGCGAGAGCGCGACATGGGTTCGCTGACGGGCATCCATCGGAGAGATGCGGGTACAGTGAATCATATGCAAAAATTCTTTACACCTTATGACAGCATTGGTGAGACGGGAGAAGGTAATTGGGCATTGTTCCTCCGGGCAGGACAGGCCATCCATGCGATCTTGCAGCGTCCACCTGCCCGTTATTTGATCGTTTCACATGGAGGAATTTTAAACCAGGCATTGCATGTCATATTTGGCATGACACCCCAAGCAAACGGACAGGGGACGCACTTTCGGTTTGTTAATACGGCCTTTTCAACGATCCATTATGATCCTGCGCAGTACAAATGGTTGGTGTGGGGGTTAAATGATTTTACGCACCTTGCTGTCAGAGATTTTGATCTTGAGGAGGAGGAAGAATCCTGACAAATCAGGGGGATCATTTGCCGAAGAGGTCATCCGTTTTAGCTGCCATTATGAAATCGTTCATGTGCAGTCCCTGGATGTCATGTGTCCACCAATCAACAGTGACTCTTCCCCAGGTCAATTCAATCAGCGGGTGATGTCCCTCCGCTTCCGCAATTTCGCCAACAGTATTCGTGAAGGCAAGCGCTTCAGCAAAGTTCTTGAATTTAAAACCTCTTTTGAGATGTTTGACCCCATCAACACTTGAAATCTTCCAGTCAGGGATTTGATGATGCAATTCATTGATCTCGCTTTGTATCATAGACGGTGAACCGCTTTTTACTGGCTGACATTTCATTTGATGTAAGCTGGACATAAATTATCCTTTCTATTTCTTAATTGTCTTTCATTATTAATTTAAGGGATACCTGAACTTCATAAAAAAGTAAAACCAATCCATCAATTATCCGGATTTAATGCCAAGTAGAATTGCCCCCGAGAGCGAGCCTGGTCTAATCGTCGCTGAAATAACGCCGTTTCCATTCATAAAGCAGGTTTAATGCCTCAATCGGTGTCAGACTGTTGATGTCTAAATCATTAAACGCTTCCAGAAGGGCATTATTTTCAGGAAAAAGCGCCAGCTGCTGCTGGGACGTTTCGCGATGCTCAAGCGTTGTGCCTGAAGACGCTTCCAATTGTTTCAAGATCTCATTGGCGCGCTGGATGACAGGTTTGGGTAAGCCGGCGATTTGTGCCACGTGAATGCCGTAGGAGCGGTCCGCACCGCCGGGAATGATCTTATGCAGGAACACGACTTTGCCATCCGATTCTGAAACAGCGACATTGTAATTGCGCACACCGGGAAGTAGGTCTGCCAGTTCGGTCAGTTCATGGTAATGGGTGGCAAAAAGGGTATACGCTTTGAGCGAGGGATGGCTGTGGATGTATTCGATCATCGCCCATGCGATCGAAACCCCATCGTAGGTGCTTGTGCCCCTCCCGATTTCATCCAGGATCAGCAAACTGCGGGTCGTAGCATTGTGGAGGATGTTCGCAGCTTCGATCATCTCGACCATAAAGGTCGATTGCCCGGCATGAATCTCGTCCTGGGCACCAATCCGTGTGAAGATCCGATCAACCAGCCCGATTTTTGCCGAAGCAGCAGGGATGAAAGAGCCCATCTGGGCCATCAGAACAATCAATGCAACCTGGCGTAAGAAGGTCGATTTGCCGCTCATATTTGGACCGGTGATGATGCGGATGATTTCGTCTTGCTCCAGGATGGCATCGTTGGGCACAAATCTTTCAGATGTGCGTAATTTCTCAACGACTGGATGACGCCCGTCCCTAATTTCAAGGTATTTTTCTTCGATGACCTCCGGACGGCGATAGCCGTAGAGCGCAGCAGTTTCTGCCAGTGCAAGGTAGGCATCCAGCTCAGCCAATCCGTGGGCAGTTTCAAGGAGCTGATTTCCGCCCTGAGCGAGTTCCTCGCAGACCTGGGCGAATACGCGCCCTTCAATTTCCCTTATTCGATCTTCTGCATTCAGGACTAATGTTTCATATTCCTTCAATTCGGGCGTGATATACCGCTCAGCATTAACCAGTGTTTGTTTGCGAATATATTCTTCGGGTACCAGGTCGGTATTGGATTTGGTGACTTCAATATAATAGCCGTAGACTTTGTTATAACCGACCTTCAGTGATTTGATCCCGGTACGGTTTTTCTCTGATTTTTCAAGGTTAGCGATCCATTCGCGAGCATGCTGTGAGGATTCGAGGATGTTATCCAGTTCCGCAGAAAAGCCTTTTTGAATTACACCAATATTCGCGAGGGTAGCTGGTGGATCATCCTGAATTGCCGCTTTTAGCAGCGCTATTTGATCCTTGCAATCGTGCATCTTTGTAAGCGTTTCTTTTATTTCTGGCGCTTGTTCTTTGAAAATAGTTTTCAGTCCTGAAAGACGGATCAGGTTTTCCCGCAATGAAACCAGATCACGAGGAATGGCATGACCGGAAATGACACGATTGGTCAGCCTTTCCAGATCATCAAAATCTTTCAGTTCATCCATGGCTTCTGCCCGGATCAATCCATTCTTGAAAAAGTATTCCACAGCATCCTGACGCTGGCAGATTTGATGGACATTTAAAAGCGGTTTGCTGACCCACTGGTATAGCAGGCGCCCACCCATAGGCGTTTGTGTGGCATCCAGAATACCCAGCAGAGACCCCTGTTTCTTCCCGGTACGGATGGTTTCGGTGAGTTCAAGGTTTCGCCTTGTTTCGGCATCCAGCACCATAAATTCATCCAGCGTGTAAGTTTTGAGAGAGGTTAGAAGTTTCAGCGATTGGCGTTGGGTATCTTCGATATAAGCCAGGATTGCCCCTGCTGCCCGAACTGCCATGGATTTTCCTCTCAAACCGAAGCCTTCCAATCTGGCGACATCAAAATGATCTTGGAGATGGTCTGTACAACGACCCAGTTCAAAATGCCAGCTTTCATAAGGAGAGATAAACCCCGGCAGCCCTTCCATTTTAGGCAGGGAATCCGGCCAAAGGATTTCTGAAGGTTGCAGGCGAAAGAGTTCAGACCGAATTTGATTGAGAATGTTTTTGTCACTGATCTCTGTCGCGGCAAATTCGCCAGTAGAGATATCTACATAGGCGATTCCTGCGTGGTTTTCATGGTAAAAGACAGCTGCAAGATAGTTGTTGTAATTATGCTGCAGTAAACCCGGTTCAACCACTGTGCCAGGGGTCACCACTCGCACCACTTCTCGGGGGACAAGGCCATCTTCTGGTTCGTCAGAAACCTGTTCACAGATCGCAACGTGGTAGCCTTTGTCGATCAGCCGCGAGAGGTAATTCTCTGCTGCGTGGTGGGGAATGCCTGCCATCGGGACCCGGACCCCCTTGGATACAGGGCGGGATGTCAGTACAATATCCAGCTCCCGTGAAGTGATTTTTGCGTCCTCGTCAAAGGTTTCGTAAAAATCACCCAGCCGAAAGAACACAATTGCGTCAGGGTACTGATGTTTGACATTTAAGTATTGTTGCCTGAGTGGTGTTACATTGGTCATTGTTTTAATCGATTTCGATTAGATTGTTCGGCGGCTCCTACTTAATCCCAGAAGGCAGAAAGACCCAAACAAGATGGCTATTTCAAATGTTCCTT
>DAINBD010000078.1:0-5670 GCA_036733105.1 Candidatus Brevefilum sp. | reverse complement strand
TTCAATTATAATCCCTGTCCAAAAAGTGATCGGGCTAAAGGAAATAGGCACAAGCCGGGCGAACCATAAACAGAAAAACAGGTAAAATTAGCATCACAAAAGACAACTGCCACCTTATCAACAGCCATTTGAGAAGAGAAATTATGGAAAGAACCGTCCCAACCCGAGCATCTGAAGAAATTGAACTCTACATCCGAACCATGTATTCCTTATTACGGTCAACAACGCCTGTGAGAATCCGGTCATTAGAAGAAGTACATGCAGGGATGAATTCCTCCCTCCATCTTTACGCCCGACAGGAACAACCCGACATCTCCTCCTTCATCTATGCCAACTTACGGCTGCCAGATTGCACGCCAGATGTAAAAACTGTCTTACTTGGGCAAAGTGCAACCGTTTTTGAGCAATCTGGCTATAAAAATGTTGATGACTGGCAGGAAGTTTTTTCACGTGCTCGCCGCCGTCGATGTTTCTATGATGGCAAATCAACCCTTGCCTGTTACATTGCATCTCGTTCTGATATCGATGATGTGGTCCCCATGCTGACAGCCTACCAGATCGAATGGAACAAACTACATGATCAATTAGGGATATTATCAAGAGAGGAATTTGAAGCCTTCTCACCAGATTCCTCAAAAGACCTGGAGAATCTGACATCCCTATTAAAAATATCACCGGAAGAGCTCCTCCGCCTTAAGACCATCTGGCAGGATCAGTTTAAAGAAATGCTGAGCCGGATCAGGGATCAGAAATTAGATTTGGCTGTTCAGCTTTCAAGTGGTTCCATTAATGAATACCGAAGGGCAACCCGTTTTTGGTGGGAAAATATTGAGAAGAACTTTCCGGAAATAAAAATTCGACCTGTTTATTTTGTCTCCAGCAATACCCACAGCATCACCAATTTGCTGACTGGGTTTGCATTGACTCAAAAAGATCGCCTGGCAAATTACCTTCAGACGGCAGGGGATGAAGACCTTTTAGGAGAATGGCATGACATTCGGAACAAAGAGGTCCCGTCCAGGCAGGAAAATTTTCTGTATTACGTGCTAAAGAAATACCAGTCAACAAACGCAGGCAAGGATTTGGTTGCAGCGCAATCCACTTATGAAGCAAAATACAGCGTCAAACGGATCCCAAGCGAGCATGCCTTCGACGTGGAAGCCCAAATTATTGACCTTTCAGAATTGAACCCTGATACCATTGACCCAAGGCTAACTCCAGAAGCTTTTTCTGGCGGATCATCTGATTGGAGCTTCTTAAATAAAAGTAATGCCCTGGTGTTGAACATTGATTACCCGCTTGGATTGGCTGCCTATAACCTCCTCGTGAAGATTGCTGAGCACACCTGCCCCATGCTCGGGATCTACATTATGGGAAAAGCTGCAACACTGAACGGGCGGCGAGGGGATGTGATGATCCCCAATGTGACTTACGATGAGCATTCCCATAACACGTATATGTATAATAACTGCTTCACAGCTGCCGATGTAAGCCCTTACCTGATTTATGGAACGGTTATGGATAATCAAAAATCCGTTTCGGTTTTGGGCACCTATTTACAAAATGCCCGCGTGATGGATGTCATATATCGTGAAGGCTATACCGATATCGAAATGGAAGCCGGTCCGTATCTTTCTGGTGTTTCCGAGCTCTTCCGCCCCACCCGACATCCAGTTAACGAGATTGTCAATCTCTACGGCTTGCCCTTTGAAGTCGGTATCCTCCATTATGCCTCAGATACCCCCCTCACAAAAGGTGAAAACCTGGGTGCTGGCGCACTCTCCTACTTTGGGGTCGATTCCACCTATGCCACCTCATTAGCTATTCTCAGACGGATCATGCAGCGGGAGTATGACAGGGTTACCAACCACCTTCGTTGATCGTTAAATGTAAATGATCTAATTGCCTTAACCAAAACATCCAGGGCATTTTTTCTCGACAAACCCTGGATGTTATTCGTTAATCGCTCCCTGTTACCCCAGCTGTTTCCGGATTTTTTCTGCGGTTTCCTTGTAGGTCGCTAAACGCTCACGTTCCTTCATGACCACATTTTCAGGCGCTTTTTCGGCAAATGGACTGGCAAGCAGCTGTTCCAATCTTTTGATCTGCACTTGAGCATCCGCTAATTCATTTTCCAATCGTTTCTGTTCAGCTTCTAAATCCACCAATCCCGCCAGCGGTAAGGTAATTTCTACCGGTGCCACCACCAGGGTGATCCTCTCATCGGAAGGTTCCAAAGGGACATCCGTGATGGATAAATATTCAGGGTCAATCCCAGCCAGTGAAATTAAGGTTTGTTTTTGCGATTCCAACATCGCCATCTTTTCACCAGCGCTGATCGTACAGGCAATTTTTTGACCCGGCTGCACCTTATATTCCGCTCGAATATTGCGTATGGAACGTACAATCTCCTGGATCAATCCAAAATCCTCAACAGGATCCTCCTTCCACCCTTCCACCAGCGTGCCTTCAGGCCAGCGGGCGACAATCAACATATCCTCCCAGCCGCCATCTGGTGCCAAGGATGGTGTTTTTCTCTGGCATACTTCCTTCAGATGTCCCCAAATCTCTTCAGTCACATAAGGCGTGAAGGGATTGAGCAGCCGCAAACAAGTATCGAGGACACTCACAAGGATTTGAATGGTGAAATAAGCTCTGTCACCGCCTTGTGCGACCTGATCTTTGGAAATTTCAATATACCAGTCGGCGAATTCCGCCCAAAAGAAATCATAGATCTGGCGACCAGCTTCTCCAAACTGGTAGGTTTCAAACAAACGATTAACCGTTTGGAGCAGCTCTTTCAAACGTGTCCAAATCCAGCGATCTGCGAGGGTCCAGTCTGGCTCACCTATGAATATTTCCGGCATAACCTCGATGTTTGAGATGATATATCGGCCGGCATTCCACAGTTTATTTGCAAAATTACGGTTCGCTTCCACCTTCTTGATCGACAGGCTCATATCATTGCCCGGCGTCGACCCCACCAAAAGTGTGAAGCGCAGAGCGTCTGTGCCAAGTTCGTCCATCACGATCAATGGATCGATGGCGTTGTTTTTGGTCTTGCTCATTTTTTGCCCATGTTCATCTCTTATCAGACCGTGCAGGTAAACCGTGTGAAAAGGGATCTTTCCAGTGAATTCCAATCCGTCCATGATCATTCGTGCAACCCAGAAAAACAAGATGTCATAAGCAGTTTCCATAACGGAGGTCGGATAGAAATAGTTCAGATCTGGCGTTTCATCAGGCCAACCGAGGGTTGAAAATGGCCACAGACCTGAAGAGAACCAGGTATCGAGGGTGTCAGGATCCTGTTCAAGGTTTCCACTCCCACAATGCTGGCAATGATCAGGGTCTTCACGTGCGACAGTCATCTCACCGCAATCAGCACAGTACCAAACGGGGATCCGGTGCCCCCACCAGAGCTGGCGGCTGATGCACCAATCCTGAATGTTTTCCATCCAGTTGTAATACACCTTCTTAAAACGCTCCGGAATGATTTCAATCCGTCCATCTCGCACCGCATCTAACGCTTTTTCAGCCATCACTTTGACATCCACAAACCATTGGGTAGAGATCATTGGTTCAACAATCTCACCTCCGCGTTGGGTGCGCGGCACCTTCAAAAGATAAGGCTCTTCCTTGATCACCAAATCGGCATCGGTCATATCCGCCCATAGCTTCTTACGGCATGCAAAGCGATCCGACCCTTCATAAGGTCCGCCATTCTCATTGATCGTTGCGTCCTTATTAAGTACATTAATGAATGCCAGGTTGTGCCGGATCCCAATCTCATAATCGTTTGGATCATGCCCAGGTGTGATCTTCAACGCGCCGGTACCAAATTCACGGTCGACATAATCATCCGCAATCACCGGGACTTCCCTGCCCAAAATCGGCACGATTGCCATTTTCCCGACGAACTTGTTATATCTTTCATCCTCAGGGTGAACCGCCACGGCCGTATCGCCAAGGATCGTTTCAGGTCGGGTGGTGGCGACTGGAATAAATTCCTCACTACCTGTGATCATGTATTTAAAATAGTACAGCTTGCCGTTTTCTTCGGAATACTCCACTTCAAGATCTGAAACTGCAGTCTGCAATCCTGGTGACCAGTTGATCATGCGCGGACCGCGATAGATCCAGCCCTTCTCATATAGGGTCACAAATGCTTCTCTGACAGCACGCGATAAACCCTCATCAAGGGTGAATCGTTCGCGCGTCCAATCGCAAGAAGCACCAAGCCGACGGATTTGTTGGGTGATGATCCCGCCGTATTCCTCTTTCCACGCCCACATACGTTCAAGGAATTTCTCTCTACCCAATTCCTCACGACTGGTGCCCTCTTCTCGCAGCTTATTTTCCACCTGCAGCTGTGTAGCGATGCCGGCATGATCGACTCCCGGCAGCCACAAGGTCGGCTCACCCATCATGCGGTGATAACGGATCATCAAATCTTGCAGCGAGACGAACATAGCATGCCCCAGGTGCAGACTGCCCGTCACATTTGCCGGGGGAATTGAGATCACAAAAGGCTGGATGCTAGGATCAAATCCCGGCTGATTCGGATCATTTGTGGGTTGGAAATAACCCGCATCCCACCATTTCTGATAGAGTTTCTTTTCAGTTTTGCTAAAATCATAGGTCTTCGGCAGTTCTTTCATCATCATTTCGTCCTTCCCGTTCTAACATTAAAAATAAAAACCCTTTCATCCTGAGGACGAAAGGGCATTCTTCCGCGGTACCACCTCATTTCGCTGATAACGATCAGCGCACTCAGCCCGGACTGTCATCCGGCGGCGCAGTAACGGGCGCACCCGTGCTGTTCTACTCATCCCATTAGATTTTCTTCAGCACCAACCTGCGGCGACTTCACCCAGTCACAGTTCTGTGGACGCTTTCAGCCCAGGGCGTTCCTTCTCTTTCAGTTGGAAACAGGTTACTCTTCCGCAGTTATCAACTTAGATAAATTATAGCCAAAAAAGGAAAATAATTCAACACAATAAATATGATTGTTATTGTAACCATCCACCCAAACATTTATCCTATCCCAGTCCTACCTCAAACCTCATGTCAGTAGTAATAAGCAGGACATCTTGAAAGATTTAGATAAACATCAGCCTGTTTTAGGAATATAATAATGAATTATGAATAGTCTTACTATTGGTGCCGTTGCTCCAGATTTCGAACTTCCAAACCATAAAGGCGAATTAACACGCCTTTCAGAAATTATTACGAACCAAAATGCTCTGCTTGTGTTCAACATTGGTTTTGCCTGACCGCACTGCCGTAATCATATGGCGCAGTTGCGTCATGATTATGAAAAGTTTCAAGCCTTTATTACTGAGATCCTGGTGATGGTCCCCAATGGACCTTTTATGATCAACCGCTACCTCAATCAAAACCCCACACCGTATATCATCTTGACCGATAAGGGTTCAAAGGTGGCTGAACAATACTTTCAGGTGAAGCAATTTTTTGCTATCGGCACGCCTACCGTTTTTGTCGTGAATAAATATCGAAGAATTATATATACCTACTATGCGAAATCGGCGATAGAAGAGCCTGGGACTGAGGAGATTCTTGCCCTCCTGGGAAAAATCACGGCATAATAATTCATCAGGACTTAGTGTATCTCCAATCCAAGTACTAATAAAAAAGGGTGTGGATTAC
>DAINBD010000077.1:396-5679 GCA_036733105.1 Candidatus Brevefilum sp. | reverse complement strand
ATCATTTCGCTCAACGATGGATTTTCATCAACCGGCAACGTGCAATTAAGGACCTTGCCAAGTGTGGCTGAAAAAGGATCAGGGTTGCTATCCTCTTGAAGAAGCTTAATTTGTGTTGTGGCGACAAAGGGTAAGAGCGAACTGCCCGGTGGATACATACCCTGTGTAACCCGGTTAACAAGCGGTGCACGCTCGTCGCTGCGCAAGCTCTCCCAGTTTGCTTGAATGTCATTTGCGTCAAAATAGGGGTGAGACGCCATCGCAAGAATTTCACCCGTGTGGGCATTCATCAGAATGGCAGCACCCGAAAGGTCATCGGTTTGGTCACTTTGAAAGAGATCATCGAGAGAAGATTGAATCTTCAAATCGATGGTTAATCGAATGTCCAATCCCTCTGGAGGAAGATTATACAATAAATCTTGCCAAAACCTTGTTGGATAAGCATATCCCTCTACGCCCCGTAAATAAGGATACATAGAGGCTTCAATTCCTGTTTGCCCAAAAAGGGCGTTGGTATACCCAATTATAGGTGAGAGAGGGGTGTGATTGTTCCTTCGCTGAAAGCTTCCGTCATCTACAATATTGGCGACGATGATCTGATTATTTCGATCAAGGATATCACCACGCGGGCTCAGACGGTCATCAATCACCCAGCGAGGATTGTCGCCGCGCTCTAATAATGCGGCATTGAACCAAAAAGAGATCAGGCTGGTTGTTAGAATCTCAACGACCAATGCCACGATGATGAGCCCACTGATGAAGGCAAATCGGGGTGGTTGTTTGTGGGGATGATTTTCTAATTCTGGTGTGAGATGGCTGATACTCACCATGATCATTATGGCGGTGAAGGAAACAACCAGGGATGAACCACCATAGGAAACAAAGGGCAATGTGACACCTGTCAATGGCAAAAGCCCGATATTGCCACCAATAATCAGGATACTTTGAATGCCTAGGTAAAAAATGATCCCCAGCGTCAAATACCTGTAAAAGGAGTTGTGTGTTGAGACCGCCAGTTTGATGCCACGATACACCAGTAGAATTAGCAGGATCACCACGGTCGTAGCACCCAAAAAGCCAAGTTCTTCAGCGATGGCAGCATAGATAAAATCCGAGACAGATACAGGAACAATTGTTGGTGAACCCATACCAGGTCCCGCACCGATCAGACCGCCTTCGGCTATGGAAATCAACGATTGAACGATCTGGTAAGAAGAACCGCCTGGGTCTGAAAAAGGATTTAACCAGGTATCGAACCGAAGTTGAACCACATCGATAAAAAAGTATCCTAGGATGCCCGCGATGAGGATAAAAGCCGGCGCAATCCATAGAATCAACTTATGACCTCTTGTGGTAAAGAGCATTGCTACATAGATCAAAAGAAATATGATCGCACTTCCCAAATCTCGTTGGAAAACGAGCAACAATATAGCTGTGCCCGTGACGAGAAGGTTTGGCAGAAGGTTTTCGATTCTCTTTTGGGTCATCGTCAGGCGATCCGTGAAGAATCCAGCAAGATAGATAATGATGATCAATTTAAGGAGTTCTGAAGGTTGAATATGGATCCCAAGGAACTTGAGCCAAAGTCTGGGTCCTGCGCCGGTTGGATTCAGACCGATAAAAATGGTCAAGCCTGTCAAGAATAATCCCAAGACCAACCAGATGTATTTGTATTTTCGGAAATAATCAAGATATTGAGGGAAATTTAAGCCTGCAACAAGAATAAGAGAAGCAACGGCGATCCATATGCTCTGCCGTAATCCAAGTTCCGGAAAGAGACGCCAAATCGTCATTAATCCTATGCCATTTAGAAGAGCGACAACCGGCAGAATAAAGGGATCACGTTTAGAACATTTGCGAACTGATTGAAAATGGATCAGGGCAAAACTTGCACCCCAAATCAGCACCCCTAACCAGTGGTTAAAAGGGAGGATTGCCTCACCGGATTGCTGCCTGATGGAAGGTGCAAGCGTCCGAATGATGGCATAGGTGATAATGATCACCGCAGCCAGGATCATCAGTCGGCTCTGGGTTTGATCTTTGGAGGGTGCTTCCTCTTTGATTGAAAACAACTTTTGCACGTTCAGTCCAGATATTTTCCAATCAACAGGTTTAGTTTTTCCCGTTTCTTGGGATCTATATGATTCGGATTGGTGATGATTGCGTTTTCCAATCCAAATTGACAGGAGCAGCTGCTTTCAAGATCGATCTTTTCGACCATTTTTTTAATCGTTTCTTGAGCGAGGCTGATATTTTCCATCAATGTACGAACAACCAATTCCACGTTTACGGATTCTTCTGCGATGTGCCAGACATCATAATCGGTGACATGAGCCATGGTTGTGTAGCACATTTCAGCTTCCCTTGCCAGGAAAACCTCGGGAGAAGCAGTCATGCCAATGATATCCATCCCCCATAAACGATACAGTCCTGATTCGCCTTTTGTTGAAAATCTGGGACCTTCGATGGTGATGTATGTCCCGCCACGATGGTAATTGGCATTTACCTCTTTCAATGACTCCTCAAGGAGATCTGAGAGTGAGCTGCAAAATGGATCTGCGACACTCACATGTGCAACCAATCCCGCTTCAAAGAAGCTGCGTTCACGTTTGTGGGTGAAATCAAAGACCTGATTGGGAATAATGATATGCCCCGGTGCGTAGGCTTCACGTAAGGAACCGCACGCACTGACGCTAACCACACGAGTGATCCCAAGCGATTTCAACGCGTAAATATTGGCGCGATAAGGCACATCGCTTGGGGAGAGAACATGTCCAAAGCCGTGTCTTGCAAGGAATGCAACGGGTTTACCCTGGAGATAACCTACGGTGATGGGGGAACTTGGTTTACCAAACGGGGTATCAAGGTCATATTCCCGGCGTTCTTTAAGATCCTCAAAGGCATATAAGCCTGATCCGCCAATGACGGCTAACACAGGTGTTTCATTCATGATTTGCTTCAGATCCTTTCGTTGAATATCAAGGAAATATGGACTAATCCTAATTGCAAGGAGTCGCCATCTGTGAGGACAATAGGTGTTTCAATGCGTGTCTCATTGAGATAAGAACCGTTGGTTGATAATAGATCTTCGACCCACCACTGCTTGTGGTGGAAGAAAAGTTTACAATGCCTGAGAGAGATGGTCTCGTCGTTGATGTAGACATCGCAAGCGGGATCACGACCGATGATGACTTCTTGTGTTGTTATGGTCTTATCAACGGTTGTTCCTTCGAGTTCAGCATGCAATGTGAGTGGTGGCAGAGGTGCGGTCATCTTTTCATGCATCGATCGTCGAAGATCAAGAAATATTACATAAACAACCCCGCCGATAAAGACGTAGGAAAGGAGGATCAAGATCAACCGAAGAATAAAAACAATGACTGCATTCACTGGTCACCGCCTTCAGGAGATCCATTTTGATTTTGGAAATCAGTGATGATGGGGTTGTCTTCATCAATTGCGATCGCAGTTGTTGGATTGGTGGATGTTGACTCCTGAATATAGATAAGGTTTATGACGCCAACGCGAACAACATCACCTGAGTGAAGGGTTGCCTGGGCGATTCGCTTGTTATTCAGGAAGAGCCCACCTGTTGATCCGGTATCAAAGATCACGAAATGCTGGTTGATTGCACGAAGCTGGGCATGATGCCGTGAGACATGCAGGTCGTCCAAGATGAGATCCGATTCTGAATGACGACCGATATTGACAACAGGCTTATCTAAGGGAAAGTGAATTTTGCCACCAATGATGAAATAAGCGGCTTCTGGCATGCTTTGTCCCTCAGGAAACAACGCATCAGCTGCCATGGGGGCGGTGTCAGGTAAATTTGGCGCAGGTGTCGAAAAACCTGCTGAAACCAAGAACTTATTCTTAGGGACCCTATCGTCAATAATCAGATCGATGGTTGGAGGTTTCAAGAATTGGAAACCGTCTGATTGACCCTTTTCATAAAGCGAAGTGGCCATTTCATCCAGGATATCCTGTTGGATTTGCCACTCAGGATAATCCTCATTATGAAGATGGACTGTGAAGTGGTCAGGTGCGCAAGTTTCATCTTCATTGATGACCTTGAGATTATCTCGCATTGCCTTGATCAATTCATCGATAAATGTGTGCTGATGTTCATTACCAATGAAGATACTGATCAATTTGTCTTCAAATAATGCGCGTAGGTGTGCTTCAAGCCGATCAAGATTTTTATTCATAGGTACCAATCCAGTATAATTATACTCAACTATGGTTTCTAATGGCTATGCAGAGGTCGATCACACCGCTGATTTGGCAATAAATGTCTGGGGTGAGGATTTTTTGAGCATCTTGATCCATTCAGCCCAGGGAATGTATGCGTTGATAGGTGTCAGGTGTGATATGGATTCTCCGACAACCATCACCTTTTCGATTGAAGATGCTGATCAAGAAACGATTCTTGTTGATTTTCTAAGTGAACTGCTTTATCTTTGCGAAGATCGGCGATTAGCCTTTGACATTTTCACTTTCAATTTTCAAATCGGGAGGATTATCGTAAGCGCAAGCGGTCACAACGTGATTGCAGTACATCGAGATATCAAGGCAGTAACTTTCAACGATCTCGTCATCAATAGAACGGATTCGGGTTTAGAGACGATGATTACATTTGATGTGTGAGGTGAGAAAATGACCAATATATCGATGGATATTTTTAGAAAGGTGAGCGATTTTGAATGGGAGATCTCGCCTGATTTTCGATCTGATATGCGAGTGCCGGTGCGAATATTTGCATCAAAGCAAATCCTAAGTGATGCGTTTCGCGACCAGTCTATTCAACAAGCGATAAACGCAACCTCTCTGCCAGGACTTATCGATGCAGTTATGGTTATGCCAGACATGCACCAGGGTTATGGATTCCCGATTGGCGGCGTTGCTGCGACTGACCTGGAAACCGGTGTGGTTTCACCGGGTGGCATTGGCTACGATATCAATTGTGGGGTGCGATTGCTGGCATCAAAGATCCCATTGGTAGAGGTGAAACAGCTGCTTCCTGCTTTGGCATCTGTGATAAATCAAATCTGTCCAAGTGGTGTTGGCGTGGATAGTGATATTCGACTTTCGAAAAATGAGTTGATGGAAGCCTGCGTTCAGGGTGCGGCCTGGGCAAAGAAAGAAGGATATGGAACAGCTGAGGATCTCCTGCACACTGAAGAGAATGGATGCTTGGCTGGTGCTCAGCCTGATAAATTAAGTGAGCGGGCAATTGAACGCGGTCGAAAACAGCTTGGTACCCTGGGTGCTGGCAATCATTTT
>DAINBD010000077.1:0-386 GCA_036733105.1 Candidatus Brevefilum sp. | reverse complement strand
ATTTTATTGAGGTTGACCTGGTTGCTGAAATCTATGACCAAAAGGCAGCAGATATTATGGGTTTGCGTAAGAGGCACCTTGCTGTGCAAATCCATACCGGTTCCCGGGGCTTTGGTCATCAAATTTGCACAGATTATGTGAGACAGTTGCAATCGGCTATCTCAAAATACAAGATCAATTTGCCAGACAGGCAACTGGTTTGTGCGCCAATTCGATCGCCAAAAGGTCAGGATTACCTCGGCGCGATGCGGTGCGGTGCAAATTATGCCTTTCTTAACCGTCAGATCTTGGCAAACAGGGTTCGGGAGGCTTTCGAGCAGGTCTTGGCTGGCAAGGTCGATGACTGGCAGCTTGAACAAGTCTACGATCTTGCGCATAACATTGGA
>DAINBD010000076.1:0-5801 GCA_036733105.1 Candidatus Brevefilum sp. | reverse complement strand
CCGGGTGCATCCGCCAGGTCCAGTTGCCAGAAGAAGTACCAGGGTAATTCATACGAGCCCATTCACCAAGGCTGAGAAAATCTTGCATGGGGGCAATCACCCAGGCAGCCACAGACTGCCAGAGGGTACGGATCATTGACCATGAAATATCATCACCCGATCTGGCAAGGTATCGGCGGCAAAAATCCTTTTCACTTTCCGACGCAAAATCGTACCAACCGCGTGTCGTGTTATTATCATGTGTGCCTGTGTATGCGACACAATTCACCGGGTAATTGTGCGGAAGGAAGTCATCATCAGGATCCGATGCAAAAGCGAATTGGAAGATTTTCATGCCAGGCAAATTAAATTGCTCTCGCATTTTGATCACTGGTTTAGTGATCACGCCAAGGTCTTCGGCAATGATGGGCAGTTCTCCCAGTGCATTTCTGAGCGTAGTGAAGAGCTCCTCACCGGGACCTTTGACCCAACGGCCTTTTTCAGCTGTTTCATTTCCAAACGGCACTTCCCAATAGCCTTCGAACCCCCGGAAGTGATCCAAGCGCACATAATCAACGGTTTCGAAAACATGCTGCAAACGCCGTACCCACCATTTGTAGCCATTTTCTTGATGAATCTGCCACTTATAAAGTGGATTCCCCCAAAGTTGTCCTGTTTCAGAAAAATAATCTGGCGGCACACCTGCCACAACTTTCGGTAAACCTGTTTTGTCCAGGTAAAACAATTCTTTGTGTTCCCAAACATCTGCGCTGTCATAAGCGACAAAAATGGGGATATCCCCGATGATGCGGACTCCTTTTTCCTTCGCGTAAGCTCTGAGCGATTGCCACTGGTTGAAAAAGATGAATTGCATGAAAATTTGAAGCTCGATCTCTTCAGCAAATTCCTTTTTGAACTCGGAAAGAGCTTTTGGGTCACGCATTCTGAAAGGCTCTGACCATTCACACCAAGAAACATTGCCCTGTTCGGACTTTATCGCCATGAAGAGGGCAAATGTATCCAGCCAATCTTCCTGTTCTGACTTAAAAGCCTCAAATGACTTTTGAATTCTTTTGTCCTTGCTCGTTTTAAAATACTGAAAAGATCGGCGTAAAAGTTTTATCTTCCAATCAATCACAGGGCCATAATCCACGCGCTCAAGCGAAAAATCTGGGCGATCTGCAAGGTCAGATTGATCCAGAAGACCCTGATCGAGGAGCACAGTGGCACTGATCAGGTAGGGGTTTCCTGCAAATGCTGAAAAACATTGATAGGGTGAATCGCCGTATCCAGTGGGTCCTAAAGGCAGAATTTGCCAAAATTGACAGCCGGTCCTGCTTAGAAAATCGACAAAACGATAGGCTTCAGGTCCCAGGTCACCGATCCCATCCGGACCAGGTAGACTGGTCGGGTGCAAAAGAATGCCTGATGCTCGATCTTGTTCCATTAATAACTCCTCACGATCGTGACAGATACCTTACTCTGATAAGATAATCTTATACATGTCAATATATTTTTGGGCAGAATTCTTCCAGGAGAAGTCAATCTCCATCCCGTTGCGTTGAATTTGTTTCCAAACTTTAGGTATTTGATAAAAGCTGATCGCACGTCTGAGTGTGTTTGCAAATACCGAGGGATAGGGTCGATCAAATAGGAATCCTGTTCCGCCATTCACCCTATATGAGATATGCCGAATTGTATCCACCAATCCGCCTGTTGCCCGGGCAATGGGCACAGTCCCATAACGCATTGCGATCATCTGCGATAACCCGCAAGGTTCGTAGCGTGAAGGCATCAGAAAAATATCTCCGCCAGCATAAAGCTGATGGGCTAATTTGCCATCAAAATCAATGATGCTGCGCACACGGTCAGGATATCGTGCTTCTAATTTGCGAGCCATTTCTTCGACGACAGGGTTACCTGTTCCCAGGAAGATTGCTTGCCAGGGTAGATCTTCACAATAGCTCATACCTTTGATGACGATATCGATGCCTTTTTGGGGGTCCATACGGCTCACGAGCGTTAGCAAGGGGACCGAGTCATCCAGTGGAAGGTGGTAATCAGCTTGAAGTTTGCGTTTGTTCACTGATTTTGGCTCTAAGTTATCCGCGTTGTAATTCTGAGGAATGGAGGTATCCGTTTCGGGGTTCCATAGTACCGTATCCAGCCCATTAATGATGCCGTCCAATTTTGATGTTTGGGTCTTTAAGAATTCCTCCAGGCCACAGCCAAATTCAGGTGTTAGGATTTCCCTGGCGTAATTTGGTGAAACGGCAACAATTCTATCTGCGTGAAGCAGTCCTAAAGGAAGAGGAGCGTGGCGTGCCCATTCGGGCAGGCTTTTATTCTTGGTAGGGGGTAACCGATAATCGTTAAGTGCCTTTTGGACGCCGTATCCCATATAGGGGAGGTTGTGAAGTGTGTAAAGCGTTTTGGTGTTTTTAAGGTTTTCCGATGAGAAATCAAGTTTATGCAGGGCGTAAATTGCCGTCGCAGTATGCCAGTCATTGGCGTGAAGAATATCGACTCGCCAATCCAAAAAATCAGCTAACTTCAGGGATGCAAGGGAGAAAAATACGAATTTGTAACCGTCAAGGATTGGATCTGGCGAATAGACAGGAGATTTTTCATCGATGGGCTCACCATCCAGAAAATAAACCTGGATTCCATTTTTCTCAACGGTATAAACCTGGCATTCAACCATGCCCTTTTTGCTGGGAACACTGAACTTTCCCAGAAAAGTCGGTCTAAACCCGCGTTGCTTGATGGCAAAATGATAAGGTAATACCATACGGATATCAACCCCATTGGAATGGGGTTGATCCTTTGAAACTTGGTCTATGGCGTCTGGTAGGGCACCTGCTACATCACCCAATCCGCCAATTTTTACATAAGGTTCAGCTTCAGCAGCGAGGAATAAAACATGAATGGTCATATAGGTTTACGTCCCAATCTATCTGGATGATAAATGATTTTCCACGATCTCCGGGTAATCCTGAGTTTCTGCTGTTTCAGAAGAAGCGCCAAGGTATTCAATTAATTCAGCAATCATTTTTGATTTTCTTTTTGCATCTTCTCGGCTCCATGTACGGCTTTTGACTTCCAGAAAATGCCCGAGGTCAGGTTTGAGAAGGGTATCAATATTGACATAAAAATCAACGCCGTTATAAATGATCTTATAGCGTTTACGGTCCTTTTCAATGTCCAATTCCCGAGAAGGCTCGAAATATTCTCGATAAAAACGAAGGGAGTGCGTTGCAGGGGCAAAATATCGGCTCCGTGAAAGCATCACATCACGCTCGAAGCTGCCTTCACGCATTACACCAATTAAGGTCAAACGTCCGCGAACATTGTCAACCTCACCCTGTGCATTGATGAATTCATCCTCTCGATAACGCAAGCGCCCTTGTTTTTTGTCTTCAAAATAAAAATAGGTATCAAATTCGTGATAACGCCGATTGTAAATGACTTCGATTGCTTTTTGATCCAGAGCCTCGATAATTTTACCTGGATTGGCGATGCGGACCTTTGCCTGGACTTCAAAGCTTTCCTCTTCCATAGCGCCGCCAATAGCGATCAACTTGGAGAGGACAGATTGTTCGCGTTCTATCAAGAATGCATCAATTTTATTAGCATATACCTGTGCCTCTTCCATTAATGCCTTTTCATCCAGGGTCAAAAGCTCATGATTTTGCATTAACCATTTCCCATTCACCATCACATCACTGATATCGGTTGACTTTGCTGCGTAAATGATCTGTGAATAGCTGCTATCTGGATCTCGCTGGAAATTAGGTGAATTATGGACCTTGCCTATTTCGATGAGAATCAGATCTGCGCGTTTTCCCGGAACGATTGAGCCAACCAAATGGTCCATGTGAACAGCTTTCGCACCCATGCTGGTTGCCATTGCAAGCGTCTGCCTGGCTGGCAGGGCAGTAGGGTCTCCTGAGGCTGCCTTGGCGATCATCGATGCCAGGCGAATTTCCTCGATCATGTCCAGATCATTGTTGGAAGAAGGTCCGTCCGTTCCAATCCCTACGTTTAATCCAAGTTCCAACATCCGGGTTGTATTCGCAAACCCCGATGCCAGTTTCAGGTTCGAAGAGGGGTTATGTGAAACGCCTGCACCCGCACGTTGAATGGTTCGCATCTCGCCTTCATCAATGTGGACACAATGGGCAGCGATCACCTTTGCGTCAAAGATGCCGCGCTTCTTCACATAAGGCACCACAGGCATCCCTGATTCTTCACGAATTTCTTCCACTTCACTGGCTGTTTCTGAAATATGGATTTGTAAGGGAATATCATAACGAATGGCCAATTCAGTACAAGCTTTGAGAATTTCATCTGTGCAGGTATAGGGTGCATGGGGCGCAATCGAAGGTTCAATTAACGGATGACCCTTCCATTTTTTGATAAATTCTTCTGCATATTCCAGGGATTCTTCAAAATAGGTTGCGTCAGGTGTCGGGAATTTTAATACACTCTCACCGCAGACAGCCCTCAATCCAGCCTCGGCAGTTGCCTGGGCAACATCTGATTCAAAGTAGTACATGTCCACGAATGTGGTTACCCCGCTCCGAATGGATTCAGCACAAGCCAGTTTCGTCCCCAGCCGGACAAATTCCGGTGATACAAATTCTCTTTCGACGGGCATCATATATCCCATCAACCAGACATCTAGGCGCAAATCATCTGCCAAACCGCGCAAGAGTGTCATCGGCATATGAGCATGGGCATTGATCAATCCCGGCATCAGAATTTTTCCCCCGCAATCATAAGTTGTATCAGCTTCATACTTGGTGGCGATATCAATTTCATAACCAACATCGAAAATGCTGTCATCATTGATCACAACTGCACCAGGGCTGAAAATCTGAAACTTATCGTTCATCGTTAGAACGGTTGCATTTCTTAATATGAGATTTGCTTTTTTCATGATGCTCCTGTTCACTATTGGTCTTTTCTGAAGATCAATTGTCGTCGTAAAAAGTCAAGGCTAGAGTTTTGTGCCCATAAAATGCCATACTCATGCGGTCCGCCGTAGTTCCGGGTTTGGGTGATCAGGCTAAATTGATCTTGATAGACAAAATTTGCCGTAACCTTGTCATCGATGAGTAAAACGACACCAAGGATGATGTCGCATTTATTTTCTTTATAAAATGTATTTACTTTTTCAACCAATGCTTTCATTGAGTCAGGTCGGGTTCCAATCTGCTGACTGTGGAAATGGTCAGGTTGGCCTCGATTAATCCTATCCTGAAGCGTGCCATCAAGTCCATATTCCAAAAGACAGAGCGATAGGCTTTCCTGGTTGATCTGCTGGCAAACCACACTTTCCAGTGTTTGTTCATTGACACCGTAAATGTTGTCACCTAGCCGTGCTTTGATGTCTTCAACGATGGGTTTGGATAAACTGAGGGCTTCATCCGTGGAGTGTGCTTTTGCGGTTATTCTTATGTCCACTTGCCCAGGATGTGCCAATAATCCAACCGTGGGATTCGACAGCAGTTCAAGCTCAGAAATCATTTCGTCAATTTGTGACTCCCCGAAGGAGGCAGCATGTAAAACTGTTGCTATGATGATTTGCGTTTCCAACTGGTATTTTGAACTCAGGAAGGGAATAACCGATTGCCGTAAGATTTTTTCCATCTCTCGTGGTACACCGGGCAATGAGATGACACTAGCATTCCCGATTTCCACAATATAACATGGGGCTGTACCGACAGGGTTTGTGATTGGAATGGCGCCTTCAGGTATGTAAGCTTGCCGGCGATTATTTTCTGTCGCTTTATGATCGTATAATTTAAACCGATCCT
>DAINBD010000075.1:0-5813 GCA_036733105.1 Candidatus Brevefilum sp. | reverse complement strand
CCCGCGTACTGCTCTCCACTTTTTCCGAGACATTAGCCAATGCATTGAAAGATAAATTGCGTCGATTGATCTATCATCAGCCCCGTTTAGCCGACCAGATTGAAGTTTTTGCCATGAACACGGTTGGCGAACGCCTTTATCGCATGAATTTTGGCGAATTTCAGATTGCATCCAGAGAAACCATTGCAGAATTGATATCAATGGCTGCAAACCAGATTGAAAACCACAAATTTAGTCAGCACTTTTTATTGACTGAATGGGAGCAGGTGGTGGATGCATGGCAACTCAACACATGGGAAAAGTATCAAAATGTTTTGCGGTTAGGTCGCAAGACAAGATTGCCTGAAGAACGGCGGAAAATACTCTGGTCAATTATTAATAATGTTCGTAAAGAATTACAGTTGAATCATCTGATGACACAAGCAGGGATGTTCCATCAATTAACAGAGCATTATCGAAGAGATCATTGTTCTCCCTTCGATTTTATTGTTGTGGATGAATCTCAAGATATTAGGATAGCTCAGCTTAAATTATTGGCAGTGCTTGGGAAGAACAAACCAAACAGTCTTTTCTTTGCGGGTGACTTAGGCCAACGAATCTTCCAGCAGCCGTTTTCTTGGTTGGCATTAGGTGTTGATATACGGGGGCGATCTCGCATCCTAAAGATCAATTATCGCACCTCCCATCAGATCCGGATGCAAGCTGATAAACTTCTTAGCCCTGAGATCTCCGATGTCGATGGGATTACTGAAGAACGTACCGGAACAATCTCTATCTTCAATGGACCTGACCCAGTCATTCGCAAATATCAAACGCATGGCGAAGAAATTGATGCTGTGAGTTCACAGTTGAGACAATGGATTGTGGAAGGTTTGGTGTTAAACGAAATAGGAGTCTTCGTTCGGTCGGAAAATGAACTTTATCGAGCAAAAGCAGCAGTTGAATCTTCTAAATTACCCTATAAGATTCTTGATGAGAGAGTATCAACAACTGAAGGTCATGTCTCCATTTGCACAATGCATCTTGCTAAGGGTTTAGAATTCAGGGCTGTGGTTGTAATGGCGTGCGATGATGAAATTATTCCCCTCCAGAATCGAATCGAGAAAGTATCAGATGAATCTGATTTGCTGGAAGTGTATAACACGGAAAGGCATTTGCTGTATGTAGCATGTACACGTGCTCGGGATCATCTCCTTTTGACTAGTGTTGAACCAGCATCCGAGTTTTTGGATGATTTAAAGATGTGAAAGTGTAGACTTGTAGATGTGTAGATGGACTGGTTTAGAACAGTCTTAATTTTGGGAAGCTAGTATCAAATTTTCTGTTTATACACTTAATAGGAATTGTTGAAGGTAACATGCCTGATTTCATAACCTTAACCTGTCCTTCATGCGGAGGAAAACTCATAATCAAATAGGATATTGAACGCTTCGCATGTGCCCATTGTGGAACTGAATTCATCGTAAAAAGAGGATGTTGACACCAACTATTTTTTATTAATGATCTTTTATTATTTCTAATGATTCAACAGGAAATACATAATCATCAAATAATCTAGATTTTATAGAATAATCACCACACTCACCGCGGACCTCAACATGCCCAAACGCACCAGTGACGCATGGTCAGGTGCCACCAACGCACTCAAATCCTATAATCCCATATCTGTGTGTATAGAAAGAGCCGCATTATGATAAGCGGCTCTTGATGATAAGCGGCTCTTGAAAGAATTCCCGTAAAACCGATTTACTTCATCATCTCCCCCTTCCCATTCTTATTCTCCGCATATTCTGCCAGCACATTCGTCATCATTGCCCAAGTGTCCTCATCTCCGGCAAACTGGACATTGCTTTCTTTGAGAGCTGAAGCAATATCCTGCGAGAACAGCTCAAAGCCAGCACTGTACTGGATCAGTTCTTCTTTGGTGCGGGGCGGCTTTTCACTTTCCACCAGCCAGGTGTAGAATTTGGCAAACCACTGGGTATCCGTTATGTTCTTCACCAAATCCGCCAGATCAGCGGCACGGGACTTGGACACGATCGTATTATGATCTGTGTCCATATCGATCACAATGGTGAACTCATACTCGATCCCTGCCCGTTTTACAGGCATTTGTCCCACCTTCTTGATGGTGGTGCGTCCCTGACCGTCCTTCTGCGTGTCGTACTCCATCTTGGAGCGCATGGTGGCAATCACGTACCTAACCGCATCATATCCGCACAACCAGACTTATAAAGTCTGAAGCCCTCCATAAAAATGGAAGGCTCCAAACTCAAAGTCAATAATTCGGAATTGCTTTGAAGAAAAGACAAATACATTATATCACAATTTTTTTGTCAATGAGAAATATTCGATATTTTCCCTCTTGCAAAACTTATAATAAATATCTATATCTAATAAATTAACATCACCGCACACACCACGGACCAACTAATGCCCAAACGCACCAGAGGCGCGCAGCCAGGCAACACCAACGCTCTCAAGCTGGGTGCCCTCAAGGCACACCAGCGAAATGCCGAGCGCCATAAGGTGCTGGCCTAACAAGGATTCTATTCACAGCAGTTTTCTCAAATCGAACTTACTGATCTCGAAACCGCCCTCTGTGAAGGTTGGGGGATGAGATTGCCCTCATGCGTGTCCCCTCATCCGCCGCTTCGTCAAAGCCATTGAATCCGAACCCGATCTCCCCCTCGCAAGTCTGCTGCGCACCGACAAATTGCTATCAGGTTCCAATGATATTATTGAGAGTGCCTTTCATTTCTGGAGATCGCTCGAATAAAATGAAGATTTGATCAATTATTCTGTTTACTGGTTTGGAAATTTGGTAATCTGGAGTAAGTGCGTAAGAATTAGCTATATCCCTGCGAAAATACTTTTTAATCATAGTCTCCAATTATTATCAAAAGAATTAAGATCTATGGTTGCTCAATCTCTTAGGATATGTGTAAAGTAAGACCATCATAATGACATGCGTAAGTAAACAGCTTTGTTTCGTTTTCATCAAATAGGCTAAAAAAGCGACAATAGGTTGCAAAAATGGCCACTCTACTGGTGGAGATATTCGAAATTATCTCTGTATGCGTGTAAGCCAGTTATATTACGAGTGACTTGAGGCCAAAAGTGAACTCGGGGGGCATAACAACTGAATAACTTCTGTACCTTGCGACCAGCTGGCGCAGGGACCCCACCCGCCCCCTAAGGCGGGTCTTTTGTTTTAAGTCCAGAAAGGAGGCATATGATAATCAAGGTCAATATTCTCAGTAAGTGTTCGTATTGTGACGGTCAGGCGTATCTCCCAGCCGGAGAGACTGTGGATAACAGGGGTGAGCGCTACATGCGCTATTTTCCCTGTCCCAAATGCCATGGGACTGGTCTGCGTGGCAAGTGGATTAACCTGGCAGAGTTCAGGCAGCTTCTCGAGCAGGTTGAATGCCCTCATGAGCATGTTTCCCGCTCAGGTGGTCATCACTTCTCGGCTGGTGAGGTCTGGGACGATATTGTTGATGTCTGCGACGATTGCGGTGAAGTCCTGGATTAGGTAAATGCCACGTTCTTTCAATGAGCGCTCTTTCATTTGGGTGAGGAGCGCTCATATTTTGTTTAAGAAAGGAGTTCAGTGTGGAAAATTCATCTTCTAGTTTTGAGTCTACAAGTGGGTACACCGAAGCCATTTCCACATGGTCCGTTCGCTATCTCGATCGAGGTTTCGAGTGTATCCTGTCCATCCAGGCTGAGAGCGGTTCAGAAGCCTTGAAAAAGGCTGTGGGTGCCATTGAGCACCTGATTGAAGCTCAATGTATCCCTTTACACAAAGACAGCCCCAATAGGCCGTTAAGTGCTAATGGAGAGAAATCTGAGCCGATCATGATGATCCAATCCGATGGAAAGAATCCCATCTGTCCTCTCCACGGCGTGGAGATGCAGAAATGGTCTAAGAATGGACGTGTGTGGTATGCGCATCGTTGGGAGGACTACTGGTGCCATGGAAAAAAACGTGAATGAGTCTGGTGAGCTGTCCTCTCGGACCCTCAAGGTGCAAAACGTTGGCGACTATTTCAGAAAGGAGGTCAAACCACAAATCAGGTTGCAGGGAAAATGGTTGTTGTCCGCAGGCTTACGACCGGATTCCCATGTCCGCATCACAAATCCCTGTCCCGGGGTGCTGATTGTCAAAAGCCTGGATTAACAGGCGTAATTCCAATCAAGAGGGCAGTCTATTCACTGGCTGTCCTCAACTTATTTAAGCAAAGGAGGTTTAAACAAATGGATACTCATGATGTTATTGAAAGAATTGCTCGACCCATCCAAGAACAAACCCTTCCCAAGCTGCAGGAAGCCTATCCTCAAGCGCGGGTTAAAGGTCGGATCGTCACGACCAAGGTTGTTGGCGTTACCTTCGAAGGTCGGCAGGAAGTTGTCGCCCGCCTACGACAGGGAGACCGGGTTTGGCTGGATAGAGAGCCCACCAACCCCTATGATTGTAATGCCATTACGGTTTGTCGTGAGAATGGCGAGCAAATTGGCTATCTCAACCGCTATCTGGCTGCCAGCTTAATTCCCTATTTCAAAGTTTATGGCTATCCGGTCAAAGGTCGGGTAGCCCTGCTGATGGGCAGTGGCTTTGGCGGTTATTCGCTGGGATGCATGATCAGCTTCAAGCTTCCCAAACAGCAACAGCTCAAGAACAATTGTAGCCATCTTCAATTTGAGGATTGGGACGATTGGGATATTTAAGAGGAGGAACGATGTCTGATGAAAGCAAAATTTGTCTGAAAGATTGGAACCCTGAAAGCCGCATGACCGAGCCCACCGGCGAGATGGTCAGCATCTACGCCATAGCCCGTTCCATCACTCCATTGAACTTTGCCAGGCTTCTGGATAACTATCTCAACCTCGGCAGTAAGGGTCTCAATGAAGGAAAGTTGGTCGGATTGCACCTCCGGCATAGCCATAGGACTTTGCAGCGTCTGACGGTTTGCTTTGTCTTTGGATTGATATTAGGGCTCAGTGAGCAGGAATACACTGACGCCCGTAACGAAACAGCGATCGAGACAGCCAAGAAAGTGGCCAAGATGCTTAAAGCTGGAGAACTGCCCACGGGATTTTATATCTAGCGACATATCCCTATTAATTCGAGATGGCATAGATGGAGGTCTATGCCATCTCTGCTATTTAAATGAAAGGAATATAACAAGGATACATTAAGGAAAACCAAAACCACTGCCAATGATTTGAACGCAATAATCAAGGAACATTTGGAAGACCTCGCCAAAGCGACCGATCAAGCAAGAGTCAGCGAAGAAATGGTTCATTATCTTGAATTCTGTGCGAAGTTTGGTCATCAATATAGCGCATCAAATGTCTGGTTGATTCTCTTGGCTTGTCCAGATGCAACTCATGTGGCTGGGTTCAATGCCTGGAAGAAAATTGGAAGATATGTGAAGCGAGGCGAGAAGGGAATTGCGATTTTGGCACCAACGTTTTATCGTGAAAATCCTGATGACGAAGAATCACCAAAAATCTTACGTGGGTTTCGGGTTGTGCACGTTTTTGATTTCGCCCAAACGGATGGTCAACCTCTACCGGAACCACCTAATTGGAAAAGTCCTGAAAAGAATCTTGAGCTGCAGATGAAATTATTCGATTTTGCAGAACAGAATGGAATTCAAGTTACAATAAAGGAATTAGAAGGAGAAACTCAAGGCATCAGTACAGGTGGCAGTATTGTGTTATCTCCGGAAGCTGGAACCAAGACGCTCATTCATGAAATTACACACGAACTTCTCCACCAGGTGGAGAATACTCAATTGTCA
>DAINBD010000074.1:0-5855 GCA_036733105.1 Candidatus Brevefilum sp. | reverse complement strand
TCCTCCATGATCGGTAACGCATCCATATCAAACCGAAGAAGCAGGACAGGTGTTTCCTTCGCTCCGCGCAGCAAGCCAACCACACCCGTTTTCCCAATACCGGTGGCAACTTCCAGCCCAAGCTCTTTCAACCTTTCAGCAACAATGCCTGCCGTACGGATTTCTTCCAATCCCAATTCAGGATGACGGTGCAGATCACGGCGAGTTTGGATTGTTTCCTCTTTAATAGCCATTGCTTCATCAATAATCTTCATACCTTTTACCTCCTGAATACGATCCGACGAAAGGACTCTTCATACGTAAATCCCTGCTGATTATCCTTTTGAACCCGTTCAATCATATGTCTTTCAAATTCATCCAGATCCCCGATTTGAGAAGCATGGTGCTTCAGCGCTTCCAGCCTATCATTCCAGTAGGGTGTCACATCCAGGCAAACATCCGCTTGATTCGTCAGGCTTAACCAAACCTCTTCAACTGAATGAGGAAGGTACATTTCATCAAGCAGTTCAGGAAAGAAGAATGCGTTCCCTGCTGCAGGGAATAGGGCATCCAAAACAACCTGCCCGGCATACCGATGATCTGGATGATTGAGATACTGTTGACTTGGGAATAAATTGGTCGGATCACAGGTCACTAAAATATGAGGTCGATGCTGTCGAATAGACCTGACCACATCCTCATAATCGAGGTAGTCAATGGATAAGACGCCCAGACTCTGTGCTGCCTGAGCCTGCTCCTGTTCCCTGATCGACATAATTTTATCTGCACTCAAGGTATCATCCTTGGCGCCTTTATCCCCCTTAGTTAGAAGTGTGTAACGCACACGATGACCGGCTTTAGCCCAACGCGCAATCGTCCCACCCAGGAAAAATTCTGGGTCATCCGGATGCGCCAGAATGACAAGAATGTCTTTTAAGCTGTCCCAACCTTCTTGATGGTCCATGGGCGAGTTTTCCCGATTTCGTTTACGATGATGAATCCCTGCGTTTTGAACGGCGGGATCTCTGCCCACGCCTTCGATTGGATGATTTTGAACTTTGCCTTTTTGAAGATTGGTCACCTTCAGAGGCAGGCTGCTGATCCTCAAGCAAATCCACAATCTCTTGATGCTTCTTTTCTTCCACGGGTAAAGGTTCAACCTCTTCTCCCCTGGCGATTCTTTCAGCACGATTGATTTCATCCATTGAAAACTGTCTTGGACCGATTTCTGGCAGATCAACAATCACAGCCTGGCGTAATGGCAGGATCTGAATCACCCGTCCCTCACCCATGGGTGTGATCACCTTGCGCTTTCGCTTTGGGAGTGTTTTGATCGCTTCGACATATTGTTCATATTCATAACTCAAACAACAGCGCAAACGACCGCACATACCTGTAATTTCCGAAGGGGTCAGGGAAATATCCTGGGTTTTTGCCATCCTTATGGAAATGGATGAAAAATCGGTCAAAAATTTTGAACAGCAGCGTGTTTCCAACCCACAGGCACCCATCCCCTGGATCAATTTTGCAGCATCCCTGGGTCCAATCTGGCGCAACTCAAGCTGAACATCTTTTTCCATTTTTTGAATGTCCTGGTGAAGGCGCTTCAAGTTATAATTCACTGAAGGCTCACTATTGAGCAGGATGAAAAGCTGATTACCATCCAGCGAATATTCAACTGAAACAATTTTTATTGCACTCAAGCCATTCTGATTAAGATATTCTTTTACCTTTTCCGTTGTTTCCTCTTCCCGCAAGGAAAGCGCTTTTCGCTGTAAAAGGTCCGCAGGAGTTGCTGGGCGTTCAACTGATTTGAAAGAACGCAAATCAAGATCCGCATCATCTATCCCTACCTGAGTGATATTTGCCAGCTGCAAGCCGCGACTCGTCCGAACGATCACCGGGTCACCGGCTTTGAGCTCGGTATAGCGAGATGCATCAAAATAATAGTTTTTGCCAACGGGTTCGAATTGAACGCCAATAATGTTGTTTTGACTCATAAAATCATTATAACCGATCCGTAAATGCGTCAGTGTTGTAAATCATCCAAGCAATTCCATACTCATCCGGGCAGCTACAGATTGTGCCAACGCGGTCAATGCTTGGGCACCAGGAGACTCAGGATCGCGCACAACCACAGGCGCACCCTGGTCGCCACCAGCCCGAATGTTCTCATCAATCGGGATATTGGCGAGTAAAGGCACACCCGCCATACCTGCCAGTTGTTCACCGCCTCCCTCACCGAAGATCCGTCGTAGGCTGCCGTCTTCCATTTCAAGATAGCTCATATTCTCAACAACGCCCAGGACAGGGACATCCATCTTCTTGAACATGGACGCAGCTCGGTAAGCATCATCTAGGGAGACCTGTTGCGGCATGGTAACGATCACACCACCGCTCAATGGGACGGTCTGAACGAGTGAAAGCTGGACGTCGCCCGTGCCTGGCGGCAGATCAACAATCAGGTAGTCCAATTCACCCCAATCCACATCCATCAAAAATTGTTTGATGGCGGAATGGAGCAATGGTCCTCTCCAAATCAGGGGTTGTCCAGGTGTGACCATGAAACCGATCGACATGACTTTGACGCCGTAGGCTTCTGCAGTCTGAATCTTACTCCCTTGCGGGGTTGGCGGAAGCGCGTTAACGCCCATCATGGTTGGCACGTTCGGACCATAAATATCTGCATCCATCAATCCGACTTTTGCGCCGCATTCTGCCAGGGCAACGGCGATATTGACCGCAATGGTAGATTTTCCAACGCCGCCTTTGCCTGAGCCAATCGCTATGATGTTCTTGATCGACAAATTTTCAATCTTCTTATCTTCCATCACCCGTGCCCCCATGGTGACTTTCACCGATTTGACACCATCAATTGCCAAAACAGCATTTTCTGCATCTTTTTGGATTTGGTTACGAAGCGGACAGGCAGGGGTGGTTAATTCAACAGTAAATGAGACCTGTGACCCGTTAACTTCAATATCTTTGATCATATTCAAACTCACCAGGTCTTTCCGCAGTTCTGGATCTTGAACCTGGCTGAGGGCTGCTATAACTTGTGCCTTGGTGACACCGGACATAATCTTCAATTCCTTTCAAACTTCACTTAAAAAATATTTTCGTTGTTTTGTCATCTGTAAAGCCTGATTGCAAGGCTATCAAGATGGCTCAATTTGGATTTATAAGAACAAACTGTATGCACACCTGGTCTATTTTACCCACTTATAACTTAAATTTCCAATAAAATAATTCAAGCAGACCAATTTACATCCAAGACATCATTTTTATAAACTGTCAATGTAGAAATTTTTCGTGTGGATTTTATCAGTAATTAAGTAAGAATTGTATCGATAAGTGTTAACTAACCGGATTGCCAAGTTATCACTTTTAAAAAAACTTGCTTATATTTTCCTCTATTCACATTTTTTTAAGTGATTTATAATAAACATTGGCTGTAAAGCTGAACGACTCCTCAGATCTAGAAAATTCAATATGCTGTGGACAAAAGGATCCTATGATCCGTCCAGAAAATGACTGGACATCACCAGTCAAGGGGAATTAATGATGACGTTAATATTTTTCAATGCCGTCCATTGAAAGGAGTTGATTTTAATGAAACCTATCCGCATAACCGTATTTCACCTCATTGTTCTTGCTATTCTTGTCATCACTCTATTTCCTTCGCATAAAACCGCTATTGCTGCAGGAATGAACTTTGTGGTCAACTCGACTCTTGATGAGGAAGATCAAGATAAGGAGGATTTGATTTGCCTGACCGCTTCAGGTGCATGCACATTGCGAGCAGCCATTCAACAGTCAAATGCGTACCCTGGACCGGCTACCATTACCTTTAGCATTACACCTAAATTAATCTTAGACCGGGTGATCACACTCAGTTCAGCTCTTCCGACGATTGACGAGGAGATTACCATTCAAGGACCAAATACCTTGGGAGGAGCAATCATCATCAATGGTAGCGGCATTTCAGCCCATGGTTTGGAAATTTTAGAAGAAGCAATTAATGTCACAATTTCAGATATAAAAATCACAAACTTTGGGAAGAGCGGCATAAATATTGATGGCGCGGATAATGTCACCATCTCAAATTGCGTGATTGGACCATATTCTGGCCTTCTTTCCTACCCTGGTAACGCTTGGCGGGGGATCACGATTATTAATGCGAATGGTGCTCAAATCCTTAACAATGTCATAGCCGGGAATGGCAGTCCAACCTCAGATGGTTCGGGAATTAGAATCGATTTAGGCGGCTCACATACCATCAAAGGTAACAGGATCGGTACAGATTCGCTCGGAAACAGCGCTCAACCAAACACCGGTTCAGGGATTAACATCTTTGGATCATCCAATAATGTGATTGGGGGGAGGCTTGCAACAGATCGAAATGTCATTTCAGGAAATGGCGGCAATGGGATCGCCATTGTATCAGGATACTATGGTGGAGGTGGAACTTACTATGAATCAACAGCTAACCTTGTGATAGGGAATTTTATTGGTACGGATTTATCGGGGACAATATCCCTCGCCAATGGCAGTGATGGCATTAATCTTTCGCTCGATGTCAACACAATTATTGGGGGAAGTGCAGCTGGGGATGGCAACCTGATCTCTGGCAATCGGGGTGCAGGGATTCAAACCGGCGGCAAATCAACAACGATTCGCGGTAATGCGATAGGAACGGATGCTTCAAGGACAGCAGCTATCCCAAACACATCCGGGATTGTGACTTATGGTCAGGAGGGCATCCTAATCGGCGGGATTTCGAGTTCAGAAAGTAATACGATTGCATATAACACAAAAGATGGCATTTATATCAATTATTCATCCTTTAATAAACAAATCAAAGGCAATGCTATCTATGAGAACGGCGGACTCGGCATAAATTTAATTGCTGATTCCGACGAAGCAGCTTTAGACTATTCTAAGGTCACCCCGAATGACCCGGGCGATAGTGATATCGGCGGCAATCAATTGCAAAATTTCCCAATCATCACATCCGCAGACTATGCTGGAACCACATCCGTGACCGTCAAAGGCTACCTGAACAGCTCCCCCTCTTCGCTTTTTATTTTGCACTTTTATGGCAATGACGAATGTGATCCTTCTGGTTATGGGGAAGGTCAGGTCTATCTGGGTTTGACGGATGTCACCACGAATCCGAGTGGCTTAGCCAGCTTTACTAAAATGTTGAGCATACCCAAGGAATTCGACTGTATTTCAGTCACAGCGATGGATTACATGGGAAATACGTCTGAATTTTCATCATCCGGGATGAATTTCATTTATTTGCCGCTGTTACTTAAGTAGTCAAAACATATTTCCGCTCATCAATAAAATCAACAAAAAAGGTGCGTATTTCTGAATAACGCACCTTTTTTTGGTCATATTTCATTGTTTGAATGAACCAATCGTTTGATCAAACTTTCGTTCATTACTCCACGGTCACGCTCTTCGCCAGGTTGCGCGGTTGATCCACATCCAGACCCAACAACGCGGCAATGTGATAGGCAAACAGCTGCAGAGGTATGGTTGTTATCACCGGGCTAAGCAGCCAGGGCGTCTCTGGCACCCAGATAATATTGCTGGTAAGGTCAGGGATGCGCGTGTCACCATCTGTGGCAACCGCGATCACCTCCCCACCGCGTGCCATCGCCTGTTCAATCTGGCTGATCATCTTGTCATACCAGGGATCCTGCGGAGCCAGCGCCACAACAGGCATGTTGCGATCGATCAACGCGATCGGGCCGTGCTTCATCTCCCCAGCGGGATAACCTTCGGCATGGATATACGAAATCTCCTTGAGCTTCAACGCCCCCTCATAGGCAATTGGCATATTGATCCCCCGCCCAAGATATAGC
>DAINBD010000073.1:0-5936 GCA_036733105.1 Candidatus Brevefilum sp. | reverse complement strand
CCTTCAAAACAAAGATGATCGCTCGTTTTTCTTTTGATTGTTCAGGTTTTTTACAATTCTCACGGATGATTTCCAACGCTTGTTCGACACGTTCATCTTCAAAACCGATCAGTAAGGTGCTGCGTCCGCTTCGCAAGAAACCTCCGGTTGAAGACGTCAACGTCACCCTGAAATCTTGCTTGGTTAACGCCCGAGAAACCGCATCGTTATCTTCATCCTTGATGATGGCTATGATTAATTTCATCGCTATAATTCCTCGTAATGCTCAACTTCTAGTGAAAAAATACTTGCACCGCCTACAGTAACTGGGGTCGGGGCTGGCATGGGTAATGCAGAATTTTCCATAGGTACAGCGATGAAAGCAATTCGTTTTCGACATGTCGAATCAAGAATTTCGATGGCTTTATGTACCATCTCTGCATCAACACCGATCAATAGTGTGGAACTTTTTCGACCAAGAAATCCACCGATACTGGAAAGTCTGGTAACACCAATGCCTTCATCGATTAATGTTTCGATCGCAATACTGGCATCCTGTCCCTGCACCACAGCTATGAGCAACTCATCATGTGAGATATCCACATCTGTTTTCTCTACCATACTCATTTCCTTTTCCGTACTGGTCTGAGAGGAACCGGGTTTCCAATGGTATAAGTATACCTTAACCCTGATTTTGCTGAGATTGAATTATCGATGCTACATCAATTTCTAAAGAATATCAAATACATTATAAACAAATTCAGATCATCCAATCAACCACATAATCCTCAAGATCAGATAGATCAATCAACGCTTCAGAGATTGCCCGCTCGCAAATCGAGATCCCAGCACTTCGCACCGATGCGTGCCCGCCCGAAACCAGCGGATGCCACCATGCCAGATCCTTTCCCTCTGCCAAGCGCCGATAGGCACACGTTTTTGGCAGCCAAGTGAGCTCTCGTGCCATTTGCGGAGTCAGGACGGAGCAATCTGAAACAAGCTGTGACCTGTGCGTATAATCACGACAGCGGCAGGTATCAAGATCCAACATGCGGCAGGCAACATTGGTGAAATATACCTTACCGCTGTCGATATCTTCAATTTTGTGTAAACAGCATTTTCCGCATCCATCACACAGAGATTCCCACTCATCCGTGGTCATTTCTTCAAGTGTTTTCCTGCGCCAAAAAGGTTCCATCATCTTATCCTGTGCTGCCTCACCATGCATCCATCACCTTACCTAACAAGTATTATGAAAACTCGATCATATTTGCTTCATTATAATCTGTAACTTTTGCCATTAAAAATATCACCATAGCCGACTGACTCAAGGATCATTCTCGACTCCATCTTCAATGCTTTCAATTGAATAATGTTCATAATCACGTTATACTAAGTATCGTATAGAAAAATCTACAGGTAGGAAATCGCCAAATTCAGGAAAAAGGAGATCGCCATGAAAGACAATAAACAAGCATCCTTTGACATCAATAATGCAACTCTTGATGAACTGGTTTCAATCCGAGGTATTGGCAAAAAACTTGCCCAGCAGATCATTGATCTCCGACCCTATGAAGAACTTCATGATCTGGTTAATGTTTCGGGAATCAACGAGAAAAAACTTTCATCTTTGTTACCTTATCTCACCATCAAGAGCAAGACCCAAAGCACGAGCCTTCCCAAACCAACCCCCAAAAAGGAGAAAGTCAAACCTGCTGCAAAGGTCGGAAGTACAGAAGCCTTTGTTTTTCTCGAAAAACGCAATGAGCAAGAGGAAGCCTTTCTAATTGTGCTGGGTGGTTTTATCCTTGGGCTGATCATTTTACTGCTCCGTCGATCAAGAAACTGATCCTCCGATCCCAACCTCACCGCACATCATCCAGCACCATGCATATGATGTCAAATCAACCCACCCCATCATTTTTTGATGGACTTGATGTTCGGCTACTTGGTAGACTATCCGATGCGTAAGAAATATTTACCAGCATTGACACTTTTCGTCCTATTTTTAAGCGCCTGTCAGGTCTCACTGGTGGATCCCCTACCCCCATCTCCTCAGCCGAGCCCCACAAGCACCATTCCAGCAACCCGGCAACCAACCCTCATCCCCAGCCCGACACCAGAATCAGCGCCAACCATAAAAGAATCGTTCGACGTTGATCAAAAAATCACCCTGATGGCGGTGGGTGACATCATGCTAGGGCGCACCATTGGAGAGATGATCGAAACCCTGGGACCAGAAGCTCCTTTTATCTATACTGCAGAAACCCTATCCTCTGCCGATATAACGATCGGCAACCTTGAATGCCCCATCTCTTCCAATGGTATTCCAGAGCAAAAAAACTATGCATTCCGTGCACCTGTTGGAGCCGGAAATTCCCTTGCCTTAGCCGGTTTCGATATCCTTTCACTTGCCAACAACCACATCCTCGATTATGGCGAGGTTGGGTTGAAAGACACGTTAAAAGCCCTGAACGATCACCAAATACATGCGGTCGGTGCTGGTTTGAATGCATCCGACGCTTATGCACCTTTGCTTTTGGAAACTGATGGTTTAAACATTGCGGTGTTAGCCTTTACAGATATTCCCAAAACCGATTATGACTATCAGGCATGGGAAGCCGGCGCTGATAAGCCGGGGATTGCATGGGCGCATCTTGATAAAGTTGAAATAAATGTCAAAGCAGCAAAACAGCAAGCGGACGTGGTGATCGTATTGGTGCACAATGGGTATGAAATCGTGCAGACCGTTTCCAAGCATCAACAGGATTTTGCACATCTTGCAATTGACAGCGGTGCATCCCTCGTCATCGGCAGTCACCCCCATGTTTTACAGAGGATCGAAGATTACAATGACGGTCTGATCGTTTACAGTATGGGTAATTTCGTCTTTGACAATTTTTTATTTCCACCCAACTACTCTGCGATATTAAAGGTAGAACTCACCCCTGAGGGTGTCGCGTCCTATTAGTTGATCGATGTAATTGTCTCGCTTGACGGCGTTCCACAAATCATGCCCTATGATTTCCCCATCAATTAAGTTCAAACCACCTCTTTAACCTTAACTGAGATATATATCAAAATTTTTAAAGGGGATCAACGCCAGGATCACTGCCTGTTCATACAGGGTTGTACGTGTAACCACGTTGCCGGTCAATAGACCCACCGCACCTGCTTCCTGTTTGGAATTCGTCTGACCAAATACCTGGTCATCTGCATGCCCCAGCTCCATACCGCTCTCCACCAGTATCTGAACTTCTCGAGGCAGCTGAAAGATGGCTGTCCGTGCACTTCCGCATCTAACATCGCCCAAAACACAAATCCACGCAAAGGACACCATGCTCCCATCAAGATAATCGCATCCCCCTTCAACCCCTACCCAAAAATCAGCATTCGGATGACTCTTTTTACCGTTTTTTGCCCTGTTAAGAGCACCTATCCGGGTCTCCTCATCCGACATGGGTTGATCGGGCACCCCCGATGGGACGTTAACCGTTTCAACTTCAAACTTCTCATCTGGAAACAATCGTTGGAAACCATGCAAAACTGCGTTCGCTTTGACCGGGTTTTGTGATGTGATAATGATCTTTTTCATAGGTCTTCTCTTTTTTTTCGTGTTGTATGGCTAATCTGTAAGTCTCGCTTAGATGATGCTTCAAGATCACAAGACAACGTGTAGGATAGGGCAGCAACTTCTCCCATATTCTGAACAGCATCTCAATCAAATTTTATCGAAATCCATCCCAATCCACCGGGTTCCAGTGTGAAATAAACATCATGCACCGCACCGGCAATATAAACCAGGCGATAGTCTCCTGGTGGAAGATCAGGAATCACAAAATTTTCACCCAGGTCGGGATAGGCATTAAGCTTCGCGAGGACATAGGTCCTGGGATAATATCGTTTGACAATCGTGCCTTCTGAGTCAAGCGCTTCTAAAACAAAGTCATATTTATCCACCGGAGCATCATAACGGTCCCTGATAATTCCTGCTAATGCTGCTCCCTTTTGATCTGGTTGATCCGTGTTTATAGGAGCGAACCACAACAGGGGGTTGTAGGTCTGGTCATAATCATTTGCTCCCAGCCGAACTTCAAAATGCAAATGGGGACCATCTGCCGCACCGCTTGCGCCAACCTCTCCTATTCTTTCACCAACAGAAACCAGATCCCCTTCATCCACCGCCATAACTGAAAGATGCGCATACACAGTAAAAAGATCCTCACCGAAGAACACACCCGGATGACGCAGCATAACAACATTGCCATAGAAATGGGTGTAAGGACCCAGAACGGTTAATTCATCATCCCCGGCAAAAACAACTTCCCCATCGGCGGCAGCCTGAACAGGTGTTCCATAACCATTCGGAAATTCAACACCATGATGCGCTTCTAATGTACCATCCTTCGTATTGGCGTAGGGATATGTGGGGTCGATCGTCCTGCGAAAATCAACTGCAAAGGGACGCTCTAAGAAACCAGGCCACTCCGCCTGGCAAAAATTTTGGGGGCAATCCAGCAAAAATTCGGGATTCTCCGCTTTCTCCTGGAGGGTAGCCGTTATGGACATCTCAACTGTTGGCGTAAAGGTTGGCTGAACCGTTTGCGTCGCTTCAACCGACCATTCCGGTTCAGGTTCAGGGGTGTCCGAACTGGGATCCGTGACAGTAGGGGCGTCAAGCACGGGAGCATCTTCCAAAAAGACCAGTTCCCTTATACTGCATCCTTCAAGGAATAAGCCCACCAGAATAAAGAAGATAAGAACGAGAGATTTCTTACGCATCTGGGATCAAGAAAAACTAAAACCGCCGCGCTCAACCAGGATATTTTGTAAAGCAGTTTCATGCTTTTCCATCTGGCGCTCAATTAACCGCAGTTCATTGAGCATGCGAGCAGGTTCGGATTCTTTTTCCATACCTAACAGGTTGATGCGCACATTGAGTCCTGCTCCCCTGATCGCTGCTCTTGCCAATGCCCCACCCGTTCCGGCATCCGAGACGGCATTCACGTTCCCAAGTTCAGCTGCACGCACAGCCAATGAGAGAATGTGAAGTGCCGTGCGGGCTACTTCTAAGGGAACTTCCGCCGCGTTGATGGATGCTGCCTGGATAGCATTTATCCGTTCTGACTTTTGTTGTTCCGTCTCTTGGGGAAGCCGGCGGGCTTTCATATAAGCTTCATAGGCTGCTGCATCTTTAATCACAGCCTCGCGCATCAAGCTCTGAAGTTCAATTGCTTCTTCAATCAATGGCCACATATCTGCCTCAACATCGGCATAACGCTTCTTTCCAACCGTCAACCGTCCCACCATGGCAACCAGGGATGCAGCCATAGCAGCACTGTAGGCTGATGCAGACCCTCCACCCGGCGTAGGGTCGCCAGATGCCAGCCTATCCAGAAAATCAAGCTCCGTTTTTTGCTCTGTTTTCTCTTCATCAGAAGCCGAAAGCTCGTATAGTCTTGTTTCCAAGATCTGGTTCGGATCAAATTGATCCATATGCATATACCATACGGCAGCGTCGACCAGCGCTTCATTGGGCACCAACCCGACCAGTTCTGAGTGATGGATTTGAACGCCGTAGCGTTGCGCTTCCCGACGGATCATCTCGACCACCCGTGCCATGGCTGTTCGCCGAAAATTGGTCAGGTTCATCGATACCTGGGCACGACCTTCCACCATGACACCCATCGACTTAACATAACGCAGCCCACCTGATGAGTGCCTGATCGCACGTGCAATTTTATTCGCAATTGAGACATCATCCGTTGTCAGATAAACGTTAAAAGCAATCAGCGGTTGACGGGCACCAATTACAGTCGCCCCTGCACCTGTGACTTTCTTCGGCCCAAAATCCGGGTCTCTGGCTGGATTCGATCCGATTTCTTCTTTCAGTTTTTCATATTCCCCTCGCCGAATATCCTCCAGATTCGCCCGTTCCGGGCTTGTGGCAGCTTCCT
>DAINBD010000072.1:0-6240 GCA_036733105.1 Candidatus Brevefilum sp. | reverse complement strand
GCTGTCTTTGATGTTATTGATCTCGGATCAGACCCACATGAAGAAGCACCAAAATCGGACGCAGTTTATTATTTCCGTCCTTATAAAACTGTATTGGTGAGAACCGTCGCTGATGGCGGAAAAAGCTTCTATATTCAGGGGGACCACCGAGCAACGATCCCCAATCTGCATAGGCTGATCATGGAAAAACAGAACCAATCGGAGATGCAATGATCTCACAAGATCGCTTTGATGAAATCCTTTCAAGATTTACAAATACAAAAGTTGCTGTATTAGGCGATTTCTTTCTTGATCTTTACATACAATTGGATCGGTCTCTTTCGGAACTATCCTTAGAAACGCAAAAGGAAGCATTTCAGGCTGTAGATTTGCGGGGACAGCCAGGCGCTGCTGGTGTTGTTGTTAATAACTTATCTTCTTTAGGTGCTCAAACAGGTGCAATTGGTTTTGTTGGGTCAGACGGCAACGGTTTCACTTTGTTACAAGCTTTACGAGAACTGAGGGTGGATACAAGCTTGATGATTGAGACGGCAGAAAGATTTACGCCAACCTATATCAAACCAATGATGCGCGAAATTAACGGGTTTAATATCGAACTCAACCGAATTGACATTATTAACCGCACACCCAATTCTGAGAAATTAAATATTTCCCTTGCAGATAATCTTAATCACGCCATACACGAGTATGATGGCATTCTGGTCCTCGAACAGGTAAAAATTGACGGCAATGGCACAATGTCTCCATTTTTACGCAGTAAATTGCGTGACTTGGTAAAGGCATACCCGGGCAAAATCATCATGGCTGATTCCCGTCATTTCGCCCATAAATATCAGGGCATTTCATTGAAAATGAACCAATCTGAAGCTCAGAGGGCTATGAGCTTCTTTGAATCTCAAAACAAATCTGAAATTAGGCAAGATCTTATTTCAACCTCACTTGAAAACGCGAAATTATTCTGGCAAATCCACAAAAAGCCGAGTTTTATCTCTCTTGGTGAGCAAGGAATTTGCGGTGTGGATAATAATTCGTCTTATTATTATCCTGCCTTTCGCATTGATGGATCCATCGACATTGTTGGCGCAGGTGATTCTGTTCTGGCAGGTATCGGTTTGGCGCTTTCAGCTGGCGCAACAGCAAGCGAAGCTGCATATATCGGAAATCTAATTGGATCAATTATTGTCCAGCAGATCGGGACTACAGGTCGTGCTACGCAAACTGAGCTTAAAAAGAGACATCTTGAATATCAAGACCAACAAAAAACAAGGAAATCATGATGAAAAACAAACATACCCAAACCATTAATACCTATCTCAAAGCGCTCGACGAAACACTTAATCGATTTCCAATTGACGATTTAGAAGCAATTCTAGAAGTTCTTGAAAATGCAAAGGAGCAGTTTCAAACTGTGTTTATTTGTGGCAATGGGGGAAGCTGGGCAACCGCAGCACATATGGTATGCGATTTCAGCAAAAACACGCGTATGGAGGGATCAAAACGGTTGCGTGTGATTGGCTTAGGTGACAATATCTCTACATTGACTGCGTATGCCAATGATGAAGGTTATGATAAGGTCTTTGCTGAGCCTGTTCTCAGCCTGCTGCGTCCTGGAGACGTGTTGATTGCACTCAGCGCGAGCGGTAATTCTCCGAATGTCTTGCGTGCAGTGGAAGCCGCTAAAAGTCTGGGCGGTATTACGATTGGTTTAACTGGATTTCATGGGGGAGAGTTAAAAGATCTTGTTGATCATGTATTAATTATTCCCTCAGACAGCATCGAGATGGTTGAGGATTTTCATCTGATCATCGACCACCTTATAACGATTTGTCTGAGCCAATAAACTGCAAGAGGTTCGCTGAATTTTTAACTTTTTTCCAAGTTGCCGCTGATCACAATACTTTTAGGCCAGCGTTGGAGCACCTTCGGCAACAACGAAGAGCGGACTACTGCGCAAGCTACACGAAATTGACCAGAATCTATCAATGATAGCCCTGCAACCAATCCTTCGCCGCGTAAAAATTCCAGTGGTCCAAGCTCATCTATGATCACCAGATCACCGGGTTCGATCTTCCCGAGTATTCTGTTCGCCCAGGTTAGTGACTCATCATTGAACTGCCAGCGAGGTGTGGAGATTTCAGAGGTATTATTTCCTCTTAGGGTTGCCAACTGCTTCTCATCGCCAGTTTCCAAATCTCGGATGCTGATCCCAATTTTTTCACCGTCTTTATAAATGCCGGGTGAAATGATCCCTCGTACCGCTTTCCCTTGATTTCGGGCAACTCTTGCCAGTTCCATACAAAAGGTTGTCTTCCCTGCGCCGCTAAGACCGGTCACTACGATGATCTGAGGTGTTTCGATGCTCATCTCAAACACCTTATTTAAGGTGCTGTTTGGATCATCCAGGGATCCTGGATCTATTGCCGAAGGACGTCGGTGAACCACTGCTCTTGGGATTTTGCCATTGCTGTTAGGTTCGTAAATCACTTCCGATTGGATGCCGTAAACTGCAGATAGTGAGGTTTCATTCAAAATTACCGTTGGTTTTCCGTAATCTGTAACCCATCCCCCATTGAGTAAAAGGACTTGATCAGCGTATGCCAGCGCGTCATTTGGTGCATGCGATGAGACGATAAATGATAATCCCTGTCGGGTCAGATTCTGGATGATTTCAAGAACACGATATTGATTACTCAGGTCAAGATGAGCTGTTGGCTCATCCATTAAAAGAATTGAACAACGCTGTGCTAGCCCCCGAGCAATCAAAACCAGCTGTCGTTCCCCACCGCTGATCTCAGTATAAGAACGATCCTTTAATTCCGATAGCCCAACTTGTTCCAAAGATTCCTCTACGATCCTGTTATCCTTTTCGGAGGGTGTTGCAAGCCATTTCAGATGAGGTGCTCGCCCCATCAGCGCCATTTCTTTTACGGTGTAGCCAAATGCCGGTACGTGGATTTGAGGGGTAAAACCAATTTGTTGCGCTCGTTCAGCAGCTGAATACTGACCCAAAGGCTGATCATCCAAATAAACATTCCCTGATTTAGGTTGAAGCAATCCTGCCAGACAAGAAAGAAGCGTCGTCTTACCGCCCCCATTCGGTCCAAGCAAATACAGGATTTCTCCAGATTTGAGGGTCAAAGATACATCATGGAGAACCGTTTTCCCTGGAGTATATGAATAGCTGATATGCTTAGCCGCAAGCTCCACAATCACCATCCCGTTCTGCTGCGTCTCAGCAGAACCATCAAAATGGGGACACCGATTAACCCGGTCAGAACACCCAATGGGATTTCACCAGGTAGTAGCGTCCTGGCAACATCATCAACAAGAATTAAAAACGACGCGCCCAAACCAATCGTAACAGGCAGTAAATGCTTATGATCAGGTCCAACAATCAATCGACCTGCATGTGGGATCACCAGACCCACCCAACCAATGACGCCGCTAACCGATACTGCGGCAGCAGTCATCAGCGTAGTGCACACAATGATCACAATTTTCATCGTGGTTGGATCAACACCCAACGATTTCGCCTCATCATCACCCAGTGAAAGGATGTTCAATCGCCATCGAATCAACCACAAGAAAACGAGGCCACCAATTGTGAAAATCATAAGTGGAAGCATTCGACCCCATGTGATTGATGTGAGACTGCCTAACAGCCAGAATGTGATCGATGGAAGAGTGTCCAGCGGATCTGCAACATATTTTAATAATGAGGTCAGCGAACTGAACAGCGACCCAACCAAAATGCCCATAAGCGTTAATACCAGAAGAGGCGTTGTTTTATAAAGCCGACTCCCTAAAAAAGCCAGTGAAACCGCAACCAACCCGAAAACAAAAGCTGATATCTGTACCTGCCATTGGCTGCCCATCCACAGCAAAGCAAGTGCTGCACCAAAGCCTGCGCCTGTTGTGACCCCCAAAATATTCGAATCCACCAACGGATTCTTGAAGATCGCCTGTAAAGCGGTGCCGGTGGCACCATAACTGGCACCAACTAAGAGAGCCGCTAAAATTCGAGGAAGTCTGACTCGCAAGATCAGTCTCTGGGCAACCTCCGGAATATCATTAGCCAAATCAGTGAACAAAGGCGACAGCAGCACCCGAACAACACCGAATGGCCCAAGCTGGTAACGACCAAGCGTCAGTGAGAGGAGAAACAGCACAACAGGAAGAATAATCAGACTTCCTATGATGATCTTCTTGCTTAGCTGTAAACCAGGATTACTCATATTTGCAGATGGTGGCAATTTCTTCCTCTGTGATTTCATAATTGTAGAACGTGTTGTAGAAATATTCAGCCTCATCGGCACAATTCAGGCTTATTGTTTCTGGGTTGAGGAGCTGTGCTAACCATACAATTCCCAGAACTGAATCTGGTGCGGGTGTATCCCAGGGCACGACCAGTTTTGGCATCCGGTAAACTTGCCCTTCTTGAACCGCATCGAGAATTTGCCATTCAGCAGACTCGGTGATTGCTTCAACGGATGCACCACCATAGGGTGGGACAATGATAACATCTGGATCCCAGAGCGCAATCTGTTCCAAATTAACTTCTTGCCAATACCCGCCCATTTGTGAACTGGCTGATATGCCACCAGCACATTCAATGATACTGGTTTGGTACATTTCTCCACTGGCAACTTTCAGTGGTTCGGTGCCTGTAAAGAGTACCTGGGGTCTGTCCTCTTCAGGGATTGAAGCTGTTTGCTTGCTAATCGTTTCAATGATGTGATTGTAATAAGTGATCCATGTGTCCGCATATGCTATGGCACGTGGTCCAAAAAGCTGTCCTGTAATTCGCATCGCCTCTTCCAATCGTTCAGGCGTCTCTGCTTCGTAAAGCACAATTGGAAATCCCAACTCAGTCGCTGTTTCCAACCAGGAAGTGCGAGCGCTTGTGATGATGAGATCTGGCTCAAGCGTTGCGCTTTGTTCAACGCTAAACAGCTCCTGTGAAAAATATTCATCTCCAATCAAATCTTTAAAGCGTGGATCGATTTTTTCCATCATAGCAGCTCCAAAGGGATCTCTTGCGCCTAAGTAACTTGCGGCGACAAGGCGATTCTGGGCATTTACGCTGTAAATAAAGGAGGTAGATGGTCCGTAGGTTGAGATGACCCTTTCAATGGGTTGGTTTATTTCAACCGTTTTCCCAGCCTGATCTGTAAGTGTTACGGATGCGGGAAGTATGCCCTTGTCAATCAAGACCTTCTCTCCCTCCTCAGAAACGGCAAAAGAAATAAAATCGAACATAGCTCCTGAATCTGATTGGGGGATCAGGTATCCACCTGGAAGGAAAGCTGCAGGAACATCAGGATGTTCTCCGGCAATCTCTAACTCGCTGGTCGCGATAATATCTCCGCCCTGCTCTACAAACACCGGCGTTTCATCCGGGTAGAAGGATTGAAAAAGCATTGTCAGTGCGGGTTGCAGTTGATTTTCCGCCGTTATTGTAAATTTCGGCAAGTTCGTCTGGGGGCTTTCGTCCTGCCGGGTTTCAGTTAGAAATGGCGGCTGTTGGACATCTTCTGTCGACTCAACCTCTTGCTGGGTGATAATTGTGGAACAAGCCGTCAAACTGACCCCTAAGATTACGAAGAGTAAAATGATACTTTTGACGATTTTCATAACAACTACCTTTCTAGTTCAACATGGCAATCTTGTAGCCACGATAAGGCTGATTCAATCTGACTTAGCATAAATTCGACCGCCAGATTTTCAATGGTTGATAATGATTTTTGCTTTTCTGTCAACAAAATTGTATGTTGGTTTTCTAAGACGCTCATCTGGTATTCAATGATCTCCTCAAAGGGCAAATGCAATAGCAGGGCAATATAAAGGCGACTGAGGAACATCACCCGGATTTTATGGATGCTTACAGATGGTTTATTTTCGTACAACCATGACATAAATTGTTCTTCACCGGATTTTGTGAGAGAATAAATGACGCGCGGAGGTGCATCAGAGACCTCCACCTGCTCACCTATGATGCTGCCCTCTTCCTCCAGTCGTTTTAATACAGCGTAGAGTTGGCTTGTACTCATTGTCCAGATTCTGCCGAGCTCAGAATCTGAGCGAAAAAAAGTGAGTAACTCATATCCGTGCGCAGGCTGCAATTTTAATAATCCTAGGATAACACTATCGGGGACAAGTCTTTTCATAAGGCTATTCTATCATGGAATAGTCATATTTTCCATAAATTTATTTATTCGATCTCTGCGTGTTCTATCCTAT
>DAINBD010000071.1:0-6486 GCA_036733105.1 Candidatus Brevefilum sp. | reverse complement strand
CGCGCTACATTGACTTCTTATCCGACCATTGATGACCTCTTGCAAGAATTTCGGCGAAGTTTGAAAGAAACAGTTGCCTGTGTTGCGTTCATTGATCCGGGTTTTACTCGTAAAAAAGTCACCTATTGGCGGTTGGGAACGGAACTGATGGGCGGATTTTATCATATCCATGATCATATCCGCCAAATTGAGAACAATATCAAAGCCGCCAGATCAGCGACTTCCTCTTAGAAGCAACCTGATTGATCAGATTAAGGGCATCTTTCCAGGATATGCAAAAGGAACTATGCTTATAGTAACCTTGGGGAAATGAAATATAAACGAGATCACCAGCTTTCCATTGGATTATCTGGTTTGCTTATCCTGGCTTAGGTTCTTCCCAGCTAGATTATAATTAAGCATTGCATCTTTACGAATGATTTCGGCTGTAAGTTTGGAATATGAATTTCAAAAGGGTTCTCTGACACGGAAAATCATTCACTCGAATCACAACGAGCCATTGAATGGACAATGAGAATGATGGATACAAACGAAGTTGAACAAAGATACCAGGAAGCGCTTGATTTCCTGTATAGTTTTATTGATTACAGCCTGAAACGCAATTTTCGTTATACGGCTGATAAATTTAACCTTGATCGGATGCGTCAATTTATGGCTTACCTAGGAGATCCCCAAAAGGATTTTCAGATCATCCATATTGCCGGCACGAAAGGCAAAGGATCCGTTGCATCTTTTTGTGCCAGTGTTTTGGCGGCACAAGGTTATAAAACAGGTCTTTATACTTCCCCGCATATGATTGAATTTACAGAAAGAATTCAGACCAATGGACAGGAAATCTCCAAAGGAAAATTGGCAGATCTGGTTGATGTAATCAAGCTAGCCATCCAAAAGGTGCCAGAAATCACGACTTTTGAATTGACAACAGCGTTGGCATTTTTATATTTCTCACAAGAAAAGGTTGATTTAGCCGTCTTCGAGGTTGGTTTGGGCGGACGATTAGATGCAACCAATATTGTTGAACCCATCGTCTCAGTCATCACATCCATATCTTATGACCATGTCCAGATCTTGGGCAATACCCTCAGTGAAATTGCGGGTGAAAAGGGCGGGATCATCAAGCCAAATCGACCGGTGGTCATTGCGCCACAAAAAGAAGAGGCGCGACATAAACTGGAAGAAATCGCTCAGGAACGCAATTCGCCTTTCATACAGGTTGGCAGAGATTATCTTTACGCAGCCGAATCACACAATTTTGACGGGCAAAGTTTTCTCCTCTGGACGCCAGAAGAGCAGCCGCTGGTGGATGAATTTATCGAGACAGGGGGACGGAATATTTGGAGTCCTCTCCGCCTGAGGATCCCGCTTTTGGGATTTCACCAGGTTGAAAATGCAGCAACGGCTTACGCTACCCTGAAAACGGTCGAGAAATTTGGCATCACCATTTCTCAGGATGCATATCGCACAGGCTTCGCGAAAGTGAATTGGCAGGGGCGAATGGAAATTCTCCAACGTCATCCAGTGGTTCTGGTGGATTCAGCCCATAACCGTTATTCTGCACTCAGGTTACGCCAGGCACTTGATGACTATTTTCCCGGATATCCAGTGATTTTAGTATTCGGCGCATCCGAGGATAAAGATATTGACGGCATGTTCCAGGAGCTTTTGCCCAGGGTGAGGCGGGTGATCGCAACGCAATCCATTCACCCCCGGGCAATGGATGCTGAAGAATTGGTGAAGCTTGCACACCGCTTCGGACGTTCCGCAACAGCCATCAAACCCATTGAAGATGCATTAGCGAAGGCATTAGCTGAAGCAGGGGATGAGGCTGTGGTTTTGGTCACTGGCAGTGTTTTTGTGGCGGCTGCCGTAAAAGAGATTCTCCCGGCGATCAATCATGACAATCATCGATGAGTATCTTTCTTTAATTGGATGTAATCAAAAATTCTGCAAAACGGAGAAATTATGAAGGATGATCATTGGTTCCCACCCTCTGATGAAGACAATGAGCTCTTTGAGAACATACATCAGAGAACAAAGGAACTTTACCGAATACAAAACAGAGAAGCAGACGAGAGCGGTATAGTTGTGAGCCCGGCTTTTGTGCTGACGGATGTCATGGTTTATCCAAAAGCGATCTCTCCTGTTTTTATCAGCAAAAACATCAATTCTCAAGCAGTTGACGCTGCCCAAAATCAGAATTTAACCGCTGTAGCCCTCTTTTTGTCTGAGAAGGAAAAAGAAGGTGATTTGCTGGGAGAATTTCTTCCTGTTGGTATGGAATTGGCTGTCGGCAGAATGCTTTCTATGAAGGAAGATCATTTTTCAGCACTTGTTCAGGGACGCCGCCGCGTTGAAATTCTGAGAATTCTGGAAGTTGATCCCTATATGGTCGTTGAAGTACGCCCAATTGAGGATAATTATCGGATGACAAGGCAGTTGACAGCCTTGATGCGGACCGCACGCAGTATGTTTGAGCGTTGTGTCGATAGGAATGAGAGCCTGCCTGAAGAAGCCCAGCTTTTTTCGATGAATATCAATAACCCGGGTTGGTTGGCTGACATGATAGCATCCTCTTTGTCATTATCAAACGATACTCGAAAAGAATTGCTGCTCATCACCCATCCTGCTGATCGGTTGAAAAGGATCAATCAAATCCTGGCGGAAGAGCTGGATGTGCTTGAACTTGAGGATGAGATCCAGGCTCAGGTTCAGACGGAGGTGGATCGATCCCACCGAGAATTCTATCTTCGCGAGCAGATGAAAGCCATCCAGACGGAACTTGGGGAAGGTGATATTTGGGATCAGGAGGTCTCTTCACTCAGCCAAAGAATTGAAGAGCGTGGGTTACCTGAAGAGGTCAAACTTCAAGCCACTCGCGAACTTCAGCGTTTGCAGCAAATGCCGCCCATGTCACCGGAAGTGGGCATTATTCGCACCTATTTAGATTGGTTATTGGATCTGCCATGGTTTGAGGTCAGTGAAGACAATCTGGATGTACTCCACGCAAATGAGGTTCTAGAGGAAAATCATTTTGGATTGCAGAAAGCCAAGGACCGACTGATCGAATATATTGCCATTCGCAGTTTGAATCCAAAAACATTGAAGCAGCCGATCCTGTGTTTTGTGGGACCGCCGGGTACGGGAAAGACCTCATTAGGAAAATCGATCGCGAATGCACTTGGTCGGAATTTCGTGCGTTTATCCCTGGGGGGAGTCAGGGATGAGGCTGAAATTCGAGGTCACCGCCGGACCTATATTGGCGCGATGCCTGGCAGGATCATTCAAACCATGCGGCGAGCAGGAACGAAAAATCCGCTTTTTATGTTGGATGAAATCGATAAGCTGGGTGCAGATTTTCGTGGGGATCCATCATCAGCGCTCCTGGAGGTGTTGGACCCAGAACAAAATCAGGCTTTTTCAGATCATTACCTCGAAGTGGATTATGATCTTTCGAATTTCATCTTCATTACAACCGCAAACACCCTGGGACCTATCCCGCCTGCATTGTTGGATCGAATGGAAGTCATTGAATTTCCCGGGTACATCGAAGAAGAAAAATTGGAGATCGCCAAGCGCTTCTTGATCCCACGTCAGCTTGAAGAAACGGGGTTGCATGAAGAGGGAATTGTTTTCCAGGAAAACGCGTTGATGAAGGTTATTCGTGAATATACCTATGAAGCAGGTGTCCGTAATTTTGAGCGTGAAATTGGGCGCGTGCTGCGTAAAATTGCCCGGTTAAAAACAGAAAAGAAAACTTATCCTAAAAGGGTCACGCCTCAAGCAATTCGCAACTTTCTTGGACCTCAGCAATTTTTCGAGACGGAAGCTGAAGGTGTGGATGAAGTTGGTGTGGCGACTGCGCTAGCTTGGACTGAGAATGGCGGAGAAATCATGCCTGTTGAGGTCCTGATTCTTGAAGGAAAGGGCAATCTTCAGATGACTGGTCAGATTGGCGATGTTATGCAGGAATCAGGACAGGCTGCCCTTTCTTACATCAAGTCAAGGGCTGATTCTCTGGGTATTGATCCTGATCTTTTTGAAAATGTGGATGTGCATGTTCACGTACCCGAAGGTGCCATCCCGAAGGATGGTCCAAGCGCTGGTGTTACGATTGCAACAGCGATGATCTCCGCGTTCACAAATCGTCCCAGTTATCATCTGGTTGGAATGACGGGCGAAATCACGCTGCGTGGTCGGATTTTACCAGTTGGGGGCATTCGCGAGAAGGTTTTGGCTTCCCACAGGGCTGGACTTAAAAAGGTTATTTTTCCCATCAGGAACGAAAAGGATCTTGAAGACGTCCCAAAGAGTGTTCTAAAGGAAATGGAATGGATCACAGTCAGCCATATGGACCAGGTGCTGCCTGTTGCATTGCATGAGCCACAGGCCTCTGTCCGTTTGTTAAGGCGTAAGGCTGATAAGAAAACAGCATCTAAAACGACAGATGCTGCTTAGCGGTCGAAAATCTTATAAAAATTGAAAAATATAAAAATCTAGTCGTTATCCGAATCCTGTTTACTTGCTTTGTCAGAGGTTGAAAAGGATTCGCTTTTTAATGCAGTGATGCCGTTGCGCACTTGTGAGATGATCCTGTCTATATGGATTTCGAGGTTTGTCAATGTGTCGAGGATATATTTATCCGCCTCGTGTTGGGAGGCAGCAGCATCCTTTTTCGCTTCTGAAATGATTTCTGTTGCACGCACCTGGGCAGATTGGATGAGTTCATTATCGGTTAATTGCTTTTCAGCTTTCTCCCGCGCCAATGAAATGGTTCGGTTAGCTTCTTCTTTTGCCTGTGCCAGTATTCGATCTCTTTGAGATATGATCTGCTGCGCTTTTTTGATTTCCTCTGGGATTGCAACCCGCATTTGATCAATTAAATCCAACATCCGGTCTTCATCAACGATCACGCTGTGGGTCAGCCAGATGGGTCGACTTTTATTAAAAAGTTCCTCAAGCCGATCGACAAGATGTAATATGTCCATAATTTCCTCCAATCTTATACATACTAGATGGGTGCAAGCCTTATACCAATATTAACACACTTATCCAATCTGAGAAAGATTAATCCCTCAGCGAGGTGAGTGGAACGATGTTTTGATCATCTCCCAGCAAGTTAAACCGCTTTTTTAAAGCTTTCTCAACGTGTTTAGGAACCATGCTGGAAACATCCCCACCCAACGCAGCGATTTCCCTGACCGTCGTTGAGGATAGGAAGGTGTGTTCTTCGCTGGTAATCAAGGCGATAACATCAATGCCAGGGGCAAGACGATTATTGGCTAAAGCCATACGAAATTCATATTCAAAATCGGAGAAAACGCGTAAACCACGCACGATCGATTGCGCGCCGACTTGTTCGGCAAACTTCACGGTTAGACCCGTATAGGTCGTAACACTGATGTTCTCAATTCCTTTCAAAGATTCTTCCACCAGCGCTAATCGCTCTTCCGTTGGGAATAATATGTTTTTTTGTGATCTGGCATAAACTGCAACAACAACCCGATCAAATAAATCGGCTGCTCGTTTGGCGATATTGATATGTCCGTAATGGATTGGATCGAATGTGCCCGGGAATAAAACAGTCGTCATATCAGCTTCTTTCTCCTTCAGCGGAAGGCCAGTAATGGTTCATGGCATCCAGCATTAACTTATGTTCAGGCGCGGATAGCTCTGGATCATTTTCCAGTACCTGCCTTGCATAGGTTTGTGCTCTCTCAATGAGATGGATGTCGGTGATATTTGCCAAACGCAAATTGGTATACCCGGATTGTCTTGTGCCGAGGAATTCACCAGGTCCGCGCTGCCTGAGATCCTGTTCAGCGAGTACGAAGCCGTCATTGGTGCTTTCCATTGCCAAAAGTCGTTCATTTTCAGCAGCATCGCTTGAATCCGGAATCAGGATGCAGTAAGAACGATCAGATCCGCGGCCCACACGTCCCCGGAATTGATGTAGTTGGGCTAAACCAAACCGGTTTGCGCCTTCAACGACCATCACAGTTGCATTTGGGATATCCAGCCCGACCTCAACAACGGAAGTTGCAACCAGGATGTCGAATTTACCATCTCTCAATTTACGCATGACCAATTCTTTCTCATCCGGGCGTAAACGTCCATGCAATAAACCGACTTTTAATTTGGGGAAGATTTCCTTTTGTAAGCGCGCATGTTCCTCAACAGCGGCGGTATTTTCATCATTTTCACCTTGTTCAACCAGGGGATAGATGATAAATGCCTGGTGACCTGATTCGACTTGGGATCGAATGAGGGTGTATACCCGCTCTCTTTCTAATGGATAGACAATATGGGTAGAAATCGGCTGCCTTCCGGGCGGCATTTCGTCCATCACACTCAAATCCAAATCGCCATAGACGGTTAGTGCCAGGGAACGTGGGATTGGCGTTGCGGTCATCACCAGAAGATGCGGATTGTCGCCTTTATTGCGAAGAGCTGCCCTCTGGTTCACGCCAAAACGATGTTGTTCATTAA
>DAINBD010000070.1:0-6616 GCA_036733105.1 Candidatus Brevefilum sp. | reverse complement strand
CCTTCAGCAGCCAGAGCACCAGCCGCGCGGAAAATAAGATCCACTTCCGAACCCGAAGCCATCAAAATCAATTCGGGGGCATTCTCACCAAAATCCGCCAGGATGTAGGCGCCACGTTCGAGTTCTTCCGCACTTGCAAAGATTTCGCGATCAATGGTTGGTAAATTCTGGCGAGATAAGACCAGCGCGACAGGTTTATGATGTTTGATTGCAAAGCGCCAGGCTTGTAAGGTTTCGTTAGCATCGGCTGGTCGAATGGTTACAAGTTCAGGAATGATCCGAAGGCTGGCTAAATGCTCCACAGGTTGATGTGTTGGGCCATCTTCGCCCACTCCAATTGAATCATGGGTGAAGATCCAGATCACAGGATATTCCGAAAGCGCTGAAACCCTGACTGCACCGCGCATATAATCTGAGAAGACCAGGAATGTGCCGCCATAAGGTATGAGCCCACCATGTACCGCCATGCCATTAACAACGGCTCCCATGCCATGCTCTCGCACACCAAAATGCATATTGCGTCCATTCGGTCTGTCCGATTGAAAATCATCCTCACCTTTGATCCAGGTCATGTTCGATGGTGCTAAATCGGCAGAACCTCCCATCAATTCTGGAATTCGTGAGACAAACATGTTCAAAGCGTTGCCTGAAGCTACACGGGTTGCCAACCCTTTTTCATCAGCAGGGAAGACAGGCAAATCCGCATCCCAACCCTCAGGTAATTCGCCACGCATACGGCGTTCAAGTTCATGAGCTAATTCAGGATAGATTTGTCTGTATTGAGCTAATTTCCTCTCCCAATCCGATTCCAGCTTTTTCCCCTCTTCTACCTTGGTCAGGAAATGCACTTTGACATCTTCGGGGACATAAAATTTTTCTTCAGCAGGCCAGCCGGCATTGGCTTTTGCCTGCTCGATTTTATCCCATCCTGGGGGAGAGCCATGCGCTTCGGCTGTGCCAGCGACTGTGGGCAGTCCATGCCCAATCGTGGTTTTGACAATGATCAGTGAGGGACGGGGGTCAGATTTCGCCAGATCAACAGCGTGAACCATTGCATCAACATCAAAGGGATCATCCACCCTGGTCACATGCCAGCCGTAGGCTCTAAACCGAGCTTCTCGATCTTCTGTGAAGGCAATATCCGTTGACCCATCAATGGAAACCTGATTGTCATCATAGAAATAGATTAATTTCCCAAGCTTGAGATGACCGGCAAGAGAAGCCGCTTCGGATGCAATCCCTTCCATCAAGTCGCCATCCGTAACAATCCCGTAGGTATAGTGATCGACAATTGAAAAATCAGGACGATTGAACTCCGCTGCAAGGTGAGCTTCGGCAATTGCCATCCCCACCCCATTTGCAAAGCCCTGTCCCAAAGGTCCGGTTGTAACCTCCACACCTGGTGTTAGGCCATATTCAGGATGTCCGGGTGTGATGCTCCCCCACTGCCGGAAGGCTTTCAAATCATCAATCGATACATCATATCCGGTCAGATGGAGCATGGCGTATAAAAGCATGGAACCATGCCCGCCCGATAACACAAATCGATCCCGATCGTACCACTTCGGATTCTTGGGATTATATTTTAGCAGTTTCATCCAAAGCGCATAAGCAATTCCCGAGGTGCCCATCGGCAAGCCGGGATGCCCTGATTTTGCTGTTTGGACGCCATCCACTGATAGAAACTTGATGGTGTTGATTGCTTTTTTCTGTAAGGATTCATTGTTCATGCTGATCTTTCCTTTCGTTGATTAATCCTACCCATTTTACCACGAGAGCATATCAAAGACTCCTTTCAATTTTGGTTTTGACATCGTGCAAAAGCCTGATTCTTACAACAGAATCGAATCATCATAAATACAAAATCGTTTCACAACAACTTCACAATTCCATGAACACCCTCTAATAAAATATAATTATGAATCATGAATGGCAGCTTAACCGCCCAACTTGAATGTTCCACGATAAACCAAACCTTATGGAGCTCATACATTCTCTTGTTTTTATAAGTGGCTCACAATAAAATCAAGCTAAGGAATTTATGAATAAAAAATCTTTCATCATCATCGCATCCGTGATCACCTGTGCTGGTTTGCTGTGGATCATCCTGACGCCGGTTCTCTTCCCTATCCATCAGGCTGAAGTCGGTCCGTCTGCGCCGCATGCGGGATTTCCTGCCCCAACCTTCACACTTCAGACACCAGACGGTAGCAATATTTCCCTCGGGGATTATGAGGGTCAGCCTGTCCTGGTATTCATGTGGGCATCATGGTGTTCGGTTTGTAAGGCAACCATGCCTGGATTACAGCAGGTTTATCAGTCATATCAGGAGGACGGCTTTGAAATCCTAGCGGTCAATGCAACCTCCCAGGATAATCTTGTCAATGCCCTTGACTATTTCCAGGCTCAAAATTACGCTTTTCCCATGCTTTTAGATCAAGAGGGTGAGGTGGCAAAGGCATACCAATTGCGTGCCCTGCCAACCGCCATTCTCATTCGCCCGGATGGCCTGATCCATGATGTGATCATTGGATCAGGTTTGAGCCAGGGCTACCTAACAGCAGCGTTGAATCATCTGCTCAAAGGAGAAGATTAGACTCTCCATGTTCCCGATCATCGATCTTGGCCCCTTCGCTATCCAGACCTCAGGGTTGAGCCTGTTAATCAGCCTTGTCATCGGTTTCTGGCTCACCGGCAAATTTGCACTCAACCTCGGGACAGCCGGGGATGTGATCGAAAACGGGATTTTTTATGCCCTTCTTGCAGGTATTGCAGCTGCCCGGATTGGTTTTTTTCTTCAAAATCCATCCCTGTTTACAGAGGCGCCGCTGAGCCTGATTTCAATCATGCCAACGATGCTTGAACCTGGTTTTGGGGTCTTGGTCGGCGGCTTAACTGCGTTTATCTACGCGCAAAAGCAGCAAATACCGCTTTGGCCTACGTTCGACACACTCACCCCCCTGATGATTTTCCTTTACGCTGGTACCCACATCGCCGATCTTGCCGTTGGGGATAACTTTGGATTACCGACAACCTTCCCATGGGGCATCCGACTCTGGAACGAGGTACGGCATCCCGTCCAACTGTACGCAATCCTTTTGGTCATCATTCTGCTGACCTGGTTGATCGTCCATACCAGGGGGTTAAAATTCACCGGCTTTTTGCGAAGCGGCATTCTGTTCCATGTCATTCTTGCAAGCTTGGGCGGCATCACACTGCTCACCCGTGCATTTGTTGCCCAGAAAAACCTAATTGGCAGAATCGATATCCCTCAGATCATTGCCCTCATCATTATGGTGATTGCTCTTGCCGCTATTCATACACTCAATTTCAAACGTCGTCAGCGAATTGAAGTGATGATCAGCCTTGGATCCAACCAGGATCCCGCTCAAAATTTAGCAAATGCGATCAATGAAATCAAAAAGAAATTCCGGGTTCGTTTAGCTTCCAGCCAATACCGAACGGAGAGCGTCAAGGATGGATATCCGCATGCTCCGTTTATCAACCAGGTGATCGAAATTGAAACAGCCCTTTCCTTTTCTGAATTGGTTGCCCAGCTTAAACAAATTGAAAGGGGATTGGGGAGAGATTCAAAGGATCGGACATCAATCCCAATCGACCTGGACATCATCACCTATAATAGGGATGTATTCACCGATAAGAGGCATCAGATACCTGATCCTGATCTACAAAATTATCGTTATATTGCAGAGCCGTTGGCAGAGATAGCCCCCAATTTTCGCCATCCAGCCAATGGACGAAGCATTCAAAAGATCTTAACATCAATTGAAGACAAATCACAAGTGATAAAATGTGCAGAGGTGGAAAATGGACCTGAAAAATAAAACAGCCCTCATAACAGGCGGCGGAATCCGCCTTGGACGAGCCTTTTCGCTTGCGCTGGCAAAAGAAGGGGTCAATTTGATTATCCACTACAATAACTCTGAAGCTCCAGCCAAAGAAACCGCTGAGGCAGCACGTGCATCAGGCGTTGAGGCTGTGGCAATCGGGGCTGATTTTAACAAACTTGATGAAGTCGAAAATCTTTTTCCACAAGCCATAGAGCAATTTGAATGTGTGGATATCCTTATCAACAGCGCCGCCATTTATTTGCACGGAAACGGACGGGAAACGACCCGCGAATCCTGGGAAAAGCAATTTCGGATCAACTTGCAAGCCCCCTTTATTCTTATCCAGTATTTTGCACGCCAGCTGCCGGATGACCGTCTGGGCAGGGTTTTAAACATCGCTGATGCCCAAATCATCCAGCAAAAACCAGACCACTTTGCTTATCGGCTCACCAAACAAGCTGTCGTTGAGATGACCAGGATGTTTGCCCAGGAACTGGCGCCGCGTATCACAGTCAATGCATTGGGGTTAGGGATCATGCTTCCTCTGGCTGGTAAAGAAGATATCGATCTTGAGGCTTATGCCCAAAAACATGTGCCCCTCAAACGGGTGGGAAGCCCGGATATTGCCGCGGAAAACGCACTGCATCTGATTAAAAGCGACTTCACCACGGGTGCGTTTCTACGCGTTGATGGGGGTCAATACCTCTAAAGAATAAGCATCATCCATAAACAGGGATGGCTGCACCGGTGATAATATCCGCCTCAGACGAGGTCAGGAAAAGAATAACTTCCGCTATTTTCTCCGGGGATACCCATTTTGAAAAATCTGCACCAGGCATCGCCTCGCGGTTATCCGGTGTGTCAATTACACCCGGGAGCACACAATTGACCTGCACATTGTGGGGTTTTAATTCTGCTGCCATACTTTCGGTCAACCGAAGCAGAGCACCTTTTGCAGCAGCATAAGCACCAGCCTTTACACCACCAGCCAGGGCTGCCTTCGCGCCAATGGTAATGATTTTCCCTTCATCTGTGTCAATAATATCCGGTGCAAAGGCAGCGCTTGCATTCAAAAAGGACCTCACATTGAGATCCATCATTTTTTCCCATACCTCTGCGGAAAGCTGGTGAACAAGTTCTCCAGATGCATATCCCCCAATGGTGTGCACCAGAATGGACACCTTGCCAATATCCTTACGAATTGTTTCTGCTGTTCCAAATAGCCCCTCGGATTCAAGAATATCGATACCTTCAAACAAATTCAGGCGACCATTATCTTCAACATTCTTGAAGATCTCTGAAAGGCGACCCACACGGTGATCCAGGGCACAAACATCGCCCCCTGCCTGAAGGTACGCCCGGGTTACAGCCTGACCTAGATTACCCGCAGCGCCCGTAACAACGATGACTTTATTCGTAAAATCCATTCTGCAATTCCTTTCAAATTAACCCATAACAGGCACAAGATAAGTCCTTGTTATCCATTCATCCCACAACACATGGGGAATACCAGCACAGGATGCGTCCTGGCTTGAAAACTGGTCTTTGCCTTTTACGAAGCTTACCAGAGTTTGAGCCGGCTCGAAACATCCCCTGAAATCATGGTAGATCCGATCACCTTGGATGTAGCACCAGGGCGCAAGCCTGTAAGCCTTCTCGGATGACACTTCCAGTCTTGAAAACTTGAGCGAATCTCTTTTTTGGCACTGACCGATGACCCGGCCATAATTCTCAATTTGTTTTTCATAATTCAATTCGGCATGAATGAAGGATCGGATATCTTCCCATGGCGGGGTTTCCCCGCGAACGTATTTCAAAATTCGGTTGGCCGCATCATCGATATCGCCAAAATGAACCTTATCAATCAGATCATCCGGCATCAGGGTGCGGTGCACTCCCACCCGGGCAACAATGCTGGGCGTCCCACAAGCTAGGGATTCATATGCCACATTACCAAATGCTTCGACGATATTTCCAAGGCAGAGAGTTACATCAGCCAGGCTGTACAATTCTGGCATTTCATCGATTCCCATCCAACGGATGAATTGAAAATGATCAAGCACATCCAAATCACGCATCATTTGTTTCATCCGATCGTAAAATTCTTCTTCCCCCACGGATACCATTTCATCGATCCACTCGGGAATCAGAACCCTTAAATCATTAATGCCATGTCGATGGATCAACCGGTCAACCAACCGGATCGTCTCCGGCAGCCCCTTGCCCGGTTCGGGTCTGTGGGGGTGAAGCAGGATAAATTCATGGTCAGGATCTAGTCCCAACTCCTTAATCAGTTTGCCATGAGATCTTGGATGAAACTGGTTGACATCAATCCCATTATTTACCCAATGAATCCTATCCTTTAGGTCTGGATAGAATTGCCCTGCCGAATGTTCAATGACCGATTTTGAATAGGCTGAAACGCAAATGACATCATCAGCCTTGCTAATAAAGGTCCCTAATACCGATTCTGGATAAATATTATCCCGGAAGGAGGCAATGGTAGGGATTTCATCATAAACTTCTGGAATTAACCATTCACCATCGTGAATATAAAACCGGTCGGCATCCTGCAAAGCTTCGGAAATCCGGGCGGTGATCAGTGCCAGATCCGCCCCGCTAACAGCATAAGGTTGAGGAAACGGCAAACTGAAAGGCAGGTTGGCACGAACGGTCACACCTTCACTGAGTGAAAACTGCAGGAGTGTATTTTTTGTTTGGGCACATAATATGCTCACCTCGTGACCAAGACCCCCAAGATAACG
>DAINBD010000069.1:0-6755 GCA_036733105.1 Candidatus Brevefilum sp. | reverse complement strand
AGATGTCACGGGAGGTATGCTCTCAAAGGTACAGTGGATGCTTTCTCTCGTATCAAAAATCCCACAGCTGAAAGTCCAGATCTTTTCCGGTGCCGAGCCTGGCAATATCCAAAAGGCATTGGCGGGCATGGAACTGGGCACATTGATCTCAGATTAATCCGGTATAATCAAAATTTGTTCGCAATAACGGAGAAAAAATATGATTTTCACGCGTCAGCAGCTCGAGGAATTAGAGGACCAGGTTCTGGCTCCTTATGGTATCCACAGCAAAAACACAAAAGGTCGGGCTTTCCCTGAAGATGAGCCGGATTATCGCACCGTTTTTCAACGAGATCGTGACCGCATCCTCCACACCAAAGCCTTCCGGCTTCTCGAGTACAAAACGCAGGTGTTCATCAATTATGAAAGCGATTACTACCGAACACGTCTGACCCACACACTCGAGGTCGCACAAATCGGACGAAGCGTTGCCCGGGCTTTGGGTGCAAATGAAGACCTGGTCGAAACGATCTGTCTCGCCCATGATCTGGGGCACCCACCCTTTGGGCATTCTGGCGAAAAGGAACTTTCCCGTTTGATGGTGGATCATGGCGGTTTTGAGCACAACCGTCACTCATTTCGGATTGTGACCAAGCTTGAAAAACGTTATCCTGAGTTTGATGGGCTGAACCTGACCTGGGAAGTCCTGGAAGGTATTGTCAAACACGAAACCGAATATGATATTGCGGATGCAAAAGATTTTGATCCAAATCTGCGGGGGCATCTTGAAGCACAAATTGCGAATGCTGCCGATGAATTGGCTTATACTGCCCACGACCTGGATGATGGACTCAGGTCCGGGTTGATCACGACAGAGCAGCTAGCCGGGGTTTCCCTGTGGGAGGTGATCAATGAATCCATTGGAAGACGCCGTTCAGACCCGCTGGACGAACTCGCCCGGCATCGATTGATTCGCCGTCTGATCGGGATTGAAGTCAATGACCTGATTCAGTCAGTAGACCGGATGATTCGCCGGAGCGGTGTACGAAGTGTTGAAGAATTGCAAAAATTGCCCTATAACGTGGTTGGCTTTAGCGAGGATATGCATCGCCGGAACAGGGAATTAAAGGATTTCTTATTTTCGAATTTATACAATCACTTCCGAGTCGTTCGGATGGCAGTAAAGGCTGAAAACGTGATCGCCCGCTTGTTTGAAGCCTTTATGGACGAACCAACAATCCTCCCCCCTCATTACCAGGCGACAATTGATGATATTGGTTTGGAACACACCGTCTGCTATTATATTGCGGGAATGACAGATCGTTACGCCATCGATGAATATCAAAAATTATTTGATCCCCTTGTGCTGCCCTGAGCCTTGACATCCTAGCTAAAATTAATAATGAGGTTAAAACAATGAATGATATCCATTACATCACGCCTGAAGGTAAACAAAAATTAGAAACAGAACTTCGGGAACTGACGGAACAAGGTCGCAAGGAGATTTCTGAACGGTTAAAACACGCCATTTCGATGGGCGATCTCTCTGAAAACGCCGATTATCACAAGGCGAAAGAAGATCAAGGTTTTTTGGAAGGTCGCATCCAGGAAATCGAAACAATCTTGCGCAATTCAGAAATCATCGAAACCCAAGACACTTACAGCCATGTCACAATTGGTGCAAGTGTCACGATCAAAGAAGCCGATTACGAACCTGAAACCTACTTCCTGGTTGGCAAACAAGAGTCAGATCCTCAAAATGGGAGAATTTCCCATGAATCGCCCATCGGGAAAGCCTTGCTCGGTCATCAAGTTGGTGATATCGTCCAGGTGGACCTCCCTAATGGGGGAAAAATTCATTTAGAAATCCTTGCTATTGAATAATGATCCAGATATAACAATAGACTGCCAGTGATGGCAGTCTATTTTTTGTTATTAATCGAAATTTCCCGATCAATGACCCTATTCGGAGTTTGGACATTAATCAACAAATTCTAAAAACAGAAAGAGGCTGTCCCAAAATTTCGGGATGGCCTCTTTTTCATAACGATTTATGATGGAAATGCTGATTAACCCATCCGCTTTTTCGGCCAAACCGCCAGTTCAAGCGCCATCCGCTGGAAGAAGCTTTGGTCTGGTGCGGCACCTTCGCCATAAGCCATATCGATGATTCGGGCTTCAAGCTGCAGGGTGGCTGTTTCAAGTAGAACTTGTTTACCAGGTTCTGCCAGGATCGGTTCACCCTTTGATTCAAGCCGCATGCGGATCTTGTCATCTTTATATGCATGATCACTCATAATCACTTTCGTGATCGTCTGGATATCATCCTTGTCAAACAACCAGATTTCAAAGGCGGCAACATGTTTGGGTTCGCCCACGCCAACGGTTTCAGAAATCCCAACACCGCATTCACCAAGAAACTCACCTGTCGCTGCGTCAATGCTGAATGAATCATCATACAGATCATCCCCAAGTGCATACGTTGTCATAAACTGGGCAACAGGAAGTGCTGAGCCATTTTCCTCAGGAGCCCCATAATCACCCTGGTCCGTTGATGGATAGAACCGCTCTTCCTCATAGATAGGTGCGCTTTCCACATCTTTTTGATAGACCAAATCCTCTTGAGGAACTTCACGAGGCGGTCTCCCCCTGAGAACAAAGAAGTAAAAAGCAACAGCACCTGCAACAAGTAGTCCCAAACACAAGCCACCGAGCAAGAGCCAGTTTGGACCGCGATCCTCTTCAGGTTCTTCCTCTACGACAACTGTTGGCTGCTCCGTTGGGGTGTCCTCGATGACTTCGGCGCCAACGATCGCTATAAAGCTCGTAATTTGTTCAGGCAGCAAAAATTTTGGCGCACCTCGAACAGCATCCAAAGTTTCTTGGGCTGTATCTTCCAGTTCTGTCCAGGCTTTGTTGGCAATCGAAGCATCGCCCACAGTGGTGGTTGTGTGAATTGCCATCCGCAAATAGTCTTCACGGAGGTCGGGTCTCAAGTGATAAGGTGCCAGGTCCGTCCATTGAACCGGCCAAATTCCCCATCCAATCACCAACCCCAGGATCAAGCCTAAGACCACGCCAACAGGAATGGTTACACGGAAATCTTTAAGCAATGTTTTGATCTTTTCTGAGTTCATCCTCAACTCCCATCTTTTCTATACGAAAATTATGCCTTACGACTATTGTAGAATAAATACGAATTTTCTGCAATCCGCAATTGCTCAGAAAAGATTGCAAGCTTTATGCCATCTCGGACTCACCCAGGATGTCGTCTTGAAGAAATGTTTCTTCACAATCCAAACAGCTCAGGTGACGTTTGTTCGTGATGACCAGTGTACCACCGCAATTCGGGCAGGGTGTGGGAACAGGGCGTTTCCAGGACGTGAAATCACAATCCGGATAACGAGAGCAACCGTAGAAGGTCCGGCCTTTTCGGGTTTTACGCTCCACCACATCACCTTCATGACATTTCGGGCAGCTCATCCCGATCTTCTCTAGATACGGCTCAGTATATCGGCATTCAGGGAAGTTGCTACAGCTGATGAACTTGCCAAAACGTCCCCACCGGATGATCAGGTCATGTCCACATTTCGGGCATTGTCTGCCCACCTTTTGCAATTCTGCCTTAGCTTCTGGCATAGCGTCTTCAGCATGAGCCAAACGATCTGAGAAGGTCTCATAGAAATCGCTGATCACTTCCACCCATTCCGCCTCACCTGAGGCGATCAGGTCAAGTTGATCTTCCAATTTCGAAGTGAAGTTGATATCAACGATCGTGGGAAAATAATTAACAACCAGGTCATTCACCAAAAAACCCGTCTCGGTGGGTTCAAGACGCTTACCCTCACGAAAAACATACCCCCGGTTCTGAATAGTGGTGAGGATAGGTGCATAGGTTGAAGGACGTCCAATTCCATTCTCTTCAAGCACCTGCACCAGGGATGCCTCAGTGTATCGCGGCGGTGGCTGTGTGAAATGCTGCTCTGGCAATAGCTCTTGTAATATTTGGGTTTGATTTTCCATGATATCACCAATCGGGATGCGGTCGCTGTCGACTTCATCATCTTCAGCTTGATCTTCGTCCCTTCCCTCTTCATAAACCACCAGAAATCCAGGAAATTCAAGCTGGCTTCCTGAAGCCCGCATCAGGTAATCATTTTTCTGTCTTTTCCCAAGAATCTCCACGGAAAGCGTTTTATATACAGCAGCCATCATCTGGGATGCGACAAAACGCTGCCAGATCAATTGGTACAACTTGAATTGGTCCCGGGTTAGATATTTTTCGATCGCTTTCGGCAGCCTTTGAACGGAGGTCGGGCGAATCGCTTCGTGGGCTTCCTGTGCAGATTGAGTCCGCGTCTTATAAACCAGCACTTCTTTAGGAAGGTATTCTTTACCATATTGATTAACAACAAATGTCCTGACTTCCTTCAGTGCCTGTTCAGAAATCTGAGTTGAATCTGTGCGCATATAGGTGATCAGACCGCTTGTTCCCTCACCGTCAAGCTCAATACCTTCATATAATTGCTGGGCAACCGCCATCGTTTTTCGAGCAGTAAAGCCAAGCTTGCGAGAGGCATCTTGCTGCAGGGTGCTGGTGATGAATGGCGCAGATGAATTTCGCTTACGGCTTCCTTCCTTGATCGAATCTACGTTATAGCTCGCCTTTTCCATATCAGCGAGGATCGGATCAACGACCGCAGAATTTCCCAGATCAGGGTCATCCCCATTCATTTTGACCAGTTTTGAGCGGTAAGGGATTGATCCACCTTCAGGTAAAAAGTCTGCATGAATGGACCAGTATTCAACCGGGTCAAAGTTGTCAATTTCACGTTCCCGCTCCACGATCAGGCGCAAGGCAACAGATTGAACGCGTCCGGCGGAAAGACGGCTGCGCACCTTTTTCCACAGGATAGGACTGATCCCATACCCGACCAATCGATCCAAAATCCTGCGTGCTTGCTGTGCATCAACCAGGTCCATATCAATCGTCCGGGGATGAGAAAAGGCTTGCGCTACTGCATCTTCAGTGATCTCATGAAAGACAACTCGATGCGATCGATCCTCATCAATTTCAGCGGCTTCGATAAGATGCCATGCAATAGCCTCACCCTCGCGGTCGGGGTCAGTCGCTAAAAATATTTTTTCTGCTTTTTGGGCATGCTTTTTCAGTTCTTTGACGATATCTCGTTTGTCATTGGGAACCCGGTAATGGGGTTCAAAATTGTTCTCAACATCCACCGAGAGTTTTGATCGCAATAGGTCACGCACATGACCTATAGATGCGCGGACTGTGAAACCTTTACCCAAAAAGCGGCTGATCGTCTTCGCCTTGGCAGGTGATTCTACAATTACCAATTTACCTTTTCGTTCAACCTCTTTTTTTCGGCTTACTTCAGGTTTGGGCAGTCCATGGTGCGCTTCCGTTCTCCCCATTCGATAAACTTTCGTTCCGCAAACAGCACAAATCCCCCTCGTCACAGGGGCACCGGCTGCATTATATTCTGCAATCGGATCCTTAATTTCCCTTTTTTCGCGGCATTTCACACAATAAGCTTTCAATGTTTACAACTCCTATAAATAAGCATCACGACCGCTATCCTTCAATACTTTCACAATGTCCCGTACTTGTTGGGCATCTTTCCGGTCACAGATCAGCAACGCATTACCTGAATCTACAATAATGAGATCTTCGACGCCAATGGTCACAATAAGTCGTTCTGAAGAATCTTCACAAATGAGTGTACCGCGTGTGTCAAGGTGTATGGAATCACCCCGCATAAGGATGTTGCCAGCAGGATCACATGTTAGGGCATCAAACATCGACTCCCAGCTGCCAACATCAAACCAACCAAGATCAATCGATGGAATCACGGCAATTTTGCGAGCGTGCTCCATAATACCATAGTCAATCATCTGCGGCTTGATCATTGGCCAAATCGATCTCAAGGTATCTTCCTGCGCGGGGGTTGACCAAACCCGGTCAATTTGTGCAATTTGAGCAAATAAATCGGGCATCTGACGTTCGATTTCTTCCATCACTGTTTCAACCTGCCAGATGAACATACCTGAATTCCAAACATGCTGACCATCTGCGACCATTGCTTCTGCGTTTTCTTTATCTGGTTTTTCTTTAAATATCTGCACCTTAAAGGTCTGCAACCCTTGATACTTACCCAAAATTGCACCTTTTTGGATATAACCAAAACCGGTAGCAGCGTAATTGGGCGTGATACCGAGGGTAACCAGGTACCCTTCTTGAGCCACGGCGTAGGCGGCCATTAACAATTGACGGAGATGCACATCATTTTTAATCAGATGATCTGCGGTCAACATGGCAATCACTGCCTGCGGATCAAGGTGGCGGATGGCCATCGCTGCCATGGCTGCCACGGATGCCGTTCCACGCGGCAGCGGTTCAAGGAGGAAATTCTCAGGCGGAATCTCAGGACAATCTTTTTGCAGAAGTTCGATTTGTTCTGCAATGGTCACAACCATGATCCTTTCATAGGGAAAGAGTCCCTCTAATCTGTCCACTGCGTTTTGAAACAGACTTCGATCCCCGCTAATCGTTAATGCTTGTTTTGGTCTGTCTTTTCGAGAAAGAGGCCACAACCGGGTTCCGCTACCGCCAGCCATAATGACGGCATAAAAATGTTCATATGTCATCCTACACCTGCTTTCTGTTCATATCCTGAATGGAAGCATAGCGCATCCCGCCGACATGCTGGAGCATACCTTTTAGTTCCATCAGTGTTAGCGCCGCTGAAACCTTT
>DAINBD010000068.1:0-7020 GCA_036733105.1 Candidatus Brevefilum sp. | reverse complement strand
GGCTTTTGTCGATAACAGCCTCAGTAAAACGATCAATTTCCCTCCATCTGCAACGCCCGAAGATGTTGCGAAGGCTTATCTGCTCGCCTGGGAACTGGGCTGTAAAGGCATCACGGTCTATGTAACTGGTTCACGGGAACACGTTGTACTGGAAACAAAGGACACAGTAAAAGCGAAACAGGATACGGGTCAACAATTGCCCATCTGGCATGAAAGCAAAAAACCAAGACCTCGCTTTTTGAAAGGCTACACCTATTCCATTGAGACGCCGCTTGGGAAAACATTCGTCACTGTCAACGAAAATGGCGGCAGCCAACCCTTTGAGGTTTTTATTAACACTGCCAAAGCGGGCTCGGAAACCGCAGCCCATTCTGAAGCCATTGGAAGGCTGCTCTCATACATTTTGCGAATAGCTTCTCCAATTGAGCCCCGAAAACGTCTGCGTATCATTATGGAGCAGCTGGGCGGCATTGGTGGAGGAAGACCTCTTGGATTTGGACCCAACCGCATTCGTTCCCTACCAGATGGCATTGCTAAAGCCCTGAATGAATATTTATCAATTTATGAGCAAGACATCCAGGAGGGACAGGAGGAATGGATTGAAGCAGCGATCCCCCTTCCACTCTCCGGCTTGGATATCCATGATGAAAGCCGCATTAAACCCATCGGTGAACTTTGCCCCGAATGTGGCCAGGCAACATTTATCAATGAAGAAGGCTGCCGTAAATGCTATAGTTGCGGCTATAGTGAATGCTAAAAATTGAATTTCAATAGATGATGGCGATAAACTATTCATGTGGTATGCAGCATTATGAAGGACCCATGCTTCTTCCAAGACACTGAAACCACTGACTTTCGACACGCCTTCATCTTTGTTCAAACAGGTTCATCACCAAAAGAGTTCCAACCTTGAAACTTGATTTCAAGGTTGTTTAATTCACTTTTTAATCAACTTTCAATTAAATGTATAATTATGAATGTCAAACAAATTCGCGGAGGAATAATTCATGAAAACGGATTGGCATCAAGATAAAGTTAGAATTAATGATGGGATCGAACTCTTTTATACCCGCACCGGGCAGGGAGAAAAACCCGTCATCATCCTCGCACATGGCGTCACAGATAGCGGTCTCTGCTGGCATCAATTAGCCGGTGATCTGGAACAGAAATTTGATCTGATCATGTACGATGCGCAAGGTCATGGGAAATCCTCTCGAGTCAGCCTCGACAAACCTGTAGATCTTGTTAAAGATCTGCACGACCTGATCGAAACCCTCAAACTAGATAAGCCTTGCGTGATAGGTCATTCCATGGGGGCATCCACAGCTGCTGAATTTGCAGCAACTTATCCAGAGATGCTTAAAGCCCTGATCCTTGAAGATCCACCATGGTCTGAATTGGAAATAAGTGATGATCAGTCCAAAGCTAACATGCAGGCATGGAAGAAACAAAACCTGGCTGCCAAGAAAAAAACCGTCAGTGAATTGGTCAGACTAAAAAAGCGAGAGTCTCCCAAATGGCAAGAAGCCATCCTGGAGGACTGGGCACAGGCAAAGCTCGATGTCGATCCAGCCATTTTTGACCAGCCCAACATCATCATCAAGGATTGGCGCAGGCAAGCCAGTGCCATCCAGGTGCCGACTCTGATCATCACAGGTGACCAGGAATTGGGTGCAATTGTTTCACTCAAAGTAGGCCTTGAGGCTGTCCAGCTCCTGAAGCATGGCGAATTTGGGCATATCAGCAGCGCCGGGCATTGTGTGCGTTACGAACAATACAATCCCTATCTCACCATGATCAATCTGTTCCTGAAACGCAACCTGCCAGCCTGAGCCGATATCCAGCAATCATCTATCGATTTCTAAGAGTATAAATTATGACAAAACGCTTGATCTTATTGGCAGGAAACATCGGTGTCGGAAAAACTTCCCTCACTGAACGAATTGGAAAACATCTGGAATGGAAGACTGCTTATGAATCCGTCGCTGATAATCCTTACCTGCCAGAATTCTATAAGGACATGAAGGCTTGGGCTTTTCACCTCCAAATTTACTTCCTTGGTCATCGGGCAGAACAGCATATCCATCTTGCAGAAATACCAGAATCCGCCATCCTCGACCGGAGCATCTACGAAGATGCCCACATTTTTTCACGTGCCCTTCATCATATGGGTAATTTTCGGGATCGTGACTATGAAGCCTATTTACGTCTTTACCATTTGGTGGTCAAGGAGTTGCCCAGACCCGACCTTCTGATCCATCTCCAAGCACCAGTTCCGGTTCTCATGGAACGTATCCGGCGCAGGGCGCGGGATATTGAAACAAGCATCGATGAAGATTATCTCCGTTTGCTTGAGCGGTTTTATGAAGAATGGATTGCAGAATTTGATCTGTGTCCTGTCCTCACAATCCGCTCGGACGATCTTGATTTTGTTCATAAAACCCAGCATCTTGATATTGTCGTTGAACGTATCAAAGAGAGGCTGAGCGGACGTGAAGAAATGGTTTTTTAGATCGTAATCAGACTTTATCTCAATTCAGGGGAAAGAACAACCACTGCAGCACTTCTATGGGGCTTATTACACTTGACCGTTTCACACTGCAATATTATCCCTATACGAAATCAATTGGCCTCGATCTGACGTATAATCATGAATAAGCGTCCAAGTTAGACGCCAGGTATGCAACTTTTAATCTCATCTCACGTATATTATTGTAGAAAAACTGCAAGGAGAAATTTTGAGCGACCAGGAAGCCATCTGGATTGAAAAAGCATTAAAAGGCGATGACACATCCTTTGGTTTCCTCGTGGAAGCCTACCAGAAGCCTGTCTTCAGCTTGTGCTATCGCATGCTGGGAAACAGTCGGGATGCCGAAGATGCTGCTCAAGAGAGCTTTGTTCGTGCTTACCAAAATCTAAAAAGATATGATCCAAATCGCTCCTTTGCCACCTGGCTGCTTTCAATTGCATCTCACTACTGCATTGACCAGATGCGCAGACGGCGGCTGGACACAGTTTCAACCGAAAGTCTTCCGCCAGAGATCCTACCAGACCGAAACGCGCCCAATCCAGAGAAGGAATACCGCCAGGGAGAACGGGAAGCGCTCATTCAAAAATTGCTGGCTGATCTCAAACCAACAGACCGTGCAGCTGTTGTTCTTCGTTACTGGTATGAATATTCTGAAAAAGAGATTGCGGATGTGTTAAAAATTTCGGTTAGTGCCGTCAAAAGCAGACTCTATCGCTCCCGGCAGACGCTGGCAATAGGATGGATTGCAATGGAAAATAGATCCCCCGTTAAGGAAAGGAGACCTCATGAGTCACCAGCCGTATGAAAACTGGTTATTTACAAAAGAGGACCTCGAACCAGAACATCGACAAGCATTATCGGAACACTTACTGACCTGCCCGGAATGCTCCCAACGGGCAAAGGCCTTAGAAAGTGTTGAAATGCTCTTTGCCGATTCATCAACACCCTCCCCAAAACCGGGCTTTGCCCATCGATGGCAAACGCATTTGTCCCTGTATCGCGAAAAAAGACAACAAAAGCGAATGTTGTACCTCACACTTGTTCTTTTCAGCCTTGCCGCGATGGTTTTTATCGGATTGTTCCTGATCCATCAAACCAACTTCAACTGGATCTATTCACTCAGCCAGTTCATTGCAAATTTCAGCCTTTTTGCAGTGAGAGTGAATCAAATCTGGCAGGTTTTTCAAACCTTAACCACCAACTTGCCAATCCTCATCCCCGTCATGATCGTATTTGGTGTGGGAACCCTTTCCGCTTTATTTGTCCTGATCATCACCTGGGTGAATTCAATGATCAAGCTTTATCAACCTGTAAAACAAGGAGTTCAGTAAGATGAAAAAAATAACTCAATTTATCCTAACTTTGACCTTCCTGCTAACTTTAGCATTGGCTACCCCCTCTTCGGTTTCAGCAGCACCCATCGAAGATGACCGAACAATTTTTGGAACAAGTTATACCCTTGAAAGCGGACATATTTTGGATGGAGACTTAAATGTGATCGGTGGTGTTGTTGAAATCAAGAAGGATGCAACTGTTAATGGGCAGATGTTCGTGATTGGCGGTCTGGTTAATATCAACGGCACAATCAATGGTGACCTTACAGTCATTGCGGGCACGGTGACTCTCGAGGAGCATGCCGTGATCAATGGCAACCTTTTCTCTCCCGCCAGCTATATCAGCCGCGATCCAAATGCCGTGATCCAAGGGAACCAGATCGAAAACTGGAATTTCGGCAATGGGAATTTTAACATACCGCGTGTTTGGCACATGAACCCATGGCAAGGATCCCGTTTCCAAGTGTTACCCGTCATTACTCGGATCGGTAGAACAGCATTGTCCACACTGCTCATGGTGGCGCTCGGCGCACTAATGCTGCTGGTCATGCCAAAAGCTGCAGAAACCATGAAGAATGCCCTGGAAGATGCCCCATGGCAAGCCCTGGGCTATGGTGCCCTGACAGCACTGGTGATGGCTGTTGGTGGTGTCCTCTTCTCGATCACCATCTGCCTGATCCCGGTGGTCATCTTTGTAGGACTGGCTTTCAGCCTGGCCGTTCTTGCAGGTTGGCTTGTCTTGGGATATGAACTGGGTAAGCGGATTGAAACAAGTCTGTTCAAAACCTCCTGGCACCCTGTCCTGACAGCAGTCCTGGGCAACTTTGTATTGTTCCTGGTTGCAAGAGGACTTGATCTAATCCCATGCCTGGGCTGGTTTTTGATCCTGATTGCCACATTCTTTGGCTTAGGTTCCGTCATATTAACGCTGTTCGGCACCAAACCTTACCCTCCAGGTAAAAGATTGAGCGATAATCAGCAAATCATTCTCAATGAAACCAAAGATTCTGCCCAAGAAGAACCGCTATGATAAAATTAGGAAGTGATCCAGCCTGCTCCTGTTTGGAAGCAGGCTGATCTGCCCCCAATCCAATCGTATTACCTTTGTCTTTCGAATTGAAATTCAATCATAGGAGTATCCCATGAATAAAAGACTAATCATTGCAATCGTCGTCCTGGTTCTCTCAAGTTTTGCCTGTTCCCTACAAAATATCGAGATGCGAACCATTGAAACACAAGAGGTTGTGATCGCAGAATCCCTACCCGACAATAACAATGAAACCGAACTTGTTTTTCAAATGTCCGGTGGAAAATTCATGCTCAACCCTGGCGCGCAGGGGCTTGTCAACGGCACCATTACCTATAATGTGGAACAATGGGAACCCGAATTTACCCGGAGCAACAACACCTATAAGATCACACAGGTCGATCCTTTTCGCCTGTCCGGCATTCCTTCCGGGGATGTCGTCAACCGCTGGGAATTTGGTTTAACGACAGCCCTGCCTTTGAATATTTCAGTCACCGGTGGTGCCAGTGAGAATGAATTTAATTTTTCCGGACTTCAGATCAGCCAATTAGCCATCACACAGGGTGCCAGTGAAACTGACATCCGGTTCGATGTTCCTAACCCGATTGTCATGAAGGATTTCACTTTCAAAACAGGTGCATCCTCTGCTGATATTTACGGTCTGATCAATGCCAACTTTGAAAGAATGAGCATGTCAGCCGGCGCAGGGGATTATAAACTTGATTTTAGCGGCACTTTAACCCACGATGTCTATGTCGAGATCAAGGCTGGTGTCAGTAATATGTCCATCACAATCCCATCTTCAATGAAAGTGGTTGTTAATAATACTGGCGCCATCAGCAACATCAACACCACTGGCACATGGATGCTGACCGACAACACCTATACAACACTCAATGAAGGCTATACACTGACCATTGATCTAAATATGGCAGTCGGAAATGTGAACCTGAAACAACAATGAGGTCAGGAAATTTCAAGAAGGATTCCCTGAAGTATCAGTAAGTTATTCAACGAACCAACAGGATGCGCGTTTGAAAACCAGGAATTCAGACTTTGTCTAGATCAGACAAGCTGGTTGTAATTTCCAGGATTATGCTGAAAAGATATGCTCCTTTACAGCAATTCCCATTGACAAAATATGATGAATATGATTTAATATAATTACTCGCTGGCCGGGTGCCCCCCTCACCCGGTCAGCGAGAATTATTTAATCATTTTCTACTTTATTCGTAAATTTTTTGATCCCGAATATAGGTAAAAACCTGAGGAAGAACATAATACCGGTAAGCGCGATGCTGACTCGCCCGCCTTCGGATCTGGTTAGCAGAAATCTCCAGCAGAGGTGCGATCACAAAATTCAATTTCTCTTTCAATTCTGGCAATGCGGTGATTAATTCCGTCAGATCAATATCATCTTCAGGTCTGCGCATAACACCGATGCCATCCACCAGAGATAAAAGCGCATGCGGCTGATACCAGTTTGGCAGATCCTGCAACGAATCACCACCCATGAGATAGATCAATACATGATCCGGGTATTGTTCCTTTAAAATTTTGATTGTATCAACTGTGTAATGCGGTCCTGGCCGATCTATATCTACCCGTGACAGTAAAAAGGCTTCATCCTCACCGATTGCCAGCTGGACCATCGCCAACCGGTGTTCCAGAGATGAGATATCCTGACCAATTTTGTGCGGTGGATCGGGCGTCAGAACCCAAATGGTGCAATCCAAATCGAGTTGATCCCGCGCCTCTGCTGCCAAGATCAAATGACCCACATGGGGCGGATCAAAGGTGCCGCCAAAAATTCCAATACGCTTCTTTTTCATCGTCTAATCCTGCCATTCCAATGCGTAATCACCCACCAACACCGTATCGCCTTCCTCAATGCCTGCCTCTCGCAGTGCTTCATCAACACCGATGGTTTCCATCAAACGATGAAATCGCCGGATTGACTCGCGATGTTCCCAATAGGTCATGGCTGCGGCACGTTCAATAGCCTTGCCGCTGACTCGCCATCCATCTTCATCACGAGAGATGGTGAAAGACCTGGGATCTTCTTCAGCGCGGTAAACGGGCATCGTTTCAACCGGTTCTGGTTCGGGCGCGTCTTTCAAACTTTCGGC
>DAINBD010000067.1:6658-7022 GCA_036733105.1 Candidatus Brevefilum sp. | reverse complement strand
ATCGAGGGTACTCGCTCAGTCGAACGCTTGGTTTCTTACTATGGGGATATATCTTCTGGATGTTAACCTCCATTGGCATCCTGCAAAATCATCCTGGCGGAATTGCATTTGCGCTTGTCATCATTTTTGGGGCAAGCTTTTGGGTAGGATGGCGATCGCGGCACGATATTTTGACATGGATAAGGCAAAACTGGCGTTTGATCCTTGTGGCAGAACTGGTTTTTCTTGTCGGCTTTGCGTTTATGACCCTTGTGCGTGCTTCTGACCCTGACGCAACCGGCACGGAAAAGCCGATGGAGCTGGCTTTTATCAAATCGATTTTAAAATCCGAGACCTTCCCACCGAATGACCCCTGGCTTTCGGG
>DAINBD010000067.1:1532-6648 GCA_036733105.1 Candidatus Brevefilum sp. | reverse complement strand
CGTATTATCATTTTGGATACGTCATGGCAGGCATGCTCGCAAAACTGACTGCCACCAGCGGCGGCGTCGCTTTCAACCTCATGCTTGCTGCCGTTTTCGGATTGAGTGGGTTAGGTGCCTTTGGAATCCTTTTTAATCTTTTGGGATTATTAAAAGAACGTGCTGGCAAGCCTAATACGAATGCAATCTGGGCGTTGCTGGGACCGCTGTTTTTGTTGTTTGTGAGCAACCTTGAAGGGGTCCTGGAGGTGCTTCATCAGGCAGGTGTGGGATGGGGGGCAGCAGGTGGATCGTCCCGCTTTTGGGAATGGATCAATATAGAAAGTTTGAACACGCCACCTTCTCAACCGTACGCCCTGATCCCCCAGCGGTTTTGGTGGTGGTGGCAAGCTTCACGGGTTGTTCAGGATATTGATCTGTTGGGTAACGTCAGCGGCCTTTCTCCTATTGATGAATTTCCGGCATTTTCCTTTGTACTGGGTGATTTGCATCCCCATGTCCTTGTGATGCCTTTTGTGATGCTGTTGATCGGCCTGGCACTGCATATCTTCCTTGGCGGGATGAACAAGGAATCACGGCTCTTTGGTTTTAACATTCCGTTCAAAGCAGGTTTCTTCTTGATCGTTGCCATCGGTTTGGGCGGGATTGTCTTCCTCAACACCTGGGATTTCCCCGTTTATTTTGCTCTAATGGTTGGCGCATACCTTTTACACCGGGTTCAATCGAAAGGTTGGGATTGGAATCGACTTTTTGAGGCTTTGGAGTTTGGGATTCCCTTAGGCATCCTCTCGCTGGTGTTGTACACGCCCTTTCTTGTCAGTTTACAATCGCAAGCAGGAGGGATACTCCCAAATGTGGTTTACCCAACACGAGGGCTTTATCTGTGGATCATGTTTGGCGCTTTGTTTGTGCCGATCATTTTTTATTTTGGCTTATTAATACGCCGAAAAAAACCTTTTGCCTGGCGTTGGGGCGTTGGCTTGATCGTTGGATTGATCGCACTACTTGCCCTGATCTCTCTTGCTGTTGGGATTCTGGCAGCCCGGACGGATATCGGCCGTCAATTCATAGCCTCACAGGGGGAAACAACCCTGGTCGGGTTGTTGACCTCTGCGATCAAACACCGCATCCGTTATGGTTTTGGTTTGCTGACCCTAGTTGCGATCCTGTCCACAGGTTTATCTTTGCTCATTGGTAATTTACGACCTGATGAAGGGGAAACATCGCAAAAAGATCCCCATTCATTTGTGTTGTTGATGATTATCCTGGCTGGGGTGATGGTCCTGGCGCCGGAATTTGTGTACTTGCAGGACGTTTTTGGGGCACGGATGAACACGGTTTTCAAGTTCTATTACCAGGCGTGGATGCTGTGGTCTTTATCAGCAGCATTTGCTGCAGTCATCCTATTGAGGTCAGGCCGGGTCGTTTCGAAGGTTGTGGTGGTTTCCTTCCTTGTTTTAGGTCTGGTTTATCCTGTGCTGGCGTTCCCTACCAAGACAAATGGCTTCAGACCGGCTCAAGGCTATTCCCTGGATGCTGCAAGATACCTAGTTATTCAGCAGCCCCAAGAAGCCGCTGCGATCGATTGGCTTTCTCGCCAGCCGGTTGGCGTGGTTGCAGAATCAGTTGGCGGTCAATATTCGGGTTATGCACGGGTATCCACACTTTCCGGGCAACCGACGGTTTTAGGTTGGCCGGGGCATGAGGGGCAGTGGCGCGGCGGCTATGAAGAGGTTGGCAGTCGCGAATCAGATATCCGTTTGCTTTATGAAACATCAGATTGGGAAACAGCATTGATCATCCTTCAACGGTATGATATCCGCTACATTTTTGTGGGCTCACTCGAGATGAGAACGTACGCTGTCAGCGAGGAAAAATTCAGTCAGAATTTGCAGGCTGGTTTTTCAGAAGGTGATGTCAGGATTTACATCGTGCCTGAACTGCTCCTGAACGACGTGCGGTAGTCATTAGATTTGAAATTGCAAGATTGGGCTGATTTTCAATAGAAACAGGCATTTTATTTTGAACAATCCTTCAATGTTTAATGGTAGGATTTTTAAGAGAAATACGTTTGGAAAGGTGAAGTAACTCTATGGTACGAACGCGATTTGCTCCAAGTCCGACCGGATATATGCATATTGGTAATTTACGAACAGCGCTGTATGCGTATCTAACAGCACGCCACCTGAAGGGTGCGTTTATCCTCCGGATCGAAGACACAGACCAGGAACGGAATGTCCCGGAAGCTGTTGCTGCGATCTATCGAGGTCTGGAAATGGCAGGGCTCGAATATGATGAGGGACCTGATAAAGACGGTGCTTATGGTCCTTATGTTCAATCGCAGCGTTTGCAGATTTACAAAGACCATGCACACAGGCTGGTCGAGTTGGGAGGCGGTTACCGTTGTTTTTGCAAAAGAGACCCCCAGCAGATGGACGTGGATGCGCCCCTCAGGCGAGATCCATGCCGATTATTAACCCAGGAAGAAGTTCAGGCGAAATTGGATCGTGGCGAAAGCTTTGTGATCCGGCAGCGTATCCCAGAAGAGGGCAAAACAACCTTTATTGACCAGGTTTACGGAGAAATTACGGTTGAAAACGCACAATTGGATGACCAGGTTTTGCTAAAGTCCGATGGATTCCCAACCTATAATTTTGCCAACGTGGTCGATGATCACCTGATGGCGATCACACATGTGATGCGCGGGCAGGAATACCTCTCTTCGACCCCCAAGTATAATTTATTGTATGAAAGCTTTGGGTGGGAGATCCCGGAATATGTGCACTTACCCCTGATCATCAAAGAGGATGGGAGCAAATTCAGCAAACGCCTGGGCGACCCATCCTTTGAAGATCTGGTTCAGATGGGCTACTTGCCAGTGGCTATTGTCAACTATATTGCACTGCTTGGGTGGAGCCCGGGTAACGACCAGGAATTCTTCACACTTCCTGATCTGGTTGAAGCTTTTGACATTGACCGCATCAATAAATCCAGTGCAGCCTTTTCTTTTGACAAACTGACGTGGTTAAATGGAGAACATATCCGTGCTTTACCCCTGGATGCCTTTCACGCATTAGCCGAGCCATACTATCCGGAGCTGCTGAGAAAATTCAATACACATAAGATCAGTGAGCTGATGCACGTGCGTACGGAAAAGCTCACCGATATTCCTGCGATGGTCGAATTTTTCGTGGAAGTGCCGGAATATGACATTGAACTTTATCGCCATGAGAAATCAAAATGTGATCCCGAGATTAGCGTTGTCATACTCAAAGAAACATTGCCCATCCTTGAGGAGATCCAGGCATGGGACAATGATACGCTTTTCACCACATTAAAAGATTACGGAAAAGCCGCAGGTTACAAGACAGGCACGGTTATGTGGCCGATCCGCACGGCACTTTCCGGTGTCCCTGCCACGCCGGGCGGTGCGACTGCGCTGGCAGAAGTGTTGGGAAAAGCGGAAACCTTAAGCCGCATTCAGGCTGGGATTGAAAAATTGGAAAGAGCTTTAGCTTGAGCGCTGTCCTTGAAAATGATCTAGTATAAGACCTGCCGGTTGGATACCTGCAAGCAGTTAGATTATAATAAGCACGGTAGATATGCATGGCTGATCAAAAAACTCAGGATTGAGAGGGAAGAATGTCTGACCCAAATCACGTAAAATACCCCGTTTTTGTCATGTGCGGCGAAGATCCGCGCAGACGAAAACTGATGGAAGCCATTGATCCTGAGAAGAGGTACAAATCCAAGGCGCTCCTGCCATTTCTGGGAAAGCGCCTGGTTGATTGGCAGCTTGAGGAGCTCAGAAAATCCCCATGGGTGGAAGCGCTGTATATTTTGGGGTTGTGTGAAACCGATGCGACCTTTGATTTTCCTGTTCATTATGTGCCGGTCAAAACCACATCCGATGTAGCGGAAAAGCTTCTGGCAGGGTTGGCGTATCTTGAAAGTGAGGGTATTGGAGCTGAACAGATCGTTGTCAGCTCCTGTGATGCACCTGGCATCAGGGTTAATGAAATCAACCAGTTTTTTGAAATCATAAACAACGACCCAGGCAGTGATTTTGCGCTCTCGTTGGTTCCTGAGGATGTGGCAGAAGCTGTATTTCCAAAATCAAAGCGGGTTGTGGCGCGTTTTACGGATTGCCAGGTTTTTCCTGGGGAATTGTATGCCGTCAGTTCAAAGGCAATAAGGGTTCAAAAACAAGTCATAGCTGATATTGGCAGTCAGAGGAGAAAGATCAACCGGCAGGCTAAGAAAATCAGTATGGGTCCGATGTTGAGGTTGATAGCCCGCCGCCCAAAAACCTGGCCGTTGATCCTTAAATTTTTGCTGGGGAGAGCCACATTGGCCGATGGTGAACGTTGGCTTTCGGCAGCTTTTGGCGTTAGGGTGAAAGGGGTGGTTATCCCTGAGGCTGGTTTCGGTATGGATATGGATCTACCAGAGGACTATGAGCGCCTGAAGGAATATGTCCAAACGACAAAGCTGAACAAAGAATTCAAGGCATAAAAACTTCTAAATAATGAAAAAATTCTGTTATCAGTCTGGTGTAAACTGAAGAATTGCGCCGGCTGATTTTCGGATTGAGACATCCGCTGCAAAGAAGACCTTTGGCTCACCTTTTAGCGGCTTTGATGAAGTAGATTCCGCACAATATCAGAATACCGCCTAGAATTTGGTAGGCATTGACCCCTTCACCTTCAAAGAATGCTGCCAGAATGACTGTTAGAACCGGCTGTAAAACAAAGGTAGAGCTCACAATTGTGGCAGGAAGCTGCTTTAGCGCAAAGTTAATTGAAAAATAACCGCCCAATTGCGATAAAAGACCAGCAAGTAAAAAGGTGAGATACGTTTGGGAGTCATATCCAAAAAGCGGCAGTCCAATCCACAGGATGACGACCAGCAGCAAGATCATTGCAGCAAAGGAGGAAATCAGCAGGAACGATCTCACGTTGAAATATTGCTGGGCGTGTTGGGAGATGATCAGATAGCCTGCAAAGAAAAAGCTTGAAAAGAATGCAAATCCTTCGCCAGTCAGAGAGAATCTGGAGGAGAAGTCCATTTGGGAAATAAAGAAAATGACATTACCCAGCAAAACAGCAGCAAGCGC
>DAINBD010000067.1:0-1522 GCA_036733105.1 Candidatus Brevefilum sp. | reverse complement strand
AAAAATACCGGGCATATTTTTCTCTCATGAAGAGAATGGCAAACAGCGAAACCCATAACGGTGCAACATAATTTAACAGCGTGACGTTTGCCACCAAAGTGTTTTCGATGGCGGCGCTCCAAAACGCATGGTCGATGCCAGATGCTAACCCGGCCAATACGGGGAGCATCCAGACGCGACCCATTTTGACTGGATTGGGGTTTTGAGATTTATCCTTACTGTGAAAAACGGAGAGGATGCCCAAAAGGGTGGAAACGATCAGCATGCGATAGAAGCTGGTGACAACGCCGGGGGCATCTGCCCAACGCACGAACAAGGGTGACAGGGAAAGGAAAAGGATGCCCATGAACAGAGCCAGATAGGCGGCGACGATGGGTTGTTTGATCTTGGCTTTCTCGGGTATCAATCTTTCGGATCTCGATTTCGGTAGATGATTATTACTGAACCAATTATAAAAGGATTGGTCTATTGCGACTAAGAAAAAAGAAGGCGATTGTCAAATCTATTTTATTGATGGTATTTTGGTGACGATCACCAGGGGATTACGTCCCTTAAACGGCAGCCAGTTATGCCAGCTTTCGCGAAAATCATGATCCGTCATCCAAAATAAATGAGAAACATTCATCTTCCACGGATTTATAAATCCCCAGGGTGTTATGACATCACCCCCAGAACGATGGTCAGGATTGTATGCAGCAAGGATCATGGTGTGTCCACCCGGACCGGGCAGGGTATTGTAGTTTTTGCTGGTTGTCCCCAGGTAGATGGGCGGCACCTTCCCCCAGAGCCATGTCAGGGTAACGATCGGGATTGATCCTGGGTCATCCAAATAATTGATGAGGGTTTCAATCTTTCCGTGTTGGAAATGGGCATCGATTGGGAGAGCCCTGGTTTTAGCGATGTGGCGGACCATGCGCGCCAGCATGCGTGGTGCAACAGCCCAGCCTGGCCAAAAACGTAAAAATCGCCCCCGCCGCCAGAGCTGATCAGCTTCAAAAGCCAACGCAATCGGATCGACCTGGTAATTCAAAAGCAACTTCAAGCTTGTTGCAATTGCAAAGAAGGCACAGGTATTACCAATCTGCAGGGACTGATAACTTGCCAGATTCTTTTCCGAAAAATTATGGAGTGTCTTCTTCATTGTTTTGGTCTTTTACGATCAGGTTGTATTTTCCCTCAAAGAAATGTTTCCCTTCCAAAGCCGAGCGCATGAAGGCTTCATGAATGAATCCATCCTCCGGATTGTAGGTGTAGATGCCTGCAGCCAGGTCACCGTTGATCTGATCCAGCCAGGCATCGAGGCTTGGTGCAATAAGAAACCGTTCGGGGCGTTCACTAAGGAAGAGGATTACCTGGCCGGCACGCAGAGGCTCAGGGGGAGCAGTATCCAGGCAGAAGTAATCGCCAGCATCGTTGGTGGTGAAGGGAATCCAGCTAGGGTGCCACCAGGTTCTTTGAATATAGGGTGAGGGCTTAGGATGAAGATCATCAAACGCACCTTTTTTTGCGATTTGAGTGAGGT
>DAINBD010000066.1:0-7122 GCA_036733105.1 Candidatus Brevefilum sp. | reverse complement strand
ACAACCCGATTGTTAACCTCCCCAGCGATCGGTCGGCCATGGATGTCGTAATATTGTGAACAAGCCGCCCCGACAGCGTTTTGCTCGTGGAGCACCTGGATGCTGGCTTCATCAAGGATGTTGCTGTGATACACAACGCTTAATGCCTGTTCAATCTCTCCTATGCCAACCAAAGCAATCGAGGCATTTTTAGCTCGATTCAAAGTCTCATTGATCGATGGCTCTTGGAGCAAGGCTTTTTGGGTCGCTTCTGTTTCGACCATCATCGGGGCATTCAGATTATAAGACTTACCGCCGACCGCCCCTGCAAATAATCGAACCAGATTGGTCGCGTCAATCTCAATCTGAGATGATCCCACCGCGCCGACCAATTGAACAACCTCGAGATTGGTCAGGCGTTTTTCGGGGTGGAAATTCCGACCTACTTCCAGGAGCGTGCTCCCCCAGCTTACAGCCAACACATCACCATCCTGGAGAACGTTCTCAAGATATTTGGCTGCCAATATGCTCACCCGTTTAAGACGATCGCTGAGATCTAAATCACTGGTATTAAGGATGCAGACTTCTTTCAAAGAAAAACGTTCTTGCATCCTTTTTTCTAATTCTGGGGAGGTGTGCACAGGGAAATGAATGACAATTTCAACAATCCCCTGTTCTCGGGCTTGGGCTAAGAGACGCGAAATGCTGGAGCGGGATACACCAACCTGTTTAGCTATGGCGGTTTGGTTTAGATTCTTGTCAAAATAGAGGTGCGCGATTTGGGCTAACAATTCGCTTCTATCGATTTCTTTTGGCATATTCCTCACTCGCTTTTTTGAAATTATTCTTAATTGTAGGGTTTTACCATCCTATAGAAAAATTGTAATGCCATTTAATCCACTGTCAAGCAGGCAAGCCTTGAACCACCTCAATTAGCCACGTATTCACCCACATGCACCTCTAAACCAGATGTCTGCGCTGCGACCCTGAGCTTCTCCATCTGCTCATTGGAAAGACCGGGCAAGTCAGATAAAGGATAGACCCGGCCTAAACGCTCGTAATCAGCTCTCCCAAATGTGTGATACGGAAGGAGATGAAGCTCTTTCAACCCGAGTTCCACGCCTAAGCGAGCGATCGCCTGGATCGTTTCGATTTGATCGTTATAGTTTGGAATAATTGGTACCCGAAAGATCATCTCCACACCAAGCGATGCTGCCCCTCTGGCATTTGCGAGAATGACCGAGTTGTTCACGCCTGTGCCTTCACGATGCCTAACGGGGTCAATATGCTTGATGTCATATAAAATCAGATCCGTTTCACGCAGAACCCGTTCCATGGTCTTTGGATCAGCCATACCAGTTGTCTCCACGGCTGTATGTAAGCCCAACTCACGGGCACCTCTTAAAAGAGCCAGAGAAAAATCAGGTTGTGATAGGGCTTCTCCGCCCGATAAGGTCATACCTCCGCCAGAAGACACAAAGAATTCTTTATCCCGCACCACTTCTTCAAGCACCTGGCTGACGGTCATCCGGTTGCCGGATAGACGCAGCGCTTTTGTTGGACATACCTGACTGCATGCATCACATACAATGCATTTCTTGCGGTCAATCACCGCTTTGTTTTCAACAATTTGGATGGCATCCACCGGACAAACCTCGATGCATAGACCGCATCCAATACAGCGTTCCACCGAATAAATCAACTCCGGTTCGCTTTTTTGCGATTCCGGATTACTGCACCATGCGCAGCGCAGCGGACATCCTTTGAGAAACACAATCGTGCGGATGCCCGGGCCATCGTGGAGGCAGAAGCGCTCAATATCGAAAACTACGCCTGTCATCTCTTGAGTCAATGTCTTTTCCTGTTGATTTATCTTCTTTGCCAAAATTCACCTTTATACTCGTTATGAGTGACAAGTTTGTTATATCGCCATCCTGGCGAGGTTTTGGGTCACTTGACCCAAAGAATTGCAGGTCAGCTCAGCAAGAGAACCGTCTATGGACTTTGTAAGCAGTCGTTGCAAGGTTGAAACTAACCTGCAAGTTTGTCTTGATATCGCGATAATCTTGGCTGACAGCCTGCCAAGATCGATTTTACCTATGACATAACATGAACCGTCCGCGCAATGATGTCGTCCTGGGTTGCCTTGTCCAATGTGACGAAAAGCGCACTGTACCCAGCCACCCGCACAATCAAGTCCGTGTAATCCTCCGGATGTTTCTGTGCATCCAAAAGGGTTTCCGTCGAGATCATATTAAACTGAACATGCCAGCCTTTAAGTCTTTGAAATCCTCGCAAAAGCTGGATAAATTTTTTCTCTCCCATCTCAGTATCCAGCATGGAGGGAGACAGGCGTAAGTTTAAGAGCTGCGCCAACATCTTCGAGGTCTGGAGTTTGGCCACAGAGCGCATGACAGCAGTGGGGCCACTGGTATCCGTGCCATGAACGGGTGAAACGCCCTCGGCGATGGGCTCGCCAGACTTTCGACCGTCAGGTGTTGCGCAAACAGGCTGACCAAGAGGCACATTGGCGGAGATATTCGAAGTCGAACCGGCATATCGGCAGCCAATCGGACCTCGTCCAAAGCGAGTAGTCCGATAGGGGTCAACCGCCTGGAGATAATCATCCATGACTTGCCATGCGATTTGATCAACTTCATCAACATCATTGCCATATTTTGGTACGTTAAGCAGCCTGTGGCGCAAAATCTCGCCTTCCTCTTCTTCAAAATTCGATGCAAGCGCCTTTGCTATCTGGTCGGCTGACAGTATGCCTTGTTCGTAGAGCAATTTCTTGAGCGCCATCAACCCATTCGCGACATTGGCAACCCCTGATTGTAACCCACTGATCACATCGTAGACAGAACCGCCTTCCTTGATCGTTTTTCCCCGATCCAGACAATCGTCCACCAGTGCCGAGCAGAATGCATCCGGCGCCAATTCCTCCAAAGCCAGGTCACCCGCAGTATCAAACATAACAGAAACCCAGGTGTAATAACGCAATTGGTCTTGGAAAGCTGCATACAACGACTCATAGTCGGAAAAGTCAACCAAGTCACCTTGACCGGGTTGCAATTGATCCTGGGAAACTGGATCCTTTCCATTGTTATAGGCTAACTCAAAAACCTTAACCAGGTTAAGGAAAGACATCCCTGTGTTCCGATACCCCCACTTGCCTGGAACAGAAGCCTCGATACATCCAACAATGGCATAATCATTGGCGTCCTCTGGCGTGACTCCCTTTTCTATTAGCGCTGGGATAATAATCTCGTCATTTTTCATAGCCGGCATACCGAACCCAAGCTTGATCGTACGGGCACACTCGGCCAGGAATTCATCAGAGGTTCCTTCATGGTAGCGAGCAGAAACGTTGGGTTGAGTCAAACGGGTTTCCCGAATGGTTTTCAAGATCATGAATGAAAGCCTGTTGGTGGCATCATGACCATCCTTCGTTTTCCCGCCAATGGTGACATTCTGATAAGTGGCATACCCTATCCCAAAACGTGTATGAGCCCAAGGCCGTATCTTCTTGACGGAGAATAATTTCAGCCAAAGTGTCTGCAACAGTTCCAGCGCATAGGCTTCGCTTATTTTGCCAGCGGCCAAATCTGCTTCAAAATAAGGAAATGCATATTGATCCAGACGTCCGAGCGAAAATGAGTGCCCATTACTCTCAATTTGAGTCAGAAGATGAATGAACCAGGCTGATTGCACAGCTTCTTGAAAAGTGCGGGCTGGTTTGGCGGGAACCTGTCGGCAGGTTTCTGCGATAGTCAAGAGTTCGGCTCGCCGATCTGGATCGTCTTCTTTTTCTGCCAGTTGTTCAGCCAGGTTGGCGTAACGAGCGGCAAAACGGATCGCTCCCCGTAAAGAAATGATCGCTGCTTGATAGAAGACGCGAGCTTTTAATCCATCCCCATCGGTCACTGGTCGACGTAAGCCATCTTCAGCTCGAGCGATAAAACCTTCCAATCCTTCTTGCAATACTTGTGGGATGTTGACAATAATATGCCCGTCCCCAGAGGTGATGTTCCCTCGCCCAGAAATGACACCAATTTCCTGTGCACGCCAGACCTCTTCGGGCATGAGCGCCTTTGCCCGATCGAAGAGCGTTCGCCCTTTCCAATAAGGCAGAATTTCCTCCAGCAGCTCTCTTTTGACAGCAGGGTCGACAAGAAACCGGTCTGCCGTTCTATCAGCAAATTCATCAATCTCGTTCTCAATCCAATCGGTGCTGTATTCTGGAAAGATCGGGGCAGCTCGAGGAGAGCTTGCCTGGTTGCCGACAATCAAATCGCCGTCCTGAATGTAGACACTCATATGGTCAAGTGTGTGCGCAAATGCCTTTGCACGTCGCAAAACAATTGGATCAGCTTCGTTTTCGCGATAAGCCTCTGTTACAAGACGTGCTCGTTCTACACAGACTCGAGGCGTCGTTTCTAATAAATCCTGACGAAGAACAGCTATTCTTCCTTTATCAAGCTTTGTTTGTGTGTGGTTCATTAATTTTGCTTCCATTTATATCTCCTAATATTAAATAATTTCTTGGTCTTCCCAGACAAGCGCTGCAGCGCCTAGCAAGCCTGCTTCATCCCATAACTGTGATAGCTCAAATCGAGTGGCGTCCCGCAATTCTGGATGCGTGTTCTGGCGCATGGCCTCCATGCAGGGGTCTAATAATAAAGGTCCCATTTTAGCCAATCCTCCCCCAATCACAAGAACCTCGGGATTGAATAATTCGAGAATATTGGCCAGGCTGATGCCGAAGTACCGGGCAGTGTTCTCGATCAGCTCAAGCGCCACAAGATCCCCGCTTTTTGCAGCTTCGGCAACTGCTTCTCCACTAATATATTCGGGAGAATCTCCGCAAATATCACGCAACATGGTTGGTTCTCCAGACTTCACCCGCTCGCAAGCGATGCGCGATAGCGCCAAGCCACAGGCATAAGCCATCACACATCCGTGTTTCCCGCAAGTGCATAAGTCACCATCTGGCACAATGATCGTGTGACCAATTTCACCAGTGCTGCCAATAGCGCCCCGATAAACTTTCCCATCAATAATAATGCCCATGCCATAGCCCGTGCTGAAGGTCACATAGCACATATACTTGCTGCCTCGACCAGCCCCAAAGCGATACTCACCGAGGGCAGCACAGTGGGAATCGTTGTCGATGACAACGGGATAGCCCAGTCGCTGGATAGCTGTGTCTCGAAGTGGAAAATCTTCCCAATCGGGTAAATTAGAATTGGTCACCACTCTTCCGGTATGCCGGTTAATATGACCTGCAGAGCCAATCCCAATCCCCTCAATATCACCCGGTGTCAAACCTGATTCCTCTAATACCGAATGAACTGCTTCTTCCAATCCATCCATCACCAGCATTGGTGGATGGCCGGTGTGAGCCCGTGTATAATAACTTGCCAGGATGTGACCGCTGACATCAATTACAGCAGCCGCGATTTTCGTCCCGCCGATATCAATGCCGATCGCGTATTCCTTCATGATGCCACCTTCTTCCAATAATTTGTTTTGGCTGAAGCGTAAGCAGCCGTGATGACCCGTCCAATCATTCCGTAACCCAAAAAGGCAATCCCATTTTTATTTACAGCCATAATGCACCTTTGTGGTCAAAACAATCATGACTCCCGATAAAAGCATTATCGGCGTTCGATTCATACAGTAGTAACACCATTCTCCCGTTCACGGGCAAAATAAGCACGGATTCCGTCTCGCCAATCGGGAAGTCTATGGCCAGTCAAGATCTGGTAAAGTCGGCAGTCAAGCACTGTTCGGTTGGGCCGCTTGGCAATCCTTTTTATTTGGGATACATCTGCGGTTTCAACTAGTTCGGAATATCCTGCCTGTTCCAGGACGAAACGTGCAAATTCTACTCGCGTACAAGCGCCGATACTTGTGACATGGTAACACCCGTAGGCGCCGGTTTCGATCAGAATAGCGACTGCTTGCGTAAGGTCCTCAATATAGGTAGGAGATTCGATTTGATCAGGCGCCATGCGCACAACACCATCCCTTCGGGCAGCCTCTAACACCCGATTAACATAGTTTTTCGGATGATTCCCAATAAGCCAGGAGGTGCGAATAATGTATGTGCGGGAGCAAATTTGGGTTGCCAAGCGCTCCCCTGCCAGCTTGCTCCGTCCATATTGATTGATCGGATGCGTCTGGGCAACCTCATCATAATCTTCTGAACTTTCGCCATCGAATACATAATCGGTGGAGATGTAAAGTAACTCTCCTCCCACTTCTTGGGCAGCCAGAGCGAGATTTTGCGAGCCGAGAGCATTGATTCGCCATGCTGAGTCAGGATCAGTCTCACAACGATCCACATCCACGAAAGCAGCCGAATTAACAATGAGCTCGGGTTGCACATTCATCAAGTTTTGAAGAGTCATTGATCGATTAGTGATATCTATTTCCTCGATATCCCAGGCGATCACCTCATGTTTTTGGCTGAGCGTGTTGCACAGTTCTCGGCCAAGCATTCCTTTTGCACCAACCACTACGATTCTCATATTACCCTTTCATGGTCATAGAAGAATCCGGGAGGACATCATCCTACCCAGATAGATGGATTCTATTATTTGAAGCAAAATGTTCATGATAAACGGCTACGAAGTGAATTATCCGGATAAGATCCATTGAATGATCGTGGTCATCCCATGCCATTTTCGCCAAAAAAAATGAAACCATTTCAACCCTATCCAGATTTATAGAAGCGGCGACAGACCTCAACCTTCGCCCAAAATTAATCCTTGCTCAGTCCGATAGCTTTCACTTGCTTGATCAAGCGCCAGGCGAATCGTCTGGACTGCCTGTGTGATATCCCCGATTCCGGGGACAAATTTTCCTTGCGGCCCTTTTAAAAAGGGAGATGAAAACTCGCCAACGGTCATTCCCGCCCTCACGAATTTGGCAACGTTTTCCTTGTTGAGACCGCCGTCCATCATTAAGTCAACTTTCCCTTCCACACCATGGGCAACGATCATGTCGTGTAGTTTGCGCATATAAGTCTCAAAGAGTGGGTTGACAACGTGAGGACTTCGACCCACCTTCGGGGGTTGCCAGAAAGGATACAAGGTTTCATACTCGATGATGTCGACATAAGGAATGAGCGGATCG
>DAINBD010000065.1:0-7253 GCA_036733105.1 Candidatus Brevefilum sp. | reverse complement strand
TGGTGATAATCACCCTTCGTGGAAAGGGCTTTCCTGATTTCCGAGACTCGGTCAGCATGGATGCTAAATCTTTACCGAGGGCTGTTTCAGAGACGATGAAATAATTGGCTGTGCCCTGTGTAAATTTGGGAGCTTCATCTAAAAGCCTGGGAGGATGTGCTTTCCCCTGGGGAAGGCCATCCAGTTGAGATAACGCAAGGGATTCCTGTTCGATCTGAAGGGCTTGACGTTGGATGGTGCCTCCCGTGGCAATCCGGGCAGGCGTTTTCAACATCCCTTGCAGATCGGGTTTTTCATGGCAAATGACAGCATAGACCTCACCCGCATCACCGCTGCCGAAGGGGAGATCGCTGAGCTGCCATGTATAATTTTTGCCCTGCCGGGTTGCTGCCAAACTTCCTCCAAGAATTAGATCTTTCTTAATCGTCTAATTCTACCAATTAAACGATGAAAGTTAAGCTTCTGAGGATAAAAATATATATTAGATTAAATTAAGTGAATAAAAATAAAAAGATTTATTTGTCATAAAGGAAGAATAATGAATTATTGTGGATTAGACAATGTTGTCTTGAATGTCGTTGACGTTCAGCCATGTTCATAAGGAATAACCTTTTACTATGATCGATTTCCCATAGAAATTTCTACGCAGACTCCTTGCTTCTCCAGAGAAGCAGGCTCAGAGCTCAGATTTGATTTGACAAACTGGAATTTGCTGCTTTGTTAACAGGAAATTTCAACTGGAGAATTATCATGAGATTGTCATTGAATATGGAATAATTGAGTCGGTTAGCTGAAGTATTGGAGGGCTTTTCGTAAGCGTTCTTCTGCGGTCGATCCGGCATCTTTGCCGGCGTATTGAAGCGCGGCCTGCGCTTCAACAATGGAATAACCCAGGGCAGTCAGCGCTTCCATCACTTCGGTGTCGATATCGTCCATGCGTGTGGCGGCTTCCAAAGGCTCAAGCGGCTGGATCTTTCCCCGCAGTTCAAGAACGAGCTTTTGAGCTGTCTTTTTCCCTATGCCAGGAACCCGGGTGAAGATCTCAGGCTGATCAGCTGCAATCCCATAACGGATTGTTTCTGGGGAGAGTGTGGAGAGAACCGACAAGGCAATCCTGGGACCTATGCCAGCAACACTGATCAGGTGGATGAATAACTCGCGTTCTTCTAAAGATTCAAACCCATAAAGGGCGAGAACTTCTTCACGGACAACCAGGTAGGTATGTAAAGCCGTTTTCATCCCGGGACGGCTCCTCTTGCTGATTTCTTCCGTCACAAATACGGACATCCCCAAACCGTTGAGGTTGATAACGACCTGTCCATCCTGGACGTGAATGATTTCTCCGGAGATTGATGCAATCATAACTCTATTATATCCAACTTGCTTGTTTGGTCATAGATTTCATAAAGCATGACCCCTGTTGCGACGGCAAGGTTCAATGAATCGCTGCGACCTTCCATGGGGATTGACACAACGTGATCACAGGAACCAAGAATCTGATCAGGCAGTCCATGTCGTTCACTACCCATCAAAAGCAACAGGGGGCGATTGTACTTGACGGATCTGTAGCCCATATCAGCCTTATCGGAGGTGCCAACCAGCATGAGATTGTTTTTCTCTTTCCAAGCAAGCAGCCTATCCCAACCAGCCTGGGCAAGCACAAGTGAAAACAGTGCCCCCATGCTCGCTTTGACGGCGGTCGGATCATAGGGATCGGTGGAATCACCCAGAAGGATGATCCCCCTGGTGCCGACGCCATCGGCTGTTCGCATGATCGTGCCGAGATTGCCGGGATCGGAAACTGAATCCAACGCCACCCACAGGTCATCTGACTGGACAGTTATCCCATCCAGGGGCGACCAATTCTGGCGGACCACCGCGCCAATGCCCTGAGGACCTTGTTTGTGGGCGATTTTCCCATAAATTTCAGCGCTGACCTCGATGCGCTCTACATCGGCAAGTGCGGGATCATGGATTATCGATTGCCCAAAATCGCTGACCAGCAGATCGGGAGCGATCACCAGGGATTTTATTTCTGCGCCAGTTTGGATTGCTTCCCCGACTGTTCGCAAACCTTCGACAAAGAAAACGCCCATTTCCTGCCGGAATTTTTTCTGGTCAAGTTTGCGGATGGCTTTGATTTTGGGATTTGAGAAGCTGGTGATGATCATTTATTGCGCTTTTTCAACTAAATTGGAAAAAGATTGATGATAAATATGGCAGATCGCCACAGCTAATGCGTCGGCAGCATCGTCCGGCTTGGGGATATCTTCCAGTTGGAGCAGGGTTTGTACCATGCGTTGGACCTGGCTTTTATCCGCATTGCCATATCCGCAAACGGATTGCTTGACTTCATTGGGCGTATATTCCTTCACAGGACAGCCTGCCTGTGAAAGCGTTAGCATTACCACACCCCTGGCTTGTCCCACAGACAAGGCTGTGCGGACATTTTTTTGGAAAAACAATTTTTCAACAGCGCTTGATTGGGGTTGATATTGTCGAATGAGGTCGGTCAATGCATCGTAAATGAGCACCAGGCGCGAGCCATCATCAAGATTGGCAGGCGTGTTGATCACGCCGTAGTTGATGCACTTTAATTCACTTTTTCGATCGATTTGGATAAGGCCAAAGCCTGTAATGGCAATGCCGGGATCAATGCCAAGAACCAGCATGTCCAGCTTAGCCTGCCTCCATCGCTTCGATGGCTTCTTCTGTGATGTCGAGATTGGAGTAGATGTTCAAAACATCATCCATCTCTTCAATCGCCTCAATGATTTTCATCACTTTGACGGTGTCATCAACATCAAGAGAAATTTCCTGTTTTGGAAGAAACCGAATTCCTGATTCTTCTGGTTTGATATTCGCTTTTGTTAGATGATCAGCAATCGTATGAAAACTATGGGGTTTTCCAAAAATTTCAATTGTGTCATCATCCTGGCTGATATCCTCTGCACCAGCTTCAACTGCAATTTCGAAGATCTTGTCAAAGTCGTACTTGTCACCAGGAATGGCGAAATAGGTCATCCGGTCAAATTGCCAGCTTACAGAACCGGGATCTCCCATACTTCCGCCCGATCTTGAAAGAACGTGACGCAATTCAGCAACGGTTCGGTTGCGGTTTTCAGTGACACATTCAATCATCAAAGCAACACCATTCGATGCGTACCCTTCGTATGTGATTTCTTCGAAATCTACCCCTTCTTTATCTTCCCCCGTTCCACGTTTAATTGCCCGTTCAATACTGTCCTTGGGCATATTGGCTGCTTTGGCTTTGTCAATTGCCAATTCAAGCCTTACATTCATATTTGGATCACTGCCGCCTTCACGGGCTGCAATCACAATTTCACGAGCAAGACGTGTAAAGATCTTTCCTTTTTTGGCGTCTGCTGCACCTTTCTTTCTTCTAATAGTCGCCCAATGCGAATGTCCTGACATGGAATGGATCTCCTTAAAATCCTGTAATTTTTAAATTTATTCGAAATAGTGATAGTAAATTATACCATTTTCGCGTAAAAGTGGATAATTTCTTCATAAAAAGGACATGAAAATTTTTTGAATTATCAAAGCTTAATTTTTGATGAGAGGAAATGCCCGGTCAATACAGGGTATATACGTATCAGGTAAATCTCCTTTCTCGAATGAATGAGGTTTACTTTTCACCCGATTGCGCGATTTTTCGTTGTAATCGGTTCAGTCGATGTTCAAGCTCTTCCCGCCATTGGTGGTATATATAGACGGGGAGAATTTGTTTTTCTAATGCTGCAATCGCCTTTTGGGTTAACTGCTCGGCTTCCAAAATATCCCTGGTTTGGTGTTCGAAATATTTTGCAAGTTCAACAAAGGCATACAAATGATTTTTTTCTGCTGCCATTTGCCAGAGTCGGATTGCCCCTTCCCAATCTCCCTTTCTTTTGAGGAAGAACGAAAATCTTTCTACTGTGTCCCAGTACAGGTCATCTGGCAGCTTAGATTTAAGCGCGTTTTGATACAAAGTTTCTGCTTGGGGAAGATCGTCCATGGATTCAAAGAAGCGCGCTAATGAAACCAGATCCTCGCCATGATGAATTTGCTTCGAATGGGGATCGTTAAGAAGGAAAGCCATATGGCTGAAGAGCCCTGCAAGACTGAGTATATCGATCGCGTTATGGTAGAAAATGCCAGCCATAGGACGTGCATCCATGGTTTTGAGATACTCAAAATACATCTCAGGAATGAGGTAACCCGGCACTTCTTCTTCCCCACGATTGACCCCGAGAATCTGGTTTTCAACATTACCCAGGGTTCGGCTTTCCAACCTGATCCGCCACAGACGACGAGCTAATGGGAGCAGGTCAAAATGGTCTATCCCTGAAAAGGGGCTGGACATGCCCATCAGCGTGTAACGGGTATTGAGCAGGGGAATATCAAAGGATTTGCCGTTGTAGGTGACCACGGCTTTCATGCCGTCCATAAATTGTGTCAAGCCTGCCAGCAAGGCGGGCTCTTCCCCGGGGTGGCGCATAAAAAACTGTGCCAGGCGAAAACCTTCGTTGGTGAACCGCCCCACCCCAACTTCGAAGGCATATGTACCGGTGCCTCCTGCTAATCCGCTGGTTTCGGTATCCAGGAAAATGAAATTTTCAAGATCATCGAGGGAAAGCGGATTTGCGTTGGCCCACTGGCACAGGGTTGTGATGGAATCACTCGGACTGAGGGGTTTTGAGCCATGCTGATAATCCCATTGGTAAATCTCCTCATGACAGAAAACCTGTCCGAAGATCATGTCCCAGAACCGACCTTCGATTACCTTTTCAATCGGATATTTTGAAGGACGCGCATTTTTTAAGGTTTGATCTTTGCCAAGTTTGACCCCCAATGCCTTGAGTTGGTCCGAGAGGGATTGCCAGTCAGTCATCTTGTGTCAATGCCTTTAAAATCGCGAGGGTTTCTGCTTTTCCACCTGAGGCTTCCTCCCCAATTGGTCCAACGCAGGAGGGGCAGCCGTCTTCACATTCACACAGATTGACGGTCTCGTAGCATTGGGCAGTCAGCTCAGCGTGCATCTTATAAAGGTTTTCTGAAAGTCCCAACCCTCCGGGAATATTATCATATAAAACGACGGTCGGTTGTCCATCCCCAAGGGTTGAATTAGGATCATAATGGACGTCAATATCCTCCCCATCACACATCAACAACAGAGGTGCCAGGTTATGGAGGACATAGCTTAACCCAGCCATGCCGCTTCTGATGCGAACGCTGGTTTCAGCTAATTTGTGGCATATAGGGCAGAGCGTGATTAAGTTCTGAAGTTGGTTGGCAGTCTCTCGGTCGGGAAAGCTACGAAATGGCTGGATATGATGGACGTGGAGAGGTTTGTGTTCACCGGACGCTCCGCAAACCTGGCACCGTTGCCCGTCTCGATTTAAGACACGCATTCTGATCTCATCCCAACCAGGACCATAATCGTTTGGAGATGCGCTCCACAGCATTTGATCTTTGAGTGCATCCACCGTCTGATCATTTAGGGATATCCAATAGCCAATCGTGTTCAGGTAGGTCGGGGGAAGTTCAACTTTTCCGCCACCCAGGAATTCATGGGTAAACCAGCGGATCTTTCGATAACCGACAACTTTTGTGGTTACAAGGATCTCACCCAGCGACTTAACGCCGCCGTTGACTTCTTCATCGCTGATCCGTTGTTTTTCTTCAACCTGGACTTCTTTGATTGCTTCTGTGTAGTAATCCACCACCACTGGGTTGAGATAAGCCACACCAACCTCGAGGTCAAGTTGTTCAACCTGGTATGAAATCCCTTCATGTAGATAAATGGCATCCGGGTGAACCATCCAATAAGCGCTGGTGATGTCAACCTGCCCGATGGTTGTCGTGCTGTAGGGCGATTTCACGATCAGGGAGATATTATCAGGTGTGGCATTTCGGAGTGAAATATCTCCGGCTGGATATTGATCAGCCATCCAGTAGTATCGATCCCCTTGCGAGTAGAGCTGGCCATCCTCTGTTAACAGGTTAAGAAAGGTTTGGATCCTTTCCGCTGAATTGGCACCAAAACCCTCACCCTTTTGGAAGGGAAGCTCGAACGCCGCACAGCGGATGTGCTGTAAGAGGATCAGGAGGTTGTCCGGTGCAATCAGGGCGCGTTCGGGAGATCGCTCGAAAAAATAATCCGGATGTCTGGCGAGGTATTGATCCAGGGCATTGGGGGCGGTCACTAAAATCGACAAAGCCGGTGCCAATTTACGGCCTGCCCGACCAGCTTGCTGACGTGCAGCTGCAATACTGCCGGGATACCCGATCAGTATGGATGCATCCATCCCGCCGATATCAATCCCCAGTTCAAGGGCAGATGTCGCCACCACGGATTGAACTTCGCCACGGCGTAAACCTTCCTCAATCGCACGTCGTTCCCTGGGGAGATAGCCGCTGCGATAACCCCTGATCCGGTTGGGGTTTTGGTTTGGATCACGTTGACGCAAGTAGGTCAGGATCAACTCAACCGCACGCCGCGTTCGACCAAAGACGATGGTCTGGATGTTTTCATCCAACAGTTCGCCTGCCAATGCGGTCCCCTCAAGCATGGAACTCTGACGGATGCCCAGTTTCTTATCGACAAATGGGGGATTATAGATCAAGAAATGTTTTTCGCCGTGAGGCGAACCATCCTGATCAATCACCAAAACGGGTTTTTCGATCAGCCTTTCTGCCAGTTCTTGAGGATTTGCGATCGTGGCGGAAGTGAGGATGAATTGGGGTTGACTTCCGTAAAATCGGCAAACTCGCTTTAACCTCCGGATGACATTGGCAACATGGGAGCCAAACACACCGCGATAGGCGTGCATCTCATCGATCACAACGAAACGCAAAGCGGCAAAAAAATCCTTCCAGGCTGTGTGATGGGGCAGGATCCCGGTATGGAGCATGTCCGGGTTGGTGAGGATGATGCTGCTAGTTTGCCGCAGGTTAGAGCGAAGATGCTGCGGTGTGTCGCCATCGTAAATATCTGCTCGTAACCCTGTCGAACTGCTCAGAGGCAGGAGCATATCCCAAAGATTGGTCAGCTGGTCCTGGGCGAGGGCTTTGGTGGGAAAGAGGTATAGGGCTTTACCCTCAGGCATGTTTAGCAAACTGTTGACAACAGGCAGGTTATAACACAGGGTTTTCCCACTGGCCGTGCCTGAAACAATGGCGATGTTATATCCCTTCAGGACCTTTTGAAAAGCCAAAGCTTGATGCTCGTAAAGGGCATTGATCCCTTG
>DAINBD010000064.1:0-7294 GCA_036733105.1 Candidatus Brevefilum sp. | reverse complement strand
AAAGGCTAGAATGAGCAATTCAGAATAAACCCGGGTAACCAGGGCACCAAAAACAATCGCCAATATACCAGCCACCAGGCCAAGAAGAAAACCGCCAATGATTGCACCAAATCCGCCCTCACTGATACCTGCAATTAATAGCGCAAAGAAAATAACAGTGCCTGCAATAATGCTTCCGATCAAGCCAATCCAAAATAGAATCTTGATAATGATGGGGGTGATCATCCGCTCAAAACTGAGAAAGTTCTTCAAACTCTTCTTCACCAATACCTCCCGGGCTATGTTTTGGACGATGGGAATAAACAAATATATTGTATCATTATTTAAGCACAGATCAGGAAAAAATTGGTGGTAACCGATGTGAAATTTATTTTTTTTACAGGGTGACCAGATTTGAAAGAATTTAATCATCACATGCATCTGCCCCTTGACTCTCCCCTAACAGGAGGATATATACTGTATTTACTGAAGGCCTTCAGTAGTACAAGACGGAGCGACCATGTTAAAGATCGGTGAGTTTTCAAAAATTGCTCAGGTCAGCATCAAAACGCTGCGCTACTATGATCAGATGGGACTGCTTAGACCAGCTCATATCGACCGCTACAATGGCTACCGGTATTATGAGTTGTCCCAACTGGTTCAGTTGAACCGCATCCTGGCTTTTAAAGATCTTGACTTCTCCCTCGAACAGATCCGTGAATTGCTCAAGCTGGATCTATCTGAAAATGCACTGCAAAATATGCTGCAGGAGAAAGCCCAGGCGTTGCACCAGCGAATTGATAATGACCATGCCCGCCTTATCAGAGTTGAGAACCGTCTTATGAATATCAGTGGTATCGCCAATCCCAACTTAAGCCCAGTTGTTCTTAAGTCGGCATCTCAACAGTTGGTTGCAAGCGTAAGGCAGGTGCTGCCAACTGCCCATGCACTTCAGCATTGGAAACGAGAGCAGTTAGAAGGGATCAAACGCTATTTGAACGGATTGGGCATAGCACCTGCTGGGACCGATATCCTGATCTATCATCAAGACGATTTCCGAGATATTGACCTAGATGTGGAAGTCGGCACGATCATACGAGATACACAAAAACAAACAAAAACAGTATCAGGAAAATCACCATTCCGCATCCATTCTTTGGCTGGTGCAAAGCAGTTAGCGACAATCATCATGACAGGTGATTCCAGCCTCGTATCAGCGTCTTATGCCAGCCTGACCCAATGGACGCAGGTGAATGGATTCCGACCGATCGGTCCCTGGCGAGAGCTAACCTTTGAGCCTGAACACCAAGACAATCCGGATGTCATTGAAATACAACGCCCCGTTATAAATTCAATTGATTTCTACCAACAAACGGAGGAAAACCTAATGGAACCAAGAATTTTTACAAAACCCGCTTTTACCCTTGTAGGATTACGTTACTTTGGTAAAAACGAACACCAGGAGATCTCAGAACTGTGGACAAAGTTCAATCAACGCATTCAAGCCCTGGGCGGACTGAAGAGCGAAACCGGGGAAGCGGCCATTGGCTTGTGCATTGGACCAGATGAAGAGCACAGTGATGGCAGTTTTGAATATGTGGCAGGCTTTCCTGTCACAAAAGTTGAAGAAGTACCGGAAGGTTTTGTGGTGCGGGATGTCCCGGAATACACTTATGCTGTGTTTGCCCATAAAGGTGATTTAACCAGCTTGGGTAAAACCTACGAATATATTTATGAATGCTGGCTGCCCCAATCGGGCTATCAGCTGGCTGATAGGATAGACTTTGAGTACTATGACGAGGAATTTAAAGACTTCGCGCCTGACTCGGTCTTTTATATCTATGTGCCTGTCAAGAAAGTAAACTAACCTGACTTTGCCCACACTGCCGAAAAAACAAGACAGTGTGGGCAAAAACTATTTCCTGCTACATCTTTCAGTTAGACACACGTTAAATAATTGCATGGACTGCCTTTACTTCATCGGGGATTCCCAAAACATCAGCACGTTTACGATATTGGACCTGTACAGCGTGGACACGCCCCGATTTTGGCCGGAACAGCGCCCCCACAATAAGGACACCTGATGATTCTCAGGTCGGCACCACAACGCGGGCAGGTTGTGAACTTACCCGTTAGCTGCCATCCGCATTCAGGACAAAAGGTGTAATGATCCACCTGTTGCGCCTTTGAATACTTTTGCCTGCCCCCCACACCCCATAAATCTGCCAGGTCACCCATTTGATTATTCGCTCACCCTGCTTCCGAAAAATTAGAGACTAGTCAATTTTACGCTATTTTCATCGGAGCCATCTGCCACGTATCCTGAAGAAGGACGACAGTAAGTTGCTGATTCACGACCTAGAACGCCAGTCAGATACAAGATAATCAATCCTATTTGTAGTAATAACTTTCGGAAGCTGAGATCTCATAAATGATGACTTTTGGAAAGCCATTCCGTATTTGGCTTAAAATTTTTTAATTTTTATATTTTAATATTTAATGCTATACTAAAATCAGACTTTTCGAATTTCTAGTTATGAAAGGAAACAAACAATGGCTTACTCGTTTACGAATTCAAAAGGAAAAACCTATTTTCTCCATTGCAAAAAGGTAACCTCAAAATCTGGAAGCACCAGAGAGCTCTTCTACTTTGCTGGAGACCTGCGACCCGAATTCGCTGTTGATGAAGTACCAGCAGGTAAAACAGTGGTTGAAATGGATTCAGGGTTACCCGTTCTGAAAAAAGTTGAGTAATTAAAACGATTGATGTATTGCCAATACGCCCTCAAAGCAGGGCGTATTATTTTTAAGTCCGGAGCCCATCTAATGTCTCTCAATACGATTACCCATTTTTTACCTGTTCACATCTGCACTGCTTAGTATTTGAGCGTAAAGTTTTTCCCCTGCAATCCACACTGTTATGAAAACAGAAAAGATTATAATTAGGTATCAATTCCAACAAGAATCATCAGAAAAGGATGTGGCTTGATGTCAAAGAAAATATTACTGGCTTATGGCACTGTAGCTGGATCCACCGCCGAGGTTGCCGAGTTTGTGGCAAAAGAAATGGAACAGGGTGGAGCCCTGGTGGATGTCATTCCAGTTGAATCCGTCAAAGATATCACTGGCTATGATGCTGTGATTGTGGGAACTGCTGTCCGCATATTCAAGATCCTGAGAAAGACCAAGCGGTTTCTAAATAGGCATCGTAATGATCTCAGAAAAGTCCCCGTTGCCTACTTCCTGTTATGTTTGACCATGGGGCAAGATACTCCCGATAACGTGCGCCAAGCAAAGGAATATGCCAAACCCATGCTAGCTATCAAAGACCCGGTTAGCCTTGGTCTCTTTGGTGGAGTCATCGACCATACCAAATTAAACGATATATTTGGTAAAACGATGAAAGCAGTCCCGGAACAAGACAACCGAGACTGGGAAAAAATCAGAACCTGGGCAAGAGAGACCCTGCCTAAATTGATTGAAAATCAGTAGGATAGCAAAATAAGTAATTAAAACACCAGCGGATGACCTTGGCAGTCATCCGCTGGTGTTTTTCAAAAGGAGCCTCTAAACCAAAAGGAGAGAAAAGAATGTAAAACACTTTTCTACGAGATAGGAAGGAGCCTAACTCTTAGGTAAGAGTATAATCTAAAAGATTTTTTAACTGCTTAATGATTTGTTAAGAGATGACAAGTAATTGTTTAAGGATTCATCTCAGCCCCGTCTAAACATCTTTCCCAGTTAAATCATAATTTGCCTTATTATCGGTTTACATAAGCCCCTTAGGGCGATGATAGTGTTTATCATCACAAGGACATCTCAAATTGTGATTGTGGTTGTATTTTATGTTAAGCAATAACCTCCCGGGAGACATGCCGGGAGGTTATTGTTATGAATAATCTGTTTTAGATTCTGCGCTTACTGCACTTCTTCTACCAGGTCATTCGCTGTCTGTGTTAATGTATCGAGGATTGCTTCCACAGCGGCTTGATCGGTGGCATTATAAAGCTCTGCAGCCACATCGTCGACCGTGCGCCGGACGGATGACCAGGCGGGGAAGGTTTGAGGTTCAGCTGGGCCAATACCCGCCAAACTCACACCCTGACCCCAGATTGGATTCTCTTCAGCATAACCAGCCAGCAGTTCCTCAGTGTTGTATTGGGTACCGTAGTAACCACTTGAGGGGACCCAGCGGGCTTGAATCTCGGGTGAGGTCAGCCACTTGACGAATAGCCATGAAGCCATTTCTTGTTCAGGAGTGCTCGGTACAACGCCCAACATCTGCTGGAAGGCATTCACAGCCAGTTTGCCGTCTGGACCGGGAGCAGGAAGGAAGCCCCATTCATCATCATTGCCCGCTTCTTCAAAGGCTGCCTCATAATAAGGAAGTCCAGCCATTGAACTCAGAGTGATCAATGCTTTACGCTGCGCCTGTTCTGGATTTGGATAACTTTCAGTCTGCCAGACACATCCCTGTTCCTTAAGATCTAAAATAAACATCGAAGTCGCAACAGCCTCAGGTGTGTTGAATTCATAGGCTGTGCCGTCATCGTTGAGCTCATTGCCGCCAAAGGCATACAGGAAATGGAGCCAATTGGTCGCGCTGGGATAATACACCATGCCGCCAGTGCCTTCGAAATCTGCACCTTTGGTTGCATTGTCCGCTGCAGCGGCACAAATTTGCTCTGCCAATTCTTCAGATGTCTTGGGGGGTTCCGCAAAACCAAGTTCCTGAGCCCAGGTGAAGTTATAAACGAGCACATTAGCTGATTGGGTCAATGGGTAGGCTACCCAGGCGCCATCAGTTGTGGTACCCGTCTCACGCAGACCAGGATATAAATCTGCCAGTTGATCTGCTGTCAGACCATACTCAGGATCTTCCACGTATGGGGTTAGATCGACAATTGAATCAACAGAATACCAGTCTGAAAGCGAGTTGGTATAAGCCTGGACAATATCAGGCAGGTCACCAGATTGGATGCCAGCATTCATCTTATCTTCGACATCGCTGTAACCGCCCTGGTTGAAAGCTTCTACGGTGATGCCGTATTCATTGGTTGCGTTGAATTCATCAACCAAAGCCTGCATGGCTTCCCCGGGTGCATCGGAATAAACATGCCAGAATTGAACTGTTACACCTTCAAATGGCGGTGCTTCAACAACCTCTTCGGTTTCTTCCGGTTCCGCTGGTTCTTCAACCTCGGGCTCTTCCACTACAGGTTCTTCCACTACAGGCTCTTCCACTTCGGGTTCAGGGGTTGCAGCAGGTCCACAAGCTGATAAAACAAAGGTTAGAACCAACACTAAAGTAAGCAATAAACTAAATTTTTTCATTTTTTCATCTCCTAATCGTAAATGTATAGTTAGGTTGTACATATTTATTATAGTCTGTTATTGTCGATTTGCCTCCTTCCTACTATTAATTAAACTACCCTTTCAACCCCGATCTGGCAATGCTTTCTGTGAATTGCTTTTGCGTGAAGAAATAGATCACCAAAATCGGGATGATCGTAATGAAGGCACCCGCCATCGTGAGATTAATTTCCTGTCCAGCCTCATTGACAAAGTTCATCAATCCAACGGAGATGGGGCGCCAATCCGGGGTGTTCGTCACCAGCATAGGCCAGGCCAGTGAATTCCATGTGCCGATAAAGGATAAGACAACGATGACCATCAAAGGTGCTTTGGATAGGGGGAGCACGATCTGAAATAAGAAACGTAAATGCCCGGCACCATCCATTTGAGCTGCGTCATAAAGCTCGTCAGGGACCTGCATGAAAAATTGGCGCAGCATAAATATCGAAAAGATGCTGCCCATAAATGGTATCGTCAAGGCGGGCCAGTTATTGATCCAGGGAATACTGGTGATCCTTCCCAACCATGTAACTGTCAGGAAATTTGGAATTGTAAAGACCATCGCAGGGATCATCATCGTGCTGATCATGATCGAAAATATCAGATCACGACCCGGAAATTCAATCCGGGCAAAGGCATAAGCAGCCAGGATACTGAAAGTGAGTTCTCCGGTTAGGGTGATCAAAGTGATTAGGAAGCTATTCAGAAAATATTCCGAAAATTGAGCACGCCGCCATGCCTCCGCATAATTTTCAAAATGAAGATCCGAAGGGAAAAAAGCAGACCCAAGGGCTTCTCCAAGGCTTTTTAACGAGGTTGACACCATCCAAACAAACGGCACCAGTGAGATGAAAGCCCCGATGATCAAAATGATATAGATAAAAATCCTTCGACGAGCCGTTAAGGAAAAACGATGTTTTTGTTCGTTCTGATTATTTTTCTTATCCATAGAACACCTTCTTACCCTGCGTTTTATTATTGATAAATGTCAGGATCAAAATGATCGCAAACAGCACAAATGACAAGGCTGAGGCATACCCATAGCGAAGTTTCTCAAAGAATTCAATGAAGATCGTTACGCTAAAGGTGTCCGTAGTTCCCAATGCAAGGTTAGAGCGCAAAATCCAGATCGTGTTGAACGCCTTGAATGTGCCAATAATGGCAATTAGCGAAAGGAAATAGGTCGTGGGTGAAAGCAGAGGGAAAGTGATGTGCCGAAATACCTGCCAGCCATTTGCGCCATCGACCTCTGCCTGGTCATTCAATTCTTTGGATATATTACCCAAACCAGCCAGGTAAATAACTGTGTCATAACCCACATAAGTCCAGATTGAATGAAGCATGATCACACATAAAGCTAGGCTTGGACCCGCTGCCCATCCCGGAATGTTCCATCCTAAGAACTCTCCAAGAAGGGTTAGAATACCCTTTGGTTCATAGAGCCATTGTTGAGGCTCCAATCCAAGGATTCGGAAGAGCATGTTCACGGGGGCAGATTGGCGATTTGAGAACATCTGCTGAAATACCGCTGCACTGGCAATCCCGGGGGTAACATACGGGATAAAGTACACGATCCTAAAGAAGTTTGATCCCGGCACTTTTTGGAACAACAGCACTGATAAGAATAACGCAATGATCAACTGAAAAGGCACCGTCCCCAGGGAAAAGAACACAGTCACCTTCAATCCTTCCCAAAGATCCTTATCGCCGGAGGCGACAATAGTTGGGATCTCGCCAATCAGAAGCCAGCCACCCACAAGCAATAACAGAGCGGCAATAATATGGACCCAGAAATTTCCATTGGTTCTGACCTTGTCCGCCCTGCTCCAGAGATACCACGCAAAAAACAGCAAAATCACACCACTGACAATGGTGATGAATTGCGGCCAGATTCCTGGATCGGTCCCCTGCTCAAAAGCAACTGTATAAGCGCTCTTGACCTGTTGAAAAGTGTAATACA
>DAINBD010000063.1:0-8098 GCA_036733105.1 Candidatus Brevefilum sp. | reverse complement strand
ATCCTGGCTCTGGTCAAAGGCCAGCCGCATAAACTGACATTGAAGCAGGTTCTGAAAGTCTTCCTTGACCATCGTTTGGAGGTGATTAAGCGACGGAGCGAGCATGAGCTTAAGAAATCTGAAGAGCGATTGCATATTTTGAAGGCTTATTTGATCGCACTTGAAAACCTGGATGAAGTCATTGATACAATCCGCCGGTCTCAACGTGTTGAAACAGCCCGAACAAACCTCATGCGCAGATTCAACCTGGATCAGCTTCAGGCGCAGGCAATTTTAGATATGCCCCTAAGGCGTCTTGCTGGTTTGGAGCGGAAAAAGATTGAGGATGAATACAAAGAGGTTGTCAAACGTATCAAGGAATTAAAGGACCTCTTAAAATCACCAAAGAAGATGCGTGAAGTTGTGATCACAGAGCTAAAATCTGTCAGGGAACGCTATGCAGATCCCCGAAGGACACAAATCATCCAGATGGACGAAGGTGAAACTGCTATTGACCTGGTGACCACGGCGGATGTGGTGCCTGAACAAGAGGTGTGGGTCGCGGTCTCATTGGATAATCACATCGCCCGAACCAGTAAGGATAAAAGTTTCCGGCAGTGGGGTTTGGATGCGCCCAAGCTAGTTCTAAGGACAACCACCCGACAAACGGTTTATCTTGTTGCTGAAAATGGAGAGGCAGCTGCACTATCCGTTCACGCCATCCCTGTGGCTGATGAGCCTGAAAAAGGGCCATCGGTGAAAGCGATTGTGCCATTTAAATCGGATCACAAATTAAAGATGCTTTTTGCACTTTCACCTGGCGCTACCGAAGAAGATGGTTATGTGATCACAGTCAGTCGTCAGGGTATGGTGAAACGGTCTCTTTTAAGCGAATTACCCGGTCCTTCAGCACAATTATTTACCCTCACAAAAATCAATAATGGTGATTCACTGTGTTCAATTCTTATCTCAAAAGGTGGTGAAGACCTTGTGTTGGCAACCAAGGATGGGATGGGTATCCGATTCAATGAAGAGGAAGTCCGTCCTATGGGATTGGTCGCTGCAGGTGTGAATGGTATGAAGTTCCGCAATCAGGACGAAGTGGTCGGCGCGGGAATTGCGTCAAGACGGGGAGAAGTATTGCTGGTGACCAATCGTGGTTCGGCAAAACGACTGGAACCGGATATGTTCCCAAGTCAAGGTCGTTATGGCTTTGGTGTGATCACGTGGAAATTACCAAAGAATGAAAAAATCATCGGGATGATGTTTGGTCTTCTCACTTATAACGGTGTCTTGCATTTCAAGAATGCAGCCAGCCGGCTTGTTCATGTCAATGATGCGCCCAGCCGTAACCGAATGCAATCTGGCGAAAAGATCATCGATATCAAAAAGGATGATGAGATCCTGGAGCTTACTGTTCCGTTGGATATGGTTTAGTTCTATGCTTTGATTACAAGGTAAATTTTGGGTTACACCTGTTTTGAAAAAGAATAGTGGTAGCGAATTCTCTGATCAGTCAGTCCCATTGTTTCGCGTCCTTGCAGGAAAGCCCCATTTACATTGGTGCTTTCCCACAAGAAATTACAAAATGTCTTTACCTGGGATTGGCTGATTAATGTAATCTCCTTTTTTGACACCTCTTGCATTTTGGCTTCAATCCATTTTCGAATGGCTTGCTTACCCTGCACCGCACTATCCGGACGGATATGGATAGCATCATCTGTATAAAAACTGAGGACCTTATCGGGATCTTTTGAGTTCATGGCAAGGACAAACTTCTCAGGTAACGTTGCTGCTTCTTGTCTTTGCTGGTCATAGTTATAATCTCTGACAAGATTCCAATAATCAGGCATGTCCCGCCGGCATCCTTCCCAATACCAAAAATTGACAGCAGGTATTTCAAGCTGTTTGGCGACTTTCATAAATTCGACCACCTCTTCCTTGGTGGGCATCCACCCATGTTCTTTGAAGGTAGGTCCAGTGGCGATGATCGGACGAAAAGGTCGGATCCTTCTAAATTCGTTGACACTTTGCTTCAATTGCAAACCGGCATTATTATGAGATTTCATCCAATAGACCTGGGGCATGTTATAGTCACACCGATCCAGAAAATTCGTCCAGGGCAGGTTTGGATGGTAAGAAGGGTAGCGGTAAGAGCTAAGTGCAATCGGCAAACTACCCAGTTGATTCCGCAGGATATTCATGTAACGGCTGGCAGCGGGAGCCTTATTGGGTTTTGAATAATGACCTTCCGCATTGACCACGAACCCTTGAATACCCAAATTGAGGGCACGCGAAACCGCGATTTCTGCTTCCTGATCGGGGTAATCACCATAAACAAACTGCCATCCCCAAACGGCGATATTGTTAGCCTGTAATTTCTTAATGGCTGGTCGAGCATAATCATAACCATTTTCAAGGTCTATATTGTAAGGGAACGCGCCATCGGCAATTTTGATCAAGACATGGGATAAATTGGCTTCTTTTGCTAATGCGGCAATGCGGTCAGGATCACCATTTTCGCAATATCTGACCTTCCAAACAAAATACCCTTTACCGGTAAGTGTCATCCTTCCCATCCTTGTTGGTTTTCGGTTTGTTCACCTGCCAATCCCAAATCGTCAGCAATGGTTTTCATGCCCTCTATCACATTAGCCACATGCTCCCAGAGGTCTATCCCGAATTCAGCTGCGCCTTGCTCGATCTCTTCCCGGTTTGCTCCTGCAGCAAAGGATTTATCCTTCCACTTGTTTTTCACCGACTTCGGCTTGAGGTCATAAAGTGCGCGTGAAGGTCTGACAAGTGCAACAGCTGTGATCAAACCCGTGATTTCATCACATGCAAAAAGGGCTTTTTCCATGAGCGTTTCTCGTTGAATGCCTGTATGATTTGCATGGCTCTGAACCGCCCGGATGATATCTTCTGGGACGCCGTGTTCACGAAGTATGGCTTCGCCGGCTGTTGGGTGCTCTTCCATGGTTGGGTGGATTTCCCAATCAAAGTCATGGAGCAATCCGGCCACAGCCCATTTCTCTTCGTCTTCACCAAATTTGCGTGCATAGAACCGCATAGCAGCCTCAACAGCCAGCATATGCTTGATGAGGTTGGGATTCTTAACATATTTTTTGACAATAGCAAGTGCTTCAGAACTATTCATAGGTGCTCCCATTCAGTGCAATATTGATGCCAGAATTTATTTATGAAAGTGAGAATATGTTTAAGCTTGTTATGGAAAAATCGGTTCAGGTTCACCCAAAATAGGTTGGGGATGAGCAATATAAACATCCCAATAGGCATACAAAGATGCCAGAACTTCCCTGAACCACCAAAATGAGTAACTTCTGAGGTGGTATTCTGATTCATCTGCTGGAACACCACTTGCAGTAATGTCAAATGAATTGCATAAAAACAAGGCTCGCGGTAGGTGATAAGCCTGAGTGACGACCACCAGATGATTGACATCAAAGATCGCGTTTGCCCTGTAGCAGCTGTCATAAGTCCGCCGTCCCGCATAGTCAATGATGATATCTTCTTCGGGAATATTTAATGAGAGTGCATACTCTTTCATGGCACCGGGCTCATTATAATACTCGGTAGAGTTGTCACCGCTCATCAAGAGCTTTTCGACCTTGCCGCTAAAATATAAATCCGCTGCTTTGCTGACCCTGTCTCGAAGCACAATCCCGGGAGAGCCATCCCGGTTTAGCCCCGCTCCCAAAACCAGGGCAACAGGTGCTTCGGGTGAATTTTCAACCAGGAAAGTATGCGGTCGGGCATAAAGGAGCATGCCCACCCGCAGCAGGCTTGTGATTAAAAATCCCCCCACAGCCAGGTACAGGATGAGATGAAAAATGACTTGAAGGATGTTGCGAAATGTCTTCATAGAATTATTTGATTTGGGTGATGGCTTCGAGATCCAAAGAGAGAGGCGCAATCACCGACCTGAGAGGATTGTAAAATTCATCCCTGATTGATTTCAGACCTTCAACCTCATAGACAAGCGCTGTGCTTAAAAAGGATAATCCGTCAGCGTATTCAGTGAGGTCCAAAAATCCTTCTTGCAGCTGATAACGGATATTTAGAGGTAAATCTGTGGATGCTGCCAGGCCTGTATTGGGGATGATCCCCTCTGATTGCCAGATCGTGATTATCTGCACTGTGGCATCTGGGATGTTTTGGAGGATATCACTGGTGTTGCGTGGGTCACCGATCAAAGCATAACTGACACCAAAATCACATATCCCCTGGATATATAATGCCCTGATGATGGCGTTATAGCTGTAGGTGAAGACGGGTTCAAGGGTAGGTGTGCTTGCATTGGCCAGCAAGCCTAAAGGCACCAGGTAACCGGGCACCGAATCGGGACTGATGAAACAGGGTCTTGTGCCAGAAAATTGCTGGATTGCACGTAAAAAATCCCCTGAGTTTTGATTGAGATCGCTGTCATAGAATGGTGAGAAACCACGCGAAACATGGGCGATAAACTGGACACCATAAGCATACACACCCAGGTGGTTGGTCATCACGATTGCGGTTGCCTGCCCTAACTGGCTCAGGTACAGGTATTCAAAGGGATCCACCCAGAAGAGATGAACCTGATCCGTGGAAACCGCGTTTGACAAACTGGTGAAATCAGGTAAGATCGCATTTTCCACGGAAAATCCAGTTTTGGCGTTGATAAGAAGTGCAATTTCATCGGCAGCATCGATGGCTGCAGTATTTTCTGTTGGGATGACATAACCGATTCTAATCGGATTATCTTCACTTCCTAATGGGGCGGGGGTTGGTGTGACAGTCGGGCGCTGTGTGGGCGTTATTGTGGGTGTGGTGATTGCCTCAATTGTGAAGGTGGGTTGCAATGTCGGCGTGGATCGTGGAGCGATCGCTGAGCAGGCTGTGGTCAGCAGTAAAACTGTTAACAATAGAAACCTGAAAGGTAATTTTTTAAGGATGTGGTTCAATGTCAAGTTCATCGCATCAGATCCGTTTTGTCCATGAGGGGTGTGCATATTTCTCAACCATCAAATCCTCAGCCCTTTGCATTTCTTTCTGGGTCAATCTGCCAGGTTCAAGGGACAGGTTGAGCGTGTTTATAAAGGCACTTTGAAAAGCATCGCTTGCCTGCTGCCACTCGGGTGCCTGACCCAATTCTCGTTCAACAGTGGTCGCATGCGCCAGCAAACGCGTTTTAGCTTCAACTCTTGCCACCTCAGTTGGGAATTTCAATGCGGTCACAATGCGAGCAAGATCTCCTTTGAGGGGAAAAGCCCCATGCTGGAGGATGCCTTCTTTTCGGCGTGCCTGTGCAGAGCCTATTAATTTTAACCCATTGACCGTGATTTCGTAGTTGGATGGCACTTCAAAACAAACCGGGTTGGGTTTCGTCTTGTTGTCGGAGGTTGTTTTCTCTTCCGCTTGCGGGGTCAGTCCAAGGATTTTTAAGGCGTCCAGCAGAGCCTGTGACAGCCTCAGGTAACTTTCCAGCACGCCGCCCCTGACACGCGGTTCTGTTTCAGGCGCGATCACGGCATATGTCAATTCATCTGTATGAAGAATGGCACGCCCACCTGTAGGCCGCCTAACGAGATCCCAATTTTGAAGAACCAGTGTTTCAATATCCACCTCGTCAAAAGGCTGTGCCAATCCCAATGAAAGACACGCAGGTTCCCAGGCGTACAGCCTGAGTGTTGGCAGGGATTCCTGGGCATAGACGGATTCTAAAATGGCTTCATCAACCGCCATGTTCCATGCGCCTTTTGCTGGTGGATCTTCAATCAGGCGCCATGTTGATCTCTTGTATCTCATTTTGATTTACCTTTTTTTATTTTACTCTGGTTTATTTTATACCATCTCAGCGGTTAACTGTGAAATCTCTTTTTATGACAGATATCGCTAATGAAAAGGTTTGCATTTCGCGACCATCCTTGAATTTTTCCGTATAATGGATATGAAAGGAGTTATGCACAATGGAAGCACCTAAAAAATTATACAGAATACCGAGTAAAGGCATGATTGGGGGTGTCTGTGCTGGTTTGGGTGAGTACCTGGTGTTTGATCCGACGATCATCCGGTTGATCTTTGTCCTTCTATTTCTTGCCGGGAGCTCCGGCTTTTGGATCTATATCATCATGTGGCTGATCGTGCCCCCAAAGCCTGGGGATGTCCAAACCATGTCAGAAAAAAATGAAAATTGATCGTCAATCTATTTTACACAAGGTGCCTGTTGATTGAAATTTTAATTCATTGTGACAGGCACCTGTTGTTTATTCTAAGCACCCTCATCAGACCGATTTTAGACTAAACCTGAAATAAGAAATCCAATTTATTCATCACAATTTACGAATTGTCATATCAGCCAGTTTTGGCTTTTGGTTTGATGTCGTGGATGTAGTATAATACGCTCTGGAGGTAAAATGCCGACAAATCCGACCAGAGATAGAATAAATCCAGAAACCATTGATACCACACCGAAACGACGCCCAAGCTGGATCAAGGTGCGCGCACCCGGCGGTGACACCTATCAAAATTTGCAGCATTTGATTCGAGCCAAATCCTTACACACGGTTTGCGAGGAAGCTGGCTGCCCAAATATGGGTGAATGTTGGGGCAGCGGTACAGCGACCTTTTTGATGTTAGGTGATGTGTGTACCCGCACTTGCGGATTCTGCGATGTCCTGCATGGCCGTCCCAAAGCCTTGGATTGGCTAGAGCCGGAACGCGTGGCACAGGCTGTCAGGCAAATGAAGCTCAAGCATGCGGTGATCACAAGTGTGAACCGGGATGAACGGCGTGATGGGGGTGCGCCTATATTTGCAATGGTGATCCGCCGTATTCGCCAACTGATGCCAGGATGTTCTGTTGAGGTACTGATCCCTGATTTCAAAGGAAGCATTGAGGCTCTACGGATCGTAATGGCTGCCAAGCCGGAAATTCTCAATCATAACGTTGAGACAGTTCCACGTTTATTCAAACAGGTTCAGCCCCAGGACCATTATGAATGGTCGCAGAACACTTTAACCTATGCACGTATGCTTGATCCACAAGTCCTGACGAAATCTGGGATCATGGTGGGTTTGGGTGAAACCTTTGAAGAAGTCCAGGAAGTCATGCGCGATTTACGCGATTGGGATGTGGATATCCTGACCATCGGTCAATACTTGCAGCCCAGCCGGAAACACCTGCCAATTCACCGTTATTATGAACCTGAAGAATTTGAAGCTCTTAGGGAATATGGGCTAAGCATCGGGTTTAAGTGGGTTGAAAGCGGACCTTTGGTTCGTTCTTCTTATCATGCAGGAGAACAGGTGCGCGCCCTATCGGGTATCCATCGGGATCTCTATCCATCCTGATTGTGCCCTTAAAATTATTAAATTCTTAACGCCCTAAAACAGGGCGTTTTTGATTGTTGCCGTAAGCATCCTGAAGTATGTTAAAATGGACTTATCGTAAAAAGGAGTGTGAAAATTGGATATTAAGAACATTAAGATTCAAAAACCCGACTCGATCAACTTCATTTTAGGACAGACCCATTTCATTAAATCTGTTGAAGATATCCATGAAGCCCTGGTGACAGGTGTTCCCGGCATCAAATTTGGCCTGGCGTTTTGTGAAGCCTCAGGGGATTGCCTTGTCCGGTGGAGCGGCACGGACGATGCAATGATCACACTGGCAAAGATGAATGCCATGGAGATTGGGGCTGGCCATTCCTTCATCATCTTTCTGGGGGAGGGTTTTTTCCCAATTAATGTCCTCAACCAGGTGAAGGCAGTTCCTGAGGTTTGCCGAATTTTCTGTGCCACAGCTAACCCAACCAATGTTGTTGTGATGGATGTGGGGGATGGGCGAGCAATCCTTGGTGTGGCGGATGGGGACCGGCCTAAAGGCATTGAGGATGAAGAAAACATCAATTGGCGGAAGAGCTTTTTACGGAAGATTGGGTATAAGCTCTAAAGTAGTGGAAATCAAACACGATCAGAAGAATTTCATTGGGTGAACGATGTCTGGATTCAAAGTCGACTTTGAACCTGTAGGGAAACGCGTATCAGTAAATGATCATGAAAGTTTGCTTGTGGGAGCCCAGAAAGCGGGCATCTCTGTGAGCGCGATCTGCGGCGGGCTT
>DAINBD010000062.1:0-8217 GCA_036733105.1 Candidatus Brevefilum sp. | reverse complement strand
TGGAAGATGGGTTTGTTCTCGCCACCAAGGAAGGCCTGGTAAAAGCGTTTGATTTTGAAGGCAGTCCATTGTGGGAAGCAACTCTGGAGGGCGAAATCTACAAGGCACCTGCTTTGAATGATGAATTCGTGGTTGTTGGTACGATCAATGGGGAAAACCTTCTGTATGCTTTCAATAAAAATGGCGTTCAGATCTGGTCTTCAACCCCCAAGAATTAGAGGAATTAAAACCTATGTGGCAAACCATTGTTATTCAACCTTTTGTAAACGTCCTGTTGTTGATCAATTCTTGGGTCAATAATTTTGGGATATCGATCATCCTTTTCACTATCCTGATCCGTTTGATAACGCATCCTCTTACTGTCCAGCAATTTAAAGCATCTCGAGCGATGCAAAACATGCAGGAAGATCCGCGTTACAAGAAAATGCAGGAAAAATATAAAAATGATAAGGAACGCCTGGCACAGGAGCAGATGAAACTCTATAAAGAGCTGGGTGTTAACCCGATGGGATCATGTTTGCCCTCGCTGATCCAACTGCCTCTCATCCTCGGTCTTTATCAAAGTGTTACTCGAGCGATGGCAGCATCGCCCTATGAATTGTTCCAGTTAGAGCAAAGCATTTATCCCAAGCTGATCGATGCAGCAAAATTGCTCCCACTTCAGAACCAATTTTTATGGATGGATCTTGGGCAACCGGAACGTTTGAATTTATTTGGGCTTTCAATTCCCTTTTTAGCGATCCTGGTTGTTGCAACCACGTTCCTGCAATCACGATTGATCCAACCCCCTTCAGCAGGCAATGATCAGGCTGCGATGATGGCGAAGTCCATGAATATTTATATGCCCTTGTTGATGGGTTTTATGGCATACTCCTTGGCATCAGGCTTAGCCATTTATTTTCTTACCAGCAATGTCTTTGGGATCATCCAGTATGCACTCTTAGGACGGGCAAACTGGTCAAATATTTTCCCATTCATGAAAAAGACAGAGGATAAAAAGAAGGCAACAATCAAACCAGCAGTTGTTGATGTTGTGGCTGATGATGTTGAAGATGAAGAGGATGAAGAACCTGAACAGGTTGAAAAGTCTGCGCAGGTTGCAAATTCTGCTAAACGCACATTACCGAAGCGAAAACGTCCCAAACGAAAGAAGTAATTCATGGGAGGGACGCTTCGTTTATAGAGGATGAGGAATTTATGTCAGAAGAAAGAACACGACTTGAAATTATTGCCCCTTCCGTTGAAGAAGCCCTTGAGAAAGGTTTACAGCAGCTTGGATTGACCCTGGCTGATGTTGATGTTGAGATTTTAGATGAGGGGAAAAAGGGTGTACTTGGTCTTGGGTCGCGGCAGGCACGGATTGCATTAAAAATAAAAAATCACAAAGAGCAAGTTGATGAACCGAAATTAGAAGCCACCTCAGCACCTGCACCCGAGGATATTACTCTGGAAACAGCTTTGCAAGATGAGCCAGAGGCTGTCAGTATCGCTCGTGAGACGATCAACATCCTTCTTGAAAGAATGCTGGTTACGGCTGATGTGAGTGTGAAAATGGGTGAGCGTGACGAGAACCGGGTTCAGCCCGTTCTGATCGATATTGAAGGGAAAGACCTCAGTTTTTTGATCGGGCGGAAAGCTGAAACCATTAATGCACTCCAATACATCACAGGGTTGATTGTCGGGCGTGAATTGGGACAATGGGTGCCAGTTCAGATCGATGTTCAGCGTTACCGCCAGCGACGGGAGGATGAACTTCGGAAGCTTGCTCGGATTGCTGCTGAACAGGTGATCAGTACGGGGCGAAAACAGGTTTTGGAACCAATGCCGCCCAATGAAAGACGGATCATTCACATTGAATTGAAAGATAATCCCAAGGTTGAAACTGAGAGTATAGGCGAGGAACCACGCCGCAAAGTGACGGTTCGACCTTTGGAATAATATCCTTAAGCAAAGTAATACTATGACCGCGAGGTGCATCAGTGGATACTTAATCCGCCATCACCTTGCGGTTTTTTTATTGCGGTAAAATTATGGTGTAAGGAGGTGCGAATGAGCGCTGTAGATGTTATCCAAAAGAAAAGAGACGGTCAGACGCTAACGCAAGCGGAAATTGACTATTTTATCAAGGGCTATGCAACGGGCGATATCCCTGATTACCAGGCTGCTGCCTGGGCAATGGCAGTCTTATTAATGGGGATGACACCTGAAGAGACGACCTTTCTGACAATGGCTATGGCTGACAGCGGTGATACACTCGATTTGACCGGTGTGGTCGATATTGCCGTTGATAAACACTCTTCCGGCGGTGTGGGCGATAAAACTTCTATTGCCGTTGTTCCGATGGTGCGCGCTTGTGGTTTGCCTGTTGGGAAGATGTCCGGTCGGGGTCTTGGCTTCAGCGGCGGCACGCTTGATAAACTTGAGTCTATTCCCGGTTATCGCACTGATCTTTCAAAAGATGAATTCTTAGCCCAACTGGATTCCCTCGGTGTTGTGCTGACGGGACAAAGTGTCGATCTTGCACCGGCAGATGGTAAGTTATATGCGCTGCGGGATGTCACGGCTACGGTCCAATCCATTCCCCTGATTGCCTCTTCCATTATGAGTAAAAAGATTGCAGGCGGTGCCCAGGCGATCGTATTAGATGTCAAGACGGGCAATGGTGCCTTTATGGAGACCTTGGATGAAGCTCGTAAGCTGGCTCAATTAATGGTTTCGATTGGCGAATTGAGCGGAAGGGATGTCACGGCTGTTCTTTCAGATATGAATCAACCGCTTGGTGTTGCGGTGGGGAACGTGCTTGAGATGAAAGAGGCAATCCAAACGCTCAAGGGTGATGGTCCTGCTGATTTTGTCGAGCACTGCCTGGAAATTGCCAGCCAAATGCTAGTGTTGGGCAAGCGTGCATCATCTAAAGATCAGGCACGGCAGATGGCACAGGACGCCATTGATTCTGGGATGGGTTTTGAATATCTTCGGAAGCTGGTTGAAGCACAGGGCGGGGATGTCAGCTATGTTGATCATCCTGATAAGATGGAAGAAGCACCTCTTAAGGCAGTTGTGGAAGCACAGCAAAGTGGATTTGTTTCCGAGGTTCACGCCAGAACGGTGGGTGAAACAGCCATTATATTGGGTGCCGGGCGCACGAAAAAAGGCGAAACAATCGATCTGGCTGTCGGGATCATGGTAAAGGTCAAGGTCGCCGATGAGGTCGAACGCGGTCAACCGCTTTTTGTGATCCATGCGAGGGATGAAGGAACACTCGCTGAAGCTCGTCAGAGGCTGCTTGAGGCGGTAAAGATCGTTCCCGATCCTGTTGATGTTCTACCCTTATTTTATGGGTTGGTTGAGTAAGACAAACAACCAGGTTTATAGCCAGGTCTTTGGCAATGCCTGGTCTAGGCTTTGTGTTATCAGTGTTTCCCTGGTGATCAGGCAGACCTGGTAATATTGCCTGTTGCCAATTAAGCGTTTGTCAGCTTAAACCAACCTTCCATTGTTTATTGTCTGAATGGATAATATAAAAAGGTCAATGATTAAGCAAATTGTGGATCCAAATGGGGTCATTTCTGACAAGAATACCAGGCACTTTATTGCGTCTGGGCTTGGTATGCTTCCCTTAAAGGACAAACGCGTTCTCGTGATCGTTCCGGATAATACGCGCACCATGCCCCTTGCGATGATTTATAAGGTGATCACCGAAACTCTGGAGGATATCACCGCCAGTATTGATTTTATGGTTGCGCTCGGCACGCATCCCCCTCTTGATGATCATCAATTATCCAGATTGTTTGGGCAAGAGGTTCGCAGAAACCAGATTGGAAAGCATAAAATCTTCAACCATGAATGGCATAACCCCGCTATGTTACGTGAGGTGGGTGTCATTTCAGGTGAGAAAATGGTGATGCTGTCTGAGGGGAGGTTATCTGCCCCATTGCCAGTTAGGGTTAATCGCCGTTTATTTGAATATGATCACCTGATCATCTTCGGGCCGGTATTTCCCCACGAAGTGGCTGGGTTTTCAGGGGGAAACAAGTATTTCTTCCCAGGTGTGAGTGGTTCAGAGATGATCGACGCGACCCATTGGTTGGGGGCTTGTCTGACCAATCTAGCTGTAAACGGCGCAGGGTACACACCTGTCAGGGCGGTGATCGATGAAGCGGCAAGTATGATCCACCTGCCAAAAACATGTTTTGCATTGGTGTTGGACAAAACTGGGATTGCGGGCATTTATTCTGGCACACCAGAAGAAGCCTGGCAGGCAGCATCCGAATTAAGTGCGGAACGTCATATCGCAAGGACAGGGAGAACATACAAAAAAGTTATCGCGATCCTGCCCGAAATGTACCAGGAATTGTGGGTGGGCGGCAAAGGGATGTACAAATTAGAACCTGTCGTTGCGGATGGCGGAGAGATCATCCTGTATGCACCGCACTTAAAAACGATCAGCGCAACCCACGGCAAAATAATAATGGAAATTGGTTACCATGTATTGGACTATTTCCAAATGCAATGGGAGCGTTTTAAGCATTATCCCCCGTGTGTTCTTGCCCATTCAACCCATGTACGTGGATTGGGCATCTACAATGAGAGAACCCAACAAGAATATCCCAGGATATCAGTGACCTTGGCGACAGGAATTCCCGAAGAGGTTTGTCGAAGGATAAACCTTGGTTATATGGATCCTACCGGAATAGACATTGGGGAGTGGGTTGGACGAGAAGATGAGGGCATATTGGTAGTAAGGGATGCAGGAGAAACACTTTTTAAAGTAAAATGAAAAAAACGAAATTTTGAGGAGTATCCATGGCAAAGGCAAAATTTGGATTGATCGGGCTGGGCGTGATGGGGCAAAACCTGGCTTTGAATATCGCCAACAAGGGATTCCGGGTTGCTGTTTATAACCGAACAGGGGCTGTGACCGGAGAATTTATCAAAGGTCCAGCACGGGGAAAACCTGTTACCGGTTGCTATTCATATCCGGAATTTGTTGAACAGCTTGAAAGACCGCGTCGGATCATGTTGATGGTCAAATCTGGACCTGCCGTCGATGCTGTTATTGATGGGCTCAAACCCTATCTTGAACCGGGGGATATCTTGATCGACGGGGGCAATTCTTTCTTCCGGGATACTGAAAGACGGACCAGAGCGCTGAATCACGAAGGTCTATTTTATCTGGGGACAGGTGTTTCGGGTGGCGAGGAAGGTGCTTTGCACGGCCCCAGCATCATGCCCGGCGGGAATATCGAAGCATGGGGGGCAGTCAAAGAGATTTTTATGGCAGCGGCTGCTCGGGCGGAAGATGGAGAACCCTGTGTGGATTACATTGGGCAGTCTGGTGCCGGACATTATGTCAAGATGGTTCATAATGGGATTGAATATGCCATTATGCAGCTCATCAGCGAGGTTTATGACCTGCTGCATCGTGGATTGGGGATGAAAGAAGATGGACTAGCTTCGCTGTTTGAGGAATGGAACCGGGGTAAGCTTGCTTCTTACCTGGTTGAGATCACGGCTGAGATTATGAAACGGAAAGACCCTGAGACAGGTCAGCCTATCCTGTCAGTTATCCTTGATGAGGCAGAACAAAAGGGTACAGGCAAATGGACCAGTCAAAACAGCATGGATTTAGGTGTGCCAACCCATACGATCAATGCAGCGGTTGCCAGCCGGATCATATCAGGGATGAAAGAGGAACGCGTTCAAGCCAGCAAAACACTTGTCGGACCCCAGCCTCAATTTTCAGGAGAACGAAATCAGTTTATTGATGCGGTTAAAGAAGCGTTTTATGCCAGTGTGATCATTGCCTACACCCAGGGTTTTGCATTGATGGCAGAAGCCTCAAAGGAATATAGCTATCAGCTTGATTTAAAGCGCGTTGCAAAGATTTGGCGGGCTGGTTGCATCATTCGGGCAGATTTATTAGAAGATATCATGCAAGCCTATGATAGAACTAATGGATTAACCAATTTATTATTGGACGAGGTCTTGAGTGATATCGTCATCCACCGTCAGGGTGCACTCCGATATGTCATCAGCACGGCTGTAAGGATGGGTATTCCTGTGTATGCGTTTAGCGCATCGCTTGCATATTTTGATGCCTTACGAACATCTCGACTGCCTGCTAACTTGATTCAGGCGCAGCGGGATTATTTTGGCGCACACACGTATCAGCGTTTGGATAAGGAAGGCACATTTCATACGGAGTGGTAGAACAGAACAATTAGATTAATGTTACTGCGTGTTTAAAAAAATAATCCTTCCGAGGTGTGGGTTTCAACCCGCTTTCTTTAATGTCTTATAGCCAATCGACATTTTGAATTATTGAATTCATTACTTTGAATGATTCGCGGACTGAAGTCCGCACTCCGAAATCGTAAGGTAATTTTCCCGATAAATTCCAAAAAATTTTGTGATTTATAAAAAGGAGGCTGCCGTTGTCGGCAGCCTCCCGGATCTTTCGGACAATTTTTTATTAGCATTTAGATGTAAAAATCGACCGCTTTTCCTTCAGCAAATTCGAGAGCAGATCGGATGATTTCATTATAGGTGGGGTGGGCATGCACGATCCTTGTAATCGCGTCAATATCCGTCCCAAGCGCAATCATGTTTGCCAGTTCTTGCTGAATTTCAGAAACCATATAGCCGATAGCCTGGGCGGCAATCAGTTTGTTGTTCCTGATCCACATCTTGATGAACCCTTCGGGATGATCTTCGATATTGGCACGAAGATTGATATTGAATGGAACTTTGATGATCTGGATGTCCGAGAGGTCTTCTGGGATCTTGCCAATGCTGAAGATTTCTGGGATGCTGTAAACGATGGCCGGGATGATGTCATAATCCATCAGCCTTGGCTCAGCATCACCGCGCATGATATTTTCGGCACAAATAACGCCCTGTTGAATGCCGCAATGCGCCAGAATGGACTTTCCAGTGGCATCACCAACCGCCCAAACACCTTTCACAGAGGTCTGGAGGGTGTCATCGACATCAATTCCTTTGCGGGTGTAAGAAAGTCCCAACCGGTTATAAAGATCTTCCTGAAGGACAGCCGTTCTGCCGATCGCGACTAGGTTCATATCCGAACGGACTTCGACAGTTTCACCGGTATCCTGGTTGGTCGCTTTTAGGACACCTTGTCCTAAATCCGTCACCTTATGATTGGTCAGGATTCTGACACCCATTTCCTGCATGATACGGGTGATCTCTTCAGAAATATCGGGGTCCATCATCGCCAAAACCCTGGGCAGCAGTTCAACAATCGTCACCTGGCTGCCGAGGTTGGAAAAGATCGTTGCAAATTCAAGCCCGATCACGCCGCCGCCCACAATGGTCAGTTTCTCGGGCAGTGTGTCAATTGTGATCAAGCGGTGGCTGCTGACAATTGTCGGATCTGATTCATCAATAAAGCCGGGGATGAGGGGTTTGGATCCTGTGGCAAGGACAATATTATCAGTGTGTAACGTTTCGATTTCCCCGGAGTAATCCATCGAATAATTGTCATAATTCCATCGGCCATGTCTAACTTGCACAACCTGGGGTGAGTCGATCACAGCTTCACCCTGGTAGATGTCCACATTGTGGTGGTGAAGCAAGTCCGTGATGAACTCACGCGTATTCAGGACCACGTTGTTCCTGCGCTGGGCAATGAATGGGAAATCAATCTGGTAACCATTCACCCTGACGCCGTAATGGCTGCTATTTTCGACTTCATGGGCGACTTTGGCTGATTCGATCATCGCTTTGCTGGGCGTGCATCCCCAGTTCGTACAAATCCCCCCGATATAATCTCTTTCAATGATTGCGACCTTTCCACCCAATTCAGCGATGCGAACTGCGCAGCTGTGCCCTGCAGGCCCAGCCCCAATGATAATTGCATCATATTTCTTCATCTTTTTCTCTTTTCTTATCTTTGTTATTTGTTATTCAATAATACGACAATTTTACTCTAATTACTACAATTAAATCAAGAGCCTTTATTGTGTTTATGTCCTTAGTTTCCTGATTTTGGAGAAAAAATTAACCCAGGTTTGACAGAATGTTAATTTCCAGTTGCACAGATGTTTAATTCTTTTTGATAAGATCATATTGTGGGAAAAATTCTATCTATATTCTCAATAAGGAAAAAATAAATGCATCGAAATAGCGTCGTTCTTTCCATCCTTGTGTTGGTCCTGGCATTCATGTTTACTGCTTGCCAACCAAACCTGAGTT
>DAINBD010000061.1:0-8318 GCA_036733105.1 Candidatus Brevefilum sp. | reverse complement strand
GCGACTTAAGTCGTATCTCAATCCATGCCTATCGTGTAAGATAGGGTAGAGACAAAAGGATGAAGGATGAAACAATTCGGTACACCCATCATTAATTATGACAAATGCACCCGATGCGGCAGCTGTGTTGATCTTTGCCCCGAAAACAGCCTGGAACTTACAGATTATGGGCCGGTATTTATTAATCCAATAACATGTACCTACTGTAGCATTTGTGAAAATACCTGCCCCGAAAGTGCAATCAGGGTTCCCTACCAGGTCATATGGGATTCCAATCAATAACTTACACCTATCATTAATTCCATTCAATGAAGGAAAAAGTGAGTGAACATATCAACAATGTGAGCAAAAGAAAAGAGGCTCTCAAAGATGTCATCAAACGGCGGCATGCAGGAGAGAGCGTGGAAGACCTTCAAAAAGAATTCGGCGATGCGATCAAAAGCCCAACCGCAGCTGACATTGCCGACGCTGAACGTGCCATGATCAGCGAAGGCATCCCCGTTGGCGAGATCCAAAGATTGTGCGACCTGCATGTGGCTGTCTTCCGCGAGTTGCTGGATGAAGAACCAGCCTCCGAATCCCTGCCGGGGCACCCGATCTTCACCTTTCGGATGGAAAACGAAGTCACGATGCGCCAGAATCACAATTTGCAACCTTAGCACAGAACATCCAGGAGATGATCTACAAGGAAGAAAGGATCCTCTTCCCGGAAGCTCTTAACCGCTTGAGCGAATCAGAATAGGCCACAATTCCCCAGGGCGAAGCAGATATCGGATATTTTAACGTCACCCCAAGGGATACCTGGAAACCGCAAGAAAAGGTTTCTGCGACCCCACTGGAATCAATAGAGATTGAGAAAGCCTTGCCAGCGGATGGTTTGATCTCCCTTTCCACAGGCGCTCTCACCCGTAAGCAAATCAACCTGATGCTCACCCATTTACCAGTAGATGTGACCTTTGTTGACGAAAATGACCGTGTGCGCTATTTCAGCCAGGGTAAAGAACGCATTTTCGACCGTTCAGCCGCCATTATCGGGAGAGAAGTCACCAAATGCCATCCACCGCAAAGCGTGCACCGCGTGGAAGCCATTTTGGATGAATTTCGTTCCAATAAACGTGATGTCGCTGAGTTTTGGATCCAGATGGGTGGGCAATTCATCCACATTCGCTATTTTGCCCTGAGAGATGCGGATAGCACCTATCAGGGTTGTATTGAGGTCTCTCAAGAAGTGAGCCATATCCATGAGTTGAAAGGCGAAAAAAGCTCCTGGATGACGTACCAGGGTATCAAGAATAATTTTGTAAAATAGACATAAATTCAAATATAGAGACGTCCTGGCGGGGCGTCTCTATAATATGGTTTCATAAAAAATACCGGGCATTGTGACAAAAATTCCATGCCAGCCGTGCAACTATAACATGAATGTTCTGTCCAAGCTCTTGATCTATGATCCGGAAAATGATGTTTTCGGAATAATTTTGGTAAAATAATTTCAGAAGGAGGTTGAAAATTGACAATAAAAGTTGGCATTAATGGGTTTGGCCGCATTGGCCGCCATGTATTAAAGGCGATAAAGGAATTGCACCCGGATACACTTGAAATTGTGGCGATCAATGATCTCTTTGATGCAGATGTCAATGCTCATCTCTTTAAGTACGACTCAAACTACGGTCGCTATGCAGGAACTGTTGAGGTAAAAAATGGCGATCTTGTCATTGACGGACAATCGATAAAAGTTTTTATTGAACCCAATCCATATGTTTTACCCTGGGCTGATCTCGGTGTGGATATTGTTATCGAGTCCACTGGCCTTTTCCTGGATGCAAAAGGCCATCCAGAGAAGCCAGGTGCCAATGCACACATTGACAGCGGCAAAGCGCAGAAGGTGATCATCTCCGCCCCAGCAGAAAATGAAGATCTGACCGTTGTTCTCGGCGTGAACGATGACATGTATGATCCCAAGAAACATCATATTGTTTCAAACGCATCCTGCACTACCAACTGCTTGGCCCCGGTTGCAAAAATAATCCACGACAATTTCATCATCAAACGAGGGTTGATGACCACGATCCACTCCTACATAGATGACCAGAAAATTCTTGACCTGGCACACAAAGATTTCCGCAGAGCACGAGCAGCAGCCTTGAACATCATCCCCACCACCACCGGTGCAGCAAAAGCTATTGCCCTGGTAATCCCTGAACTCCAAGGTAAATTCGACGGTTATGCGTTGCGCGTTCCTTCTCCCACCGTCTCCATTGTGGATTTTGTGGCAGAAGTTGAAAAACCGACTACAGCAAAGGAACTCAATAGTCTCTTCAAAGAAGCCGCTGAAGGTCGGATGAAGGGTATATTAAAATATGAAACGGACTCCCTGGTATCAACGGACCATAAAGGAAGCACCTATTCCTCCATCATTGATGCTACTCTGACCACCGTCATGGATGGAACCTTTGTTAAAACCTGCACCTGGATCCACAATGAATGGGGGTATTCTTGTCGAACTGCTGATTTGGCAGCGCTAATGGCGAAATTTCTCTAAATGATAGATTTTGAAAAACGGGCTTCCATATGCGTCATGTCTGCTCGGTTAATCCAATATTGCATAGACGCCCCGGAGGGACGTCTATGCGTTCAAACGATTTTGTAGGTCACGCACAGCCGAAGGCTTGCGTGACAATCCATTTATTATGATTAATTAACGAACATCTGAACCAAAAAATCTCCCAATCCAACCGCACCATACATACTGTGCAACGTAATATCTACGACTAATCCCTCACCAATTTCAAGGTAATGATCTTAAAGGGGGAAAACGCCAGCTTAACATACTTTCCATCAAAGGAAAGCTCTGACTCTACCTCTTCAAGCATATTCGCCAGATATACACGATCGCATGGCAAATTGATCTTCAGGCGAGCTTGTGTTCTTGTCCCCATAGATTCATATAACCGCAATACCATCTCCCCGGGAGCACGATTCTCTGCTGGTTTAACTGTATCAAGAATGATATTTGCCCGATCGACCTCAAACAGGGATCGCGATTCAGCCCTACCCGGTATCATAAGCGGTGCAATATTCAACGCATAACCTTGTTGGACAAGATCGCTCTCGATCAATGGGGAATCCCAGTAATAAAAAGCATAGGTGAACTCATGCCACCCTCGGTCGGCGGTCATATCTGGTGCCAGTGCTGATTTGAGCAGCGTCAGGTTGATGCTGTTCCTGAGCACGTCCACGCCATATTTTGAATCATTCAGGATTGCAAAACCGCGATCCGCCTCAACCAGAGCTGTCCACTTATAATTAGGCACCTCGAAACGGTCCTTATCAATCTCCCGTGAACGATGGGTCGGACGTTCAATATGCCCAAACTGGATCTCATGCAAGGCATTCTGGGCATAATATCTAACAGGGAAATTCACTTTCAATAGCTTATGGCGCTCTTGCCAATCAATCCGGGTCTGAAAATCCATCCGTCGGGAATGCCGCCGCAGCGTGATCGTTTGGATCAGCGTCGAATGATTTACTCGCCTTTTGACTACCAGCTGCCCAAACAAAGGTCCCTGTGCTGTGACCGTCACCTTCGCCTTATCTGCGAGTTCAACCGGTGATTCTAGGTACATGCTGTCAATATCCCATGCGTCGAAAACAGCAGGGATATCCTGGTACATTCTCAGGTTGTTGCATTTTTCAGCAGCAAGTTCTTGATGGGTGTGCTTATCAAAAATGCTGGTGATCTCACCAAATTCATTGAAACGCACACGAACCAGGTCATTTTCCAAACGGGTAGGCTCTGCAACGATCGTGTTTTCAATCGACCCGGGTGCCCCTTCTGAAAAACTCATCCAACCTGAGGGGGGAAGGTGAACTTCTGTATAACTTGATTGCTTTGTTTTCTGCACCGGCAATCCCTCACCCTCATCAGAGACCAACCCATCGACACCTTCGGGTAACTCAATCAGTTCATCCCGTTCCCATGAAAGCGAATTAAACAAGGTCCATGCGTCTTCTTTTTTCTCCAAAAGTGAATTGGCAGCCTCTTCTGTTATTTGTGTAGCTATCTCAATAACCTCAGACAACTGCGCTTCTGTTTCTTCGCAAACTCTTCGAATGGACGACCCCGGCAAGACGTCATGAAACTGGTTGAGCAGGACCATCTTCCACGCCGCATCCCAACGCTCAAAGGGGAAAAGGTGTTGGCTTAAGAGCATGGCGGTCCCACCCCACATTTCTGCTTCACGCAGCGCAAACTCGCTGTAGCGGTTGAGGGCTTTTATGCGCGCCTGTGATGTATACGTGCCGCGATGCGCCTGATAAAATAATTCACCCACATAACGGACCTGCGGCCAACCAACCTCTTCCTGTTCCCTGAAATAGGTCATGGGTGAGTCAATCCGGAACTTCGGCGCACCCTCAAGGTCCTTTTGGCGTAAGGCAAATTCCAGGTGCGCCCGGGTCGGTCCACCCCCACCATCGCCATGACCAAAGGGATACAGCCGCAGCGAAAAGCCGTCTTTTTGTACTCTTTCTTGCCAGCGCTTGATCACCCAAGAAGGGCGGGTTTCGCTGTTGTAATCATTATGAAAATGAGCCATCACTTCTGATCCATCGATTCCCTCCCAGATAAAGGTGTTATAGGGGAAGGGCTCGCCGCCGTTGTACGCCCAGAAGATCTTTTGGGTTGAGAAGTATTTAAGCCCGCAGCCGCGCATGATCTGTGGCAAAGCACCAGAATAACCGAATACATCCGGCAGCCAGAGCATTTCACAATCCACCCCAAATTCATCCATGAAAAAGCGTTTGCCGTGAATCATTTGGCGGATCAAACTCTCACCGCCAGTCAAGTTGGTATCCGGTTCCACCCAGGAGCCCCCCTCGGGGATCCATTGACCCCGCTTGACAGCCGCCAGTATTTTTTGATAAAGATCCGGGTATTTTTCTTTAACCATGACATACAATTGAGGTTGACTCTGGAAAAAGCGGTAATCTGGATAGCGATCCATCAGAGCCAGCTGGGTGCTGAAGGTTCGGACGCTTTTTCGCTTTGTTTCTGCCAATGGCCACAGCCAGGCAACGTCAATGTGCGCATGTCCAAAACCGATCATTTCCGGCGTCGTATCGCCATTATGCTTCTCAAGCAAAGACTTTAACCTTTCACGGGCTTTCCCCAAGCTTTGGAGCATCTCCTCATGAGGCGCTTCAAAATTTGCGATTAAAGTAAAGTCCTTCAAGCCATCATCAATTTCCATCACACGCAGAGATTCCGGGTCGATGTTCTCTCTCACGTCCCATAAGGTTTCCACATCCATTGCCAGCTGGAACGCGACCTCATTCCACACTCCAAACCAACTTTCACCCACATTGCGCTGCGCCTGGGGCGGCTCAGGTATCGTTTCGCGGTCAGGCGGAGTTGGGCCGGCATGCCACTCCTGCACACCATGACCGCCATAAGCTTCCAACACAACTGAATATTGATCACCAGAACGCGCAGAATCCGTCAGGATGATCACTTTATGGAATTCATCGACCGCACCGGCATATGCCCCATTGACATAAACGGCTGATTCCGCGCCAACATCCATGGCCAACCCCACCATTTTGCCTTCCAGTTGGGCAGGCAGTGTAAATCCCCCTTTGAACCAACCATATTCCCATTTAGCGCCCCAGGGTGTCCCTGACGAGATAGGTGCAAAGGTCAATGCCTCCAAAGCCTGTGCCAGTTGAAATTGATCCATTGTAAAAGATGCTTCAACCTGGATTTGTTCGGTTTTTACAAAAAAGTGTCGGGCAAGCTCCTCTCGCCATGCCATGATCCGATGACGCCATTCTAAAGTTAGTGACATAAACCATCCTCTTATTAAAAACGATTTTGTTCCGATCTTGTTCCTTCTCAATTTCCACCAAGCAGTGGTATACATAAATCGGATTTTGTAGTTAAAATTTTTTAATTCACCATCAAAAAATCCATACAAGCACAAAATAAGGACCAGTAATTGCATCCCGGGTTCTGAATGGTGCGAGCGTTAATTCTAACCTATAATTACAGTCAAATGAAGCCTGACACAACCAAGATAAATTCCAGTGTATTTCATTCCTACAATTATTTCCTTGCGGGATTTGGATCACTATGCCATCAGAGACAATCCTGTTGCAGGCTTCTAAGACTCGGATAAGCACAAAGTATATTAAGGTTTGATTCTAATGATCGAAAGGCACGCAATGCCAGCATTCATCCCAGGACTTAAGCTCAGTGAATTCCTTTTCCACAAAGCCATTCAGCCGGTAATGGCAGCCCATTTCCCGCGTTTATCTTATTCTGCAGCCCGTCTTGAATGGGGATCGGATGTAATCGGATTTGACGATGCTATGTCCATGGATCATGGGTGGGGCCCAAAGCTGACCCTGTTTCTTTCGGAAAGCGATCATGCAGAAAAAGCGGAAACCTTACAGCAATTCTTTTCTTACAACCTTCCCTTTGAGATCCATGGCTTTCCCACCCATTTTGGTGAACCACTGCAGGATGGCGGGAAGATGTCCCTCCGGAAGGAATATCCCATCCACCACATGGTCTCGATCACCACGACCGAGAATTTTTTCCAAGAATACCTGGGCGTGGACATACAGCAAACGCTCACACCAAGCATCTGGCTTTCAATCCCCCAACAGAAATTGCGCACACTTTATTCAGGTCAAATATATTATGACGGCTTAGGCACCCTTTCGCAAATTCGGGAAAGGTTTACTTGGTATCCTGATGATGTTTGGCTGTACCTGATGGCATGTCAGTGGAAGCGGATTGACCAGGAAGCACCATTTATGGGAAGAACAGGCATTGTTGGCGATGAATTAGGTTCACGATTAATTGCCGCCCGGCTAATTAAAGATTGTATGCGATTGGGCTTTCTAATCGAAAGAATCTTTGCACCCTATATTAAATGGTTCGGAACAGCCTTTAGCCAATTGAGAATTTCTCAGGAACTGATCCCCGTATTTGATACAGTTTTAACCAGCCAGACCTGGAAAGAAAGAGAAAGCGCACTTTCAAAAGCATATGTAATCCTCGGTGAAGCTCATAACAGGCTGCAAATCACCCCAATTATCAAACCTGACGTATCGTATTTCCACAACCGCCCGTTTCTGGTGCCGCCCGCCGAGGTCTTTATTGAAGCATTGAGGGCATCGATCAAAGACCCCGAAGTGCTTTCCCTTCCACCTCACATTGGCAGTGTGGACCAGTTCTCCGATAGTACGGATATCCTTGAAAATAATATTCACTGCCATAATCTACGAAGATTATATCAATGACGCATGTGGATTAGGTTCTCAGATATTAAAAATCACTTTTCTGGTCAATGAAAGCCATCCAGATAGATGATAACGGGCTAATTAATATAAATCATTCCCCAAACACCGTCCCAACGTGCTTTGCGCCTGTGATCCAGGGGTGATTCAACGGCACTGGCTTGTTCTGATCAACAACTTGCTCTAAGGGCACACAAACCGCCCTACCGCCCTGATAAGCGACCATGTGACCGACTTTGCCCTCTGCTACAAGATCAGCAGCCCGTGTACCCAGATAAGTTGCCAAAACCCGATCGGCAGCAGATGGTGAACCTCCTCGCAAAAGATAACCCAGGATCGTGATCCGGCTTTCGATGCCGGTCATTTCCTCCAAGCGGTTTGCCAGCAAGAGCGTCTGACCGGCATATTTTTTCTTAAGGGCATTCAATTGGGCTTGCCGCTCTTCAATAGGTTCACCCTGGTGGCGTGAGCGATTGAGCTTTAGAGAGCGCTCAAAAAAGGCAACCAGTTCCGACGAATAAGCCCCTTCTGAGACTGCCACAATGCTGAAACGCTTTCCAGCCTCAAGCCGAACGTTGATGGCTTCAGCGATTTTTTCAATATGATAGGGAATTTCAGGGATCAGAATGACATCTGCACCAGCGGCAATGCCCGAACTGAGGGTCAACCATCCAACCTGACTTCCCATGATTTCAACAATGATGATCCGGTGGTTGCTGTTGGCAGTGCTGTGAAGTCGATCAATTGCTTCAGCAGCGATTGATTGGGCGGTATCAAAACCAATCGTCACATCCGTTTTCGCAACGTTATTATCCGATGATTTTGGCAGGGTTAAAATATTTAAACCCGCCTGGACAAGGTTCCAGGCTGCGTTTTGAGTTTCCTGCCCGCCAATGCACACCAGGGCATCCAGCCCATGCCGATGGTAAATCTCAACAGCAAGATCCGTCCTATCAACAGACTTCCCCCCTTCCAGAACGCAGTAGGGTAAATCACGACTCGTGCCCAAAATT
>DAINBD010000060.1:0-8325 GCA_036733105.1 Candidatus Brevefilum sp. | reverse complement strand
GTGATTATCACCATCCTGGATGCATTATTTGACCTTTTCTCCCGGGCACATCGCGCCGGCGTATTGTGGAATGATGTCAAACTCGATCACATTTACTGGCATAATCTGACAGGAAGCATAACCGTCATAGACTGGGGAAACGCTCTGTTCTTAAACCACCAGGGCAGCGGCAACCAACCGATCACACCTCGCTGGGAAGATTATCAGCAGATGGTTGAAACGCTTGGAGATTTCCTCCAAAGCAATGCACCTGAGTTATTTACGGATTTAGGTTGGGATGAATTCCAGGGACGGGAACTGGATTCTACCCAGGTATCCGTTTTGGCAAGGCGCATCGCCTATCAGCAGCAAGTCGTCAGCTTAAAAGAGATGGAAAACCTTTCTCTTATCAGGGTTATCCTCAACCAGGAACCATCTATCGCCGGTCTGGAAAAAATCACCACCTATCACCAAATTCTCGAAGAACTGGGTGCGCCTTGTCCTCATCAAGAAATCGTGCATTTTGCCCAATCACTTGTTCTTTCGAGCCTTGAAGAAAATAATATCCAAACCAGCGTTCAGGCAACGGCTTTGATTTGGAATATGTACCATGATGATTTGAATCTTCCATGGTACCTGGCTCGTGCCTATTTCCGGGATCCCGATCTTTTGGCGAATCCCAAACTGGCAGACCTGATCAAATCCACCTTTCTTCAAGACTATTCGGCTTCTCTTTGGACTCTGGCAGAAATCGCCCAGGGTAAAACCGAGCCCTCCTGGTGGTCTCAACTGGTCCCCGTTCTCAGGCAAACAGCACTGGGCTCGCCATCCGAGCCACCCTTACAGCTTTGCACAACCCTGCATTATTGGCTGCAAAAGAAAGAACCTCAAAACACAGGTCTCATCGCAAAGCTCTCTGCTATCATAAAAGAATGGCGCGCTAAGGGTGAAAACTTACAGAACAATCCTTTTGAATATGATCTACTCGAAATTATTCAGGGTGAAGATCATCTCCCACAAAAATCAATCCTCGCACTCAAACAGAGTTTTGCCCTTGGAGAGAAAGCGATTCGCAGGTTGTTTCAATCCTGGGTGGATATGAACTGGGATGAGATGCCAAAAGCATTTCAGCAGGTGATCAGCTGGGATCCCGATCGCTGGGGGATCGTCTCTTTATATGAGAGGGTTGATGCGTTCACCGCCTGGTTAGAGATACTCCAATCAGGTCCGCAATTCTGGGAAAAACCTGCCATATTCCTTCAACAAATGATGGCATCCCGCCCTGCTGTGGAACAGGTTCTAGGTCGCCCACCATGGTTCCACAGCTTATTGACTTCCCTCACTGCCGTGAATGCTGGCGAACCGATTGCCAATTTCCGAGAAGATTTGACCATTTGGGCACCATGGCTTTTGGAATTTGCGAACATCCATGAAGGTGATGATCTTGCCCTTCCTGAAAATGAAGCTGAAATCAACCAGGCATGCCAATTATTCATCAACCATCTCAAAGCATGGAGTGATTTTGAAGCAAGCCTGCAAACCCTCAAGGAGCATGCACCAAGAATCTATCTTGAATCCAGCAGGCTCGTTGCGGAATTCAAGAACAGCCTTTCCTTTATGCCTGATCCTGAGGAAAAATCATTGAGAACCGACATTGGATCCCATCCAGAACTTAAGGAGGGCTGGGATGTATTGGGCGCGCTCAAAGAATGGCGTTTTGCCCTTCAGGCAGGAAACATTTCTGAAGCAGTGCGAATTCTCTCCGACCAAAACCGAGATGATTGGCAAATTCTGAACGCTGCACTGGAAAAAACAGTGCATTGGCAGAGCACCACCCTTCCGTATTTACAGGCAATCCATTCATTTTCCGGGTTGTCAGCGGCTCAGGAACCATCGACACAACCCGATGAATTGTTTTCAATCACCGACTCAATTGCAGAGATCCAAAAAGTATGGTGCCAAATCTATGACGCAGGTGCCAGTTCGGAAATATTAGAAATATTGGAGCAATCTGTGGAACACGCGCGCAAAGGTTTGTTTTCCTGGCGGCAAGCCTTTGAACACAGTGAAAACCGAATTTCACAGATTCTTTACCAGAGTCATCTCAAACTGATCCGTGAGATCACCGATCGGTTGCTGTTACTCTGGCAGCATGTGCAACAAGCCAGCAGCCGTATGATAATGCTTGAAAAAGCAAACGACTTGCGCGTTAACCCCCGGATGACCACCATTGAAAACATTACAGACCACCTGGGGAGTGTTGAATCGCTTTTAATTTGCGACGAAAAGGCACGAAAATACCCATCATGGCAGGATGTGGTCAGCCAGTTGCAGTCCACATCAGACCCGGAAGAGCGGCGGCAAATCGTCTTGGTAACCCCACAAGACCACCCACTGGTTGCTTTTTTGATACAATCCCAATTTGGATATGATTAACAGCCATCAGAAATGGATTTCTTTATGGAGACAATAAAATTTGGACCTGGCAAGGTAATGAAATTAACCGAGCCGCTGGATACCTGGCTTTCTGCCGGGCTGCGTGATTTTGCAGTGCCGGAAGCTGTCGGTTCTTCGGCGCGTGTGTTCAGTTTGGATTATTCCCCGTTTTCAGGTGACTTCGCGGACCGACCTGTCATAAAGGTAATGCGACCGGACAAGACCAGTTATGCGCGTCCTCTCTTTGAAAGCGAGGTGCAAATTTTAGAAAAAATGAAGGATGTTCCCGGAATTACCCCGCTGATCGGGTTGGGCTTCTTGCAAGTGCATGATGGCGACATCCCAGATGAGATTGCACCGTTATCAACCTCATTGGCGGTAAACGCCTCTGCTGAAAAAGTGGCCGGTATCGCAGATCTGATGACGATGGAAGAGGTTGCGCAATTTCTTGAAGAGATGGATGAAAGGATTGCCAATAATTGGCTGGCGTTTTTGGTTTTTCCGCGTCGGTGGGAAGATAATCTTTATTTGAGATGTGATGCTGGGTATACACGTGGAGAATTCCACCGCGGTTTCCCTGTGAAGGAAGCCCTGACTTGCGGTATCCAAATCTGTGACATCCTCACATCTGCCCATGAAAAAGGGATTGTCTATCTGGATCATAAAGCCTTGCACTATTACTGGAATCAACCGCGGCAACAGGTGATGGTCATCGATTGGAATATTGGCAGGCTGATCACCAACGGAAACACATCTGAAACCTTTGCGTTTGATATTCTGCAATTCAGTGCTCGCGCCCTGCATCACCTGATGACCGGACGCCAGGCATATGGTTCAGTCAAAGTAGGACCCAATTTGCCTGAAGAGATCGAAAATGCACCAGACAAATATGACCCGATTTGGACCTACGATGATCAAAAGCGCCTCACCCAGAACGAACTTGAGGTGCTAGCAGGTGCCATTCAAGGACAATACCAAACCCCACAAGCATTGGCACAGGACCTTCAATCCCTGTATAATCAACGACAATCGCAAAGCTGAGCGACATGTGAAAGGAAACCCATGTTAAAAGATCTCATTCTTAGGGCAAAAACCACACTCGAACAATCCCAACCTACCGATCAAGACCTGGTTCAGGTTGAGAACGCCCTCAGCGCCTACCTGGAAGCCCTGGCAACTGAGCGTATTGCAGAACCTGTTGATTTTGAAGAATTGGAACACGCCAACCGTTTACTGAGAGAGGTCCGCCGTGAGCGCTCACGGCGTCTGGCAGAATCACAAAGCACACCAGGTTCAGATGAGGTCTCACAAGGCCTTCAAGAGGAAAAACAGGTCAATGCCGATCGAGTCAGCATCTCCCCGCAATTTGACGATGATGATGCCTATGACCCACTCCGGAAATTTCTCAGCTCAACACATGACCCCGAAGCAGAAGCGATTATGGATACCGCTGAAGAGGCATTCTATGGCGGAAATTACCAGAAAGCCATCCCTCTTTTCGAAAAAGTTCTCCAAATTGAACCCGGATGGTCACGAGCAAAGGAACACCACGACGAAGCAGAAGAATTTTTACGTTCCGGGAATATCCCTTCGGTTGCACTTCCGCCTGATGCCGGTAAAGCCTATGGAAAAGCACAATCCGCAGCCAGGGTATTTCGCTATCAGACAGCGCTTGACTACCTTGATGAAGCCTTTGCCAGCCTGAAGGAAGCGGGCATTAACCGTTGGCGCGAGGGTGAATCCTTACGCCAGGACCTGGAAAACCAGATCCAGGCTCAAGAGGTTTATCAAGAGGGGCTTGCCCTGATAAGGCAGGGAGATCTACAGGGTGGACTTTCTAAAATTCAAACTGCGGTCAGTGCAGTCGCGCTGCCGGAATATGTAGATAAAGCCAGTGAGATTCGCCAGGATATCGCCTCATTGAATGAGATTGCCGATGTCGTCAACCTGAGCGGAAATATCCCCGCTAAAAAATTAGCCAAAAGCCGGGAGACTTTAGATCGCCTATCCTTGAAGTATGATGAGATTCCGCAAATCACTCGCTTGCGAAACCGCATGGATATCGTCCTGCCCACTGTCACAGCGGGATTGGTCGATAAGATAAAGCAGGCAAAACGGCTTGCCGATTCTGCCAACACCATCAAAGCTGCTAAAGAAGCCCACGCTCAAACCAAAGAAGACCTTGAAATCCTGCAGACCCTCCAACCGGATGCACCTCAGGCGCGGGCTTTGCAAGGGGAAGTTGAAGCGGCACATCAAGATATTCTGACTCTGGAAGACAGCCTTCAGCGAGCCAACCAGGCATTGAACACAGAAAATCGCTTTTTCCCCCGAAATGCCTACACGATCAGCAAAGACGTTCGAACTCGTTTTCCAGAAGATCCTGAAGTCCTCAATCTGAAACGCCGGCTGCGCTGGTATTATGTCACGCTGTATGGTGGTGGCGGGTTAGCTGCAATTCTCCTGATCCTGATATTGTGGTTTGGCGGTCGTGCGGTGGCAAACGGTATCAAGGAGCGCCAGCTGGCTCTGACGCCAACTGCAACCGCCACAGCGACCATCACCCTGACCCCCACGATCACGTCCACACCCACAAAAACGCCGACGATCACACCGACCCCGACGGAAACCCCGTTCTACACCCCCACATCCGAACCGATCACCACGGGCACCATTACCCGGAACTTGTTCGCAAGAAACGGCTGCTATGAGACCTTCCGTGCAACTGGTCGTTTGCCCGAAGGTGCCGTCGTGACTATCATTCCACAATCTGATCGAAGCTTTGATGAATTCAACCGGGAATGTGTCTTAATTGAATACCGCGCAGAGGATACCAATGTGATCGGGTACGTCCTTTTGATCGATTTAACCATACCTTGAGGTCAAGACCTGGATTTTTCTACCCGATCGAATACATTCATTCATTTGTTGCAAACGCTAAAACCCACGCGTTTGTCCTTGCCAGGGCGGCTGAGAACCTGACTCGAATTCCTCGACACCCGGGCCACCCAGTTTGCGCAACCGCCAGATGCCATAGATATAGCTGAGGACGAGCACAAGGATGGTTACAGGCCATCCCAACAAGGTGTTTGCCCAGCCTAGCGTTGCTGCCTGACCTTGAGAAAAAAGTGTGTATTGAACTGCTAGGCGCATTGCGAAGAATAAACCCCAAATCCAGGTCACCTCGCGGTAAGCAGGCAGGACATCCTTTCGCCAATACCAATCCAATGGCCAGGATCTGGTTAGGTGGCTTGTCCAGGCAGCAAGGGGTTTGCCCACCAAGTTGGTGATGACTGCCCCAAGAAGCAGCAAACCGCTGCTGACCATTGCCGGGATAAAATAACTTGCTGCATTCTGGGTTAGCAGTGCCAACCCCGCAGCAACACCCACCGCCAGCAGTCCACCCAGGGCATAAACCCATTTTTGACCTTTGGCGATCCGAAAAACGCCCAACAACAGCCCCATTAAGATTGCAGCAATCACCGCAGGCAGCAGACCAAAAATGGCGTTCACAATCACATAGACGATCGGAGGTAAAATTGCATCGATCGTCTTCCCAGATAGAACTGACGATAATTCATCAAGAATCTCTTGTAATTTACTGTTCAAGTTTGGTTACCTCAAGCTATATTGCCCATAGAAAATGCTACAGCACCAGAATGACACCAAAGACGACCTCGACAATCACGCTGATGATATTTGAGCGCTCGATAGAATGATCCAGAAACATCGACACCAACCTCACCAGGGCAATCGTCAGGTATGTTATCCCTAACATCATAAAGGTCTCTTTGGAGCGATAGATCAGAACAACGGCACCTAGTGCAATGAATAGAGCACCGAAGATGGCACGGATTTCTGTTATTCCGCGTCCTCCCGTCGCTTGCAACCCTGTGAAACCGTAAATGGATGTCGGGCGGATAAGCGCTAGCAAACCCGTCCCCACCGTTCCTACACCGGCAATAATCTTTAGAATAAATAATACTGTATCCATAACATCTCCTAAATAAGTCTATTTAATGATGCCCAAAAGAAAGCTTATTGATTTCTTGCGACAAGCGCTTGTTTTCGGGCTCCTAAAAAGAATTGTAGCCAATCGCCTTTGCTCTGAAAGAGTGCAATCAAAACATACACGCTGGCAGTTAAGAAACCAAATACCATCATCAAAATAATCCATATAACCGTCTGCAATATACTTTTTTCACGAAAGCCTATCCACAGGGAAAACAGAATAAAACCCACATACAAATCAATAAATGAAACGATACCCCAGGGGTTTCGTAAAAGTTCACCGCCATCTTTTCCAAAATCACCGTTGATGAAGCCATTTAATAACACCACCGTCATGGCGATGATCCCCAGAAACGCGACTGCTTTTGCAAATTTCATCTCAAACCTCCACAAAGCTAAATATCATTTTTTCGGAAACCAGGGAATAAAAGCGCTGGTTTTTGCTGCGTAAGCTTCATATCCCGGTTTATAGTTGAGCGTCCGTTCCAACATCGCCACGCCTGAGACCTTGACCAGTAAATAGGTCATCCAGAGCGGGCTGATAACCGTCCACCAGGCACCCGCAGACAGTGCGATCACATAAAAGCCCCACCATTGGGCAGCATCCCCAAAATAGTTAGGGTGGCGGGTCAGGTGCCAAACACCCTTGTTCAGAACCTGACCTTTGTTATCAGGATTTGCTCTAAAGCGCGCCAGTTGAATATCCCCAACTGACTCAAATAAGAAGCCAATGACCCAAACAAAGATACCCAGATAATCCAATAAGGCTAAAGATGTTGAATTTTCAGCTGCGAGGACACCAGTGATGGGGGATGCGACCACCCACATGATCAAGCCTTGCAAGATGAACACATGGAAGAAACTTCGCCACCACCACTGATCCGGGTGTTCATTCCGCCATTTTGTATAACGAAAATCTTCTCCCTTGCCCCAATTCCGCCAGGTGACATAAGCAGTCAGCCTGAGTCCCCAGATGGTCACAAGCCCGACCATCAACCAATCCCTTGGAGCGTGAGGTGCGCCTGTTAATGAGAAAACATACCAGGCAATCAATACAAAACCTGCCCCCCAAAAGCAATCCACAATACTGCTGTTTTTGAGGAGCAGACTTAGAATATAAAGCAATACCATAGCTGCCAGGATTAAAACCGCTACCTGAATATGTAAATTTAGAAAAGTTTGGAGTAGCATCAATAAGCCCCAAAGATTATTTTGAATATTATTTTTCCGATTCAATCCAGTTCAGGCACAGGGCTCCCGGCCCGACATGAACGCCCAGGGCAGGTGTGACATCAGACACAAGCGGTTCGGGCATATTTGGATAAGCCTTTTTAAGTTCATCAATGATCATTTTCACCTGGTCGGGCACATTTGCATGGGTGATGCCGATCATCTCTGCTTTTGGGGCGACTTCCAAACCCTTGTTCAAAACGCGCTGCAAAGCTTTATTTTTTGTGCTGGCAATTTCCATTTTGGAGATGTGGTTGTTCATTTTTAAGATGGGCTTGATCCCCAGAATACTGACAATGCTGTGCTGGATCGCATTCATGCGTCCCCCACGCAGCAGATAATCAATCGTCTCCAGTTTTGCATAAGCGTATGTTCGTTTAATCAGGGATTCAATCAACGCTAAAACTTCCCTCTCCGTCTTTCCTTCCTTCGCCGCCAGGGCAGCGCTGATCACGATCAATCCTTCAGCCATGGAAAGGTTACCGGAGTCAATCACATGAACAGGAATGCGGGAAAATTCCTCTGCCGCTTTCTCAGCAGCCTCAATTGTTGCGGATAGCGACCTGGAAATGTGGATTGAGAACACAGCCTCCGCACCCTGGTCAGCAGCAGCGTTGAAATTTTCTAAAAATTGCTGAGGTGAAGGTGTGGCTGTTGTGGGATAAGGGT
>DAINBD010000059.1:0-8481 GCA_036733105.1 Candidatus Brevefilum sp. | reverse complement strand
GTTGGGTGTATGAACCGGATCGCCAAGTGGCGTTGTTAGAACATTATTGGGGGAAGATTAAGGAGGGAGAAGGACAAGCATTAATCTTCTTCTACACCAAGGAAAATCCAGTCGATGAAGATTCACCACGGTTAATTACCGGTGTTGGACGGTTAAAGAAAGTTGGGCCACAATTATTCTTTGAAGGCACTGATTCCCCACAAGGGCATCGCTATCCAATTTGGACACGAACGATCACGCAAGATTACCCCAACCAAGGATTTCGCCTCCCATATCAAGAGTACTTACGGCTGGAGGAAGATCCGAATAAGATTGCTTGCTATGTCCCAAATTCATCGATCCTTCAATTCTCATTTGTCAGTGAGCACATCACAGACGATCAAGCAGTGGGTATTCTTGAGCGTCTTATTCAAACAGTCCAAGTTATCGATCAAGACAATAAAGTCCATGGCCCATGGAAGAAGAACCTGGAATGGTTAGATCGTTGTTTAGAGGATGTTTGGGCGAGCCGAGGACCATACCCGGGTATCGGCCCTGTGCTTAATTACCTTGGATTTCCACAAGGCATGGCATTTCATCGCATTGAATTACGTGATTTTGTTATAGAAGGCAAAGATCCTTGGCAGTATGTAAAAGATATCTTAGAAGATAAACAACGTTCACCAATGAAATATCTTGATTCCATCAACAAAGCTAAATTGCGCTGGAGGTCCTTTGGAAATAAACCTGTTCGTCAAGAGCTGCTTGATACCTTAGTGAGGTTTGAACTAACCAGTGAGCAAATCAGGCGCGTGATGGATGTTGATGAAAGGAAGAAATCAGGCATTGCCGCCACTGATGAGGAATTGATTGCAAATCCCTATCTAATCTGTGAATCAGATTTGGGTAGTGCGAAATCAGATCCAATTTCATTAGATACTATTGATCGTGGTATGCTCCCTGAGGGAAACTTCTCTCATATTCTTTCAGCATCTGAGCAAATAACTAAGGATGACAGCCGTAGGGTGAGAGCCGTCGCAACAACCGTATTGAAGGAGGCAGCCGAATGTGGTGATACCTTGCTTTCCTTATCAGAGTTATTCGAAAAGATCAGATCAAGATTCCCGAAACGACGAGAGTGCAAACCGGATCGTGAGGTTTTTGAGGCAGAAGCGGAGTTTCATCAACAATTATTGTGGCTATCCTTTGATGAGGAACCTAATCTGGCTGCATTACGCAACCTACGAGATTTTGAAGCTGAAATCACAGATTTGATCAAACGTAGGGTAAAAAGGACCAATTCACCACCAGCCTCACCAATCGATTGGGATGCAGCATTAACTGAAGAATTTAAGGAACCGATCACAGAGCGAGAAAAAGTTGCCCAAGCCGAAAAAATTGTGGCACTTGAGACGCTCTTCACGCAACGGATCAGTGTGCTGACCGGAAGTGCCGGCACTGGCAAGACATCCGCTTTAAAAGTTTTTCTGGACTGTCTTGAAAAGTCAGAAGGTAGAATAAGTGTGCGCCTTTTAGCGCCTACGGGAAAAGCTCGTGTGCGTTTATCATCAAAAACAAAACGGAACGCCTTTACGATCCATCAGTTTCTACTTAGTCTAGATTGGTTCCTGCCGGATATTTTCGTTTTGAAACCTCAGGGTGGTGGTCAGGTTGCACCCACAACAGTGATTATTGATGAATGTTCAATGGTGCCCACTGATTTGATGGGTGTCTTATTTCGGGCGATTAAAATGGATATGGTTCAACGTCTTGTCTTGGTGGGTGACCCCAACCAGCTGCCGCCGATTGGTCCTGGCAGGCCATTTGTGGATATCATCAATTGGCTGAGAGAAAATCACCCGCAATGTGTTGCTACACTAAAGACGTCCATGCGGATTGCTGACGACTCCGACATTGGCTTAGGAAAGAGCTGTGGGCTCGCCTTTGCGGATGGGTACAGAGATGACCTGATCAATCCAGCAGATGATGAAATCCTTTCAGATGTCGCCCGGGGTATCCAAAAAGAAGACCTTGAGGTTCATTTCTGGGATGACCAGGACGAGCTTAAGGAAACCATTCGTAAGTGCCTCACCGATGTGGGGATTGGCGATGAAGGGGATTATGCCAGTTTCAATGCCTCTTTAGGGATAACAGCAAATCCAGAAAAACAACCGCATTGGAAGGATGCGGAAAGGTGGCAAATATTAAGCCCCCTGAGAGGCAAAGGATTTGGGACCGAAGAACTCAACAGAATGATCCAATTCGGGTATCGCCGCGGACTAATCAAAACCGCTCAAACGAGATCCAATATCCCACAACCTTTTGGTAATCAACAGATCGTATGGTCAGATAAAGTCATTCAAATTAAGAACCAAAAGCGTTTTGGTTGGCCAAGAAATACAGGTTTGGATTATGTAGCCAATGGGGAGATTGGGATTGTCACAACAACTTATCAAAATCAGGATGGCCCATACCTTCAGGTAGGTTTTTCAACCCAGGACGGGGTGACCTATCGCTATTATCGTAGTGAAGTTGAAGCCGTGCTCGAATTAGCCTACGCATTAACCGTGCATAAATCTCAGGGTAGTGATTTTGAAATTGTCTTTCTCATCATTCCGAAAGAAGCTCAAACACTTTCTCGCGAACTTATCTATACCGGGTTAACCCGCTTCAGAAAAAAGCTGGTGTTATTGATTGAGGGAGACACCGGAACGCTTGAAAAACTTCGGTTGCCTGATTATTCCGACACCCATATCAGGAATACATTGATGTTTTCATTATCTCTACGGGTGGAGGATGACCGAGACTTCTATCCCGAGTCGTTAATTCATCGAACATCCGTAGGTGTACCGGTTCGTAGCAAATCAGAGGTTATTGTTGCGGACACCCTCACCCACCTTGGGATTACATGGGAGTATGAGAGGAAGTTACCCCTTCCCCATAATCCGAGAGATTTCCGTCTGCCAGACTTCACTATCGGTTATGAGGGCGATATTCTCTTTTGGGAGCATCTCGGTATGTTGACAGTGCCCTCCTACCGTGAGGGCTGGGAGCGAAAACGCAAGTGGTACGAGGAAAAGATGGGCATCCCGGTCATTGGTGAAGGTGCTGCTAATGGCAAAGTCAACCCCGGCCAATTCCCAATCGTGATCACCTCTCGTGATAATGAGGATGGCGGTATTGATGTGCCAAAGATCGAGGGTTTAATCAGAAAGTATATTCTTCTTGAAGATTAGATGATTTGAAGGTCATTAAGACTTTGATATTTGTATTATGATTAAGTAACTGCTGTTGTAATTTTCCATATTCTATAGCCACATGATGGTTTGCACTGGGGAAATACAACGTCTTTAGACATGAAAAATGAAAATGGAAATATTTATGGAAAATCGTTTTTTCACACAACCCATACTCAACTCCCCCTATGAATATCCTTCCCGACACTGGGAATTAGATAAGACAGGTCAACCGACGCAGAAGATAATCGAGCGCCGAAGAGGGGCTGAATTTATTACGCCGATTCCAAAACCCAGGAAACAAAAAGGCTCTGCCAGTCAGATGGAGTTGGTGCTGGACGAAGGCAGGGGCTTGTCAACTGAGAAGCAGAAATATGATCCAACAGGGAATATCAACCTCATCAGGCAATTTGTGGATCAATGGCGGATGATCCCGGACCTCAATAACTGGCATGTCACCCCTGAAACTGCTCGCCTTCTGCAGCATTGGCGCAGTCATCCTTTCAGCAGCTTGCGCCCCTTCTTTTGCCAGATTGAAGCTGTTGAAACACTAATCTGGTTGACGGAAGTGGCTCCCCAGGCCGGCAAGCGCGAGAAGGATTTGTTGGATCGTTTGAAGGATGCCAGTCGTGCTGCTAATCCTGAACTTGAACGAATTGCCCTAAAAATGGCCACCGGTTCGGGGAAAACGATGGTCATGGCTATGATCATCGCCTGGCAAACGATCAATGCCGTCAGGCGGCCGACCAGCACCCGCTTCACCAAGGGTTTTTTAGTCGTCACACCGGGCATCACGATCAAGGACCGTTTGCGTGTCCTTCAGCCCAATGACCCCGATGCATACTATCGAGATCGAGAGCTAGTACCCAATGACCTGCTTCCCGAGCTCAATAAAGCTGAAATTGTCATCACCAATTATCATGCCTTCAAACTCAGAGAAAAAATAGAATTATCTCGGGGGAGCCGGTCCTTGCTTCAGGGGCGCGGGGAGGAGCTGAACACCCTGGAAACCGAAGGTCAGATGCTGCAGCGGGTCATGCCAGAATTAATGGGCATTAAACGAATCATGATCCTGAATGATGAAGCCCATCACTGCTATCGCGAAAAGCCGGATACGGATGAGGAGCGAGAGCTTAAGGGAGAAGAGCGCGCAGAAGCCAGTAAAAATAATGAAGCGGCTCGACTGTGGATCACTGGCCTTGAGATGGTGAAAAGCAAGCTGGGCATCAGCCAGGTGGTTGATCTGTCGGCCACACCCTTTTTCCTGCGAGGCTCAGGTTATGCGGAAGGGACAATTTTCCCCTGGACTGTCAGTGATTTTTCATTGATGGATGCCATTGAGTGCGGGATCGTCAAGCTGCCGCGGGTGCCGGTTGCGGATAATATCCCTGATGGAGATATGCCGAAATTCCGCAAACTGTGGGAGTTTATCAGCCATAAAATGCCCAAAAAGGGACGTGGAAATTCAGGCGATTTAGACCCGCTCAGTTTGCCCGTTGAACTGCAAACCGCTTTGGAGGCGCTTTACGGGCATTATCAAAAAACCTATGAATTATGGCAGGAAGCCGGCATCCTTACGCCCCCCTGTTTTATCATCGTGTGCCAGAACACCTCCATCTCGAAATTGGTTTACGATTTCATCTCCGGTTTTGAACGGGAGAACGAGGATGGTTCTACGACCCTGGTCAACGGGCGTCTGGAGTTGTTTCGGAATTTTGATGAGTATGGGAACCCCCTGGCACGACCCAACACCCTGTTGATCGACAGCGAACAACTCGAATCAGGGGATGCCCTGGATCAGAACTTCAGAAAGATGGCTGCTGAAGAAATAGAACGATTCAGACGGGAGATCAGGCAAAGGACTGGTGACCAACAGGCCGCCGATAATATCACGGATCAGGACTTGCTGCGAGAGGTGATGAATACCGTTGGCAAGCCTGGACATTTGGGCGAAGCCATTCGCTGTGTGGTGTCTGTGTCGATGCTGACTGAAGGTTGGGATGCCAATACCGTCACACATATCTTGGGCGTACGGGCTTTTGGCACCCAGTTGCTGTGTGAGCAAGTGGTCGGCCGTGCCTTGCGCCGGCAATCTTACGAGGTAAATCCCGATTATGCGGATGCCCTTAATCCCGAAGGACTGTTTGATGTGGAATATGCCGATATCCTGGGGATACCCTTCGATTTCACAGCCAAACCGGTCATCTCCAAACCGCAGACCCCTCGCGAGTCGGTGCATGTGCGGGCTGTACGACCAGAGCGGGACCATTTAGAGATCCGCTTCCCCAGGGTGGCAGGGTACCGTATTGAGCTGCCAGACGAACGCCTTGATGCGACCTTTGATGAAGACTCTGTTCTGGTGTTAACCCCCGATATTGTTGGCCCATCGATTACCCAAAACGCAGGAATCATTGGAGAAGATGTGAATTTGAATCTTGAACATCTCCAGGATTTACGGCGATCGACAATACTGTACAATGTCACCACCCGTCTGCTATTTACTCGCTATCGAGATAAAGATCGTGATCCTGAAATGCATCTGTTTGGTCAGCTCAAACGGATCACGAAGCAATGGATGGATAACTATCTGGTGTGCAAGGGGGGGACCTATCCTGGCCAGTTGATGTACCAGGAGCTGGCGGATATGGCCTGTGAACGCATCCATGCTGGCATCACACGCCATTTCATCGGGGAGAAGCCGATCCGGGTGGTGCTGGACCCCTATAACCCGGAAGGATCCACGGTGCATGTGAATTTTTACACCTCCAAAGCCCTTCGTTGGCAAACAGACCCTCGCAAATGCCACATCAATTGGGCTGTGCTGGATAGCAATTGGGAGGGTGAGTTCTGCCGGGTGGTCGAAGGGCATCCTCAGGTACATTCCTATGTAAAGAATCAAGGACTTGGGTTGGAAGTGCCCTACCGCTATGGTTCGATCGTCAAAAAATATATCCCCGATTACATTCTGCGGATTGATGATGGGCAGGAATCCTTACTGAACCTGGTGGTTGAGGTCAAAGGCTATCGGGGCGAGGATGCCAAGATTAAAAAACAAACCATTGATACTTACTGGATCGAAGGGGTCAACCAGGCCGGCACGTTTGGCCGCTGGGCCTTTGTTGAGTTGCGGGATGTGTGGGTGATGCAGGATCAGCTCACAGCCAGGATTGAAGAAGAGGTTAACCGGTTGATCCACTCAGTCACAGGGGATCAGAAGAAAGAGGTTGCATAATGGCAAGCAGGAAATCATCGAAATCCGTTGAACATTTTTCCCATGATGAGGCTTCTCGCAAGCACATCCCCACGGCGGAGTTGGAACCGCTAGTGCGGGATGAGGATAAGACCCCCCTGCAGGTGGCTTACGAACTCCGTAACCCTGACCTGGACCCCCAGCTGGTGTGGCGCGGCAAGGACCTGCTGACCTGGTCCGACCTGGTGGTGACAGCGCCACCCCTGTATATCCAGGAAAAGATCCATCCCAAGGTCTTGATCGATGATCTGCAGCGCATGACTGAATCGCAGGAAAGCGAAGGTGCCCCCCAGCAGCTGGATTTGTTTGCAGATTTCAACGGTTTACCTGATGAAGCCGCCAAAACTGAGTTTTACCAACACGATGCCAATTGGAGCAACCGCATGATCCTGGGAGACAGTCTGCATGTGATGGCTTCATTAGCTGAAAGGGAAGGCTTGCGGGGACAGGTGCAGTGCATATATATTGATCCACCATACGGCATTAAGTTCAACTCGAATTTCCAGTGGTCAACAACAAGCCGTGATGTAAGAGATGGTAACCTGGACCATATTACACGAGAACCAGAACAAGTCAAAGCCTTTCGGGATATTTGGCGAGATGGTGTTCACTCATATTTAACATATCTCCATGATCGATTGGTAATTGCTAGAGATTTATTGAATGAATCTGGATCATTGTTCTTACAGATTGGTGATGAAAATTCGCATAGGGTAAGAGCTTTATTAGATGAGGTTTTTGGTGAAGATAATTTCGTGGCTAACATCTCATTTCAAAAGACAGGATACGCAACAAGTGATTATATTCCAACATTGTTTGATCAAATATTGTTTTATGCAAAAGATATTCAACTTTTAAAGTACCGAAAACTTTATTTTCCAAAAGAAGGCGATGATAATGGATTTGCGTCTTGGGATTTGGCTTCAGCAGGAGCAGGTGCCAGTACTTTTGAGTATGAGTTCCGGGGAGAGACATATCATCCAGGAAAGAATCGACATTGGAAGACACAAAAAGATGGTCTTGATCGAGCAGCAAAAGCTGATCGGTTATATCAATCTACGAATAGTTTACGTTATAAGCGGTATCTACAAGATTTTCCAGTTTCTGAATTTCATAATACATGGACTGATACTATTATGGGCAGTTTTCACGAGCCCAAACAGTATGTTGTTCAAACCAGTCCAAAGGTAATGCAAAGATGCATATTGATGTCAACAGACCCCGGCGATTTAGTGATAGACCCAACATGTGGATCAGGTACAACAGCGTATGTTGCCGAGCAATGGGGGCGGCGATGGATCACAATTGATACATCGCGTGTTGCGTTGGCTTTGGCTCGGGCAAGAATTATGGGGGCTAGATATCCTTATTATCTATTGAAAGACAGTCTAGAAGGTCAGAGAAAAGAAGCTGAACTATCAAGATCCATGCGCTCAGATGAGCCTGTTTTTGGAAAAATACGACAAGGATTTGTTTACGAACGTGCACCTCATATCATGCTCAGTACGATATCTAATAATGTTGAAATTGATGTGATCTGGGATCAATTCCAGGAAACCATGGAACCAATTCGTATGCAATTAAATTCTCTCTTAGGACAAACCTGGGAAGAATGGGAAATTCCAACCAAAGCAAAGATTGATTGGTCACGGGACGCCAAAGAATTGCACAAACAATGGTGGGATCTACGATTTGAACGTCAGAAAGAAATGGATGCTTCGATTGTAGCTAAATCTGAATTTGAATATCTGTATGATCAACCCTATGAGGACAATTCGAAAGTACGCGTGGCTGGACCGTTTTCTGTTGAATCGCTTTCTCCACACCGCATGCTGGGTGTCGATGAAAACGATGAATTGATCGATGGTGTGGCTGAAGGTAGAGCGGGCTATGGCGAAGGCCAGAGTTTTACTCAGATGGTTTTGGAAAACCTGAAGCTGGCTGGCGTGCAGCAAGCGCATAAGGAGGACAGGATCAGGTTCGCTTCATTGATGCCCTGGCCGGGAGACCTGATTT
>DAINBD010000058.1:0-8598 GCA_036733105.1 Candidatus Brevefilum sp. | reverse complement strand
CACCTCTACAGGATCACCGCCATTATAAATATTCACATCATCGGGAGAGGAGGGTAAACCTTCGCTGTCGGTGACCACCAATCGAAACGTTAACTTTCCTGGTGATGCCGGAGAGGTAAAGGTTGGCGTGGATGATGTTGCACTGCTCAGTGTGACCGTCGTCCCCAATGTTTGCGTCCATTGATAGGTTATCGGGGTATCGCCATCAGGGTCATAGCTGCCGCTGCCGTTCAGTGTGACGAGCTCGCCCGGGGTCACCGCTTGATCAGGTCCAGCATTGGCGATGGGAGCCTGATTGAGGGGAAGAATTTCAAAATTCGCCATCTGGATGTTCAGGTTATGTGCATGGCCGCTATAGGATATCCAAAAGGTGCCATCATCTTGGGGGCCACTGGTTGATCCCCAGCTGTTCTTACACAGATATGCACCTTTAGCATCATCCCAGCCTATTATCAGCACGGCATGTCCTCCCAATTTGCTGCCCGTTGTCTGCGTGTAAACACTTCCTGAGGCGGCATCAGAATAAAAATCCATAAAATCTTCGTACACATCAAATCGCCAGTAACTTGGTCCATCCTCATAAAGGGAATCCTTGTACTGGCTTGATAGTACAGTGTAATAACCCGTCACCCGATACTCCAACTGAGGACAGCTTGACGTGCAGCTTATATTACTATAGGGTTCATTCGGACAATTTGGAACACCTGCCCCGTCACCAAAGGGATAACATGGATCATATACTGGACCAATCGTTTCCCAAAACCGGAGGGCTGTGCTGCTTCCCCCGCAGCAACCTAACATATCCGAGTTGCACGAAAGCTGCTGCTGTTCGGAAATGTCTGTGGGACTGAAAGGTAAATCCGCTTTAAGGAGATGCGATTCCATCGCTCCTGCACTGGCAAAAGCCCAGCAACCACCACAACTCTGCTGGTTCTTAGCAGGTGTGACAATGTTATCATCCCTGGCATCATATGCTGTTGGCAGGCTATCTCTTTCCAGACCATCATCTTCGTAGACTGGTTTAAGAAACTGTTGGTAGGTTTCTTCATCGAGAGGTGAATCACCGCAACCGCAACCCGGACAGGTTGCCTGCGGCATGGCGTCATAACTCGTCAAACTCAACAAAATAAGAAAACCAAAGAAAATCACAAAGCCTTTATTTCGGAAGAAACTAGAATTGACCATATCCTCAACCTCATTTCAAGTATTAATTAATTTTCACATAAGTGGGGGATGAAGTAATTCTCCCTTTGAGCTATTGAAAAGACTAAAAGGGATAAATTATTAAGGAAGGAGCTAAATTGTTAGGCAAGAGTGAGATTTTCTATATTATACATTAAAGCAGATGGTGAAATCAAATTTTCTAATTTTCAGTGATTTCCATTCCCAACTTTTTCTCAATTAAAAAGAATACCTTTTAGCAAAAATTTCAATTCTGTTTTAAGATGTTTTTTCTCTGTATCCATCCAATACGATTTATTATAAGAAAATCCTGTAACAGATCAGATCCGTTAGTGTAAATTTTTTTATGATGCTTAAACAAAAAGTTGATATAACACAAAAAGCATTTTGGACAATCAATTTCAGAGAAAACATTGTAGAGAATGCAATAATTTTGTATTCAGAATAGTTGCATCATAGGATAACCCAATAAATTTTCTTAAACTCGGAAAAATATGCCTTTTACCGATACCCTTCAGCCTGCAAGTTGAACAGGTGCGCATACGCACCATTCAGGGCGATCAGCTCTTCATGGCTCCCCAACTCATGAATTCTCCCTTCCTGCAGCATCACGATCCGATGTGCCATACGCACTGTTGAAAACCGATGGGAGATCAATACGCCAATCCGATCCCCCATCAGCTCATCAAAACGTTTGAACACCTCATATTCCGCTTCAGCATCCAATGATGACGTGGGTTCATCCAGAACCAGCACCTCCGCTTTGCGCATAAACGCCCGCGCCAGGGCGATTTTTTGCCACTCACCCCCTGAAAGCTCCTGCCCGCGTTCCCAGCGGCGTCCCAACATTGTTTCGTAGCCCTCGGGCAAATCCTCAATGACCTCCGATGCACCGCCGCGATCAGCTGCTTGCTTGATCCGATCAACATTTTCCAGCTCATCGATCTGACCAAATCCGATGTTTTCCCTGACCGTGAATTGGTACCTGACAAAGTCCTGAAAAATGACACCAAATCGTTGATGCAGGCTTCCCAGGTCATAATTCCTCAAGTCAACGCCGTCCAAAAGGATCTGTCCTTCTGTGGGGTCATACAACCGGGTCAGCAATTTGATCAATGTCGTCTTCCCTGCCCCATTCAAACCGACCAGGGCAATCCGCTCGCCCGGTTGAATGGAAAAACTGATATCTTTAAGCACCAGGTGATCCGAACCAGGATAGGTAAAGGACACATTCCTGAATTCAATTCCCTGGGTAATGGGTGATGGCGCGATCAAGCCATTTTCTGTGGCAGCCAAAAGGGGTTCCAACTCCAAATAGGTCAGCAAATTATCAAGAAAGAGATTGTTCTCATACAGTGAATTCAAGTTATCCAACAAGGATTGGATCGATCGCTGAGATTGCCGGAAGATCGACAGGAACATACTCATATCACCCAGTGTGATCAATCCTGTGATTGTTCGGATGACGATCCAGGCATAGCTGCCGTAATAGGCTAAGCTTGACAACAACCCCCAACCCAAGCCTGCCACCGTCCGCTTCTCAGCAATCGCCTTATCCTCCAGATAAAACTGGGTGAATAAGGTTTGATATTGTTTTAGAAAATTCTCACCTAATCCAAACAGTTTGACTTCCTTCACGAATTCATTGCCTGTCAGCAGCATCTCAAGATAATTCAGCAAGCGGGATTCTGGTGCCCTTCGGCTGATTGCGCGAAATGCACGCTCTGCATATTGAGACTGCGAAAGGAAAGATGGGATCGCTGTGATGAAAACGATGACGGCTAACCAGACGCTGAACCTGAGCAGTAAGACAATTAAAGAAACCAGTGTGATGACCTGCTGCACCATTTGGAGCGTTGATCTGACGATGCTGAGTGCACTGGTATCCGCCCGTCTGCGCGCATTTTGCAAGGTGTCATAAAAAACCGGATTTTCAAAGAACTGCAAATCAAGGTTGATTGCCTTGCGCATGATCAGGCTGTTGATGTGGTTGGTCAGTTTTGACTGCAGAACACGATCTGAAAGCGAACGTACCTGACCGGTGATCGCCCGGATAAAAACAAGCGCAAATTCAAGCAGCAGATAAGGCATCACAAAACGGATGCCCTCCGCGATACCCATCTTCAAATCAACAGCCTCAACAATGGAATCGATAATGAGTTTTCCTACCCATGCTTCCCCAGCCGGCAAGATAGCAGCAACAAGCGTCAGGAAGACGCCGATCAAAGCTGCTGGTCGGCTCGATGCCCAAACAAGCTTGAAGGCATAAGGCGTGTTGCGTAACGCGTCGACAAATTCATGCACCTCTCTGCCAATTTTAGCGAATATTGAAGATGATTGATGGGTGTTTGAAGGTGAAGTATTTCTGTTCAATTGACTGCTCCTGGTTTTTAGAATCCAAATTAGTGTAACACCCTTTTAATCATTTGTAATTTGCGGATCAATCCATCATTGATTGGAAGCATCCATAGGCAGTTCATTTCCTAATGTCATCTCCCTTGCTGAGAATGTGATTCATACATGTTAATTGATCAGTGTAAAAACAATACCGGTCATTATCTCTTGAGATTTCACAAAAATTTTTAGTTTTACGTTCTTTTCTATCTTCCTTTCTTTCGGTGAGGGTGAGGATTGAGATATGTGTAAAATTAGATGCGTTAATAATTGTTCTGAACCAGAAGGGGTCTGATAATGATCAGGTAAATAACATTTCGAAAAACTCATCCGCTTTGGCGCGATGAGATGCGGTAAAATTCAACAGGAAAAACATTCAGCAAGGAATGAAAAATGGACTTTATTCTTGAAATGCAAAAGGTGATCGACCTGATCAGGCAGCATGAAACGGAGACCATCATAAAGGCTGCAGAAGCCTGTGCAAATTCCATCGCTGCCGGACGCGCTGTGCTGATGTTTGGCGCAGGGCACAGTGCCCTCCCTCCGCAAGAAGCCTTTCCCCGGATCGGGTCCATCGTCGGTTTCGTCCAGATCACGGAACCCGAACTCGGATTCAACGGATTTGTAACCGGCAAAGGCGGACAAAAACAGATGTCCTTCCTGGAGCAGACCTCGGGGTTCGCTGAGGTAATCCTTTCCAATTATGACCTCACACCTCAGGACACCCTGATCGTTTTTTCCCACTCCGGCATCAACGCATTACCCGTTGAGATTTGCGATCTGGCAAACCAGAGCTCGCTCACAACAATCAGCGTCAGCTCCACTGCCCACAGCCTGGCAAACCAACCTAAAAATCCCCTCGGAAAGCGCTTGATGGAGATTGCAGATATTCACATTGACACCCATGTTCCGGAAGGAGATACGTTGGTGACCATCGATGAAGACGTCCGCACCGGCGGCGGCTCTACCATTGCGGGGATGATCATTATGAACAGCATCGTGGTCGAAACCGTGCGGTTTCTGCATCAGCGCGGCGTTCCTTTTCACATCTATCCAAGCCACAATGTCAGCCAAAATGTGGAAGAGGTTCATCGGATTGAGAAGGAGATGTTCCAGACATATAAACAATTGATCGCAAAACTATAGGAGGATGAGATGAAATTCTGGTTAGCAACCGCCAATATTGAAAGAGCTGAACAGTGCCTGGCTTATGGCATCTTTGAAGGCATCATCACCAACCCGCATGTCGTGGCGCAAGAAGGGCGCAATGCTAAGGATATTTTCAGAGACCTTTGTAAGATTGCACCCCATGCCTATTACCAGCTGCGCGCTGGAGAGATTGAACAAATGCTGCGGGAAGCAGATGAGATGCTCGCAATTGATCCCGCTAAAATGCGGATCAAAGTACCGGCTACACGCAACGGGTTGGCTGTCATCCGGAAGATGACCGACCAGGGCATCCGCGTGATGGCAACCGCGGTACCCACCAGCACCTGGATGGTATTTGCGGTTTCCGCTGGTGCGATCGCCATCGCACCCTACAGCGGCATGCTCCAAAAGCGGAGTATCATCTCAAAGATGGAGGGTGTCTTCGCCATGCAGGACATCATTGACCGGCAGGGGTATGATGTGGAAATTTGCACTGGAATTTATGATGCCACAGAGATCGCCATTTATGCTGGCGCCGGGATCAAATCAGCCTTCATCTGGGAAAAGGACGTTGAAACCTACCTGACCCAGGGTTTAGCGGATGAGGCAGCAGCTAATTTTGAGGGCGACTGGGCAAAGATGGATATGTATTAATCCATCTCCTTTACTTTCTCCACGACAATCCCGATCCACTCACTGTCATCGGAATAGGCTGTTCCGATCAGATCGCGCCATACTCCCTGGACATTAAAGCCCCCCATCGTCAGTTCTCGCTCTATCATCTCACGATCATAATCCTGGAACCAGTTCCGATAAACTGTTACCTTGCCGTCCTCCTCGATGACGGCATACTGGTCGAGGTAGATCTTAGATTCGGGATAATCAAACCCCTGTTCCAACACAAGATGCGGACCTGGCCGCCAAAACCCTTCCTGGGAGATAGTCCAACTCTTTTTCGCCCCATACTTTTCACGATGCAGTCTTGTGGAAACATCCACGACAAAATGCCCGCCGGGTTTGAGGGCACGATGCACATTTGACAATATCTGCCGGCGCTGGTCCGGGTTAAACGTGCAGTAATCCCCAAAGATCAACAGCACTGCATCGTATTGGGCATCATCCGTAAGCTGGAGGTAATTTTCACAGCGGTATGTGATATCCAGACCGAACTCCTCCGCAAAGCCACTGGCATAAGCAATCGAACGCCTTGAATAATCAACCCCGGTTACGGAAAGTCCGTGCAGTGCAAGGCGAGTCGCATACAACCCCGGGCCGCATCCCAAATCGAGGATCGTATCCCCTGTCTGAAGGCTCAAAGTATCCACAATCCATGCAACAGAGGCATCCACGATTTCAGGTCGCCGGCTGGCTCGGTCAATAGTTGGATCCAGGTGAGTTTCAAGCAGAAATGACGAGATGTGTGGGTCATCCCAGAACACAGCACCGCTTGGCGTGAAAGGCTCAGGTTTCCTTTGCAGGCTTTCCAGCATTGCCAGATCAAGCCGTCCATCAGAATTAATCAATGTTGATAACGAGTTCATAGCTTCATCCCATCATGGTTTGTTAGCAACTTCCAGTTTATCACCAAAACGTTTCCGGTTGAATAAAAATTGATTCTTAATCTGCATTTCGCAATAAAGATATAATATTACTCAATAAACGGCTTCGATTCTATCTGATAGGACGAGTATTATGATCCGGATTTTAAGTTGGGATCAACAGGGCAATCTTGAAGAAAATCCACCCCTTGAGACGTGCGCTCAAATTTTAGCCACGCCACAGCAGACTTTGTGGATGGATATCTATCAATCATCCAATGAGACCAGCCAGACCGTATTACGGGATATCTTCAAGTTTCATCCCCTTGCAATTGATGATGCGTTGGAAGAGACCCATGTCCCCAAAATCGATGATTGGGGGGATTATCTTTGTCTTGTGAGCCAGATGATCAATCCCGGGCACGAGATGGAATCAGAGCTGATCACACAAGAAATTGACATCTTTATCGGTAGAAATTATATCCTCACTTATCATCTGGAAGAAAGCGAAACGGTTGACAAGGTTTGGAGAAAATACCAGGTGAACAACGGTTATCATGCTCACCATCCAGCCAATATCCTGTATCTGTTATTGGATGAGACCGCGACCGATTTTATCGTCAGCACGGATCGGATGGAGTTAACCCTGAACGATCTCGAGGATCAGCTTTTCAATAATCCTTCCCCGGTGGTTCTGGAGGAAATTTTTACGCTAAAAAGAAGCATTTTACAGCTTCATAAAAGCATTGTTCCCCAACGTGAAGTGCTGAATAAATTATCTCGCGGCGATTACCCGGTCATAGGGAACCAATCAAGCATCTATTTCAGAGATGTTTATGATCATTTCATGAGACTGTTTGAAATCATTGAGAATTTACGTGACCTGACTGGCAATGCCCTGGAAATCTATTTATCTGTGATCAATAACCGTATGAACGGGATCATGAAAACCCTCACGGTCATCACAACCCTGTTCATGCCCATCTCCTTCCTGGCGGGATTTTTCGGTATGAACTTCTTCAAACCTGTTGAAAACCTGGATACCTGGACAAGCACACCAGTATTCATTATCACCGTCATCGGGAGCATCCTGTTTCCAATTGGAATGCTGCTTTACTTCAGGAGAAAAGGCTGGATGAAGTAGGCTTCTTTCTACCACAGTTTCCCCAATCATGATTCAAAACATAAGCGAGTTGCTGGTGAAACAACAACTCGCTTGTTTTTTCTGTTGTTATAGATGGGTTAGTGGTAGATCAAGGGGAATAAATAGAGATAATCTACATAAGATCTGTCGGCCGCACCTGTATGGTCGAACTCGTTTACCGAGCCACCGACATGATAGATGAGTCCATCCAATGAAACGGCTGCAGTCCGATAAACCGGTCCTGTCACCAATGAACCCGCACTTCGCCATTCACTTGACATGACATCATAGAACAAGGTTTGATCGGTGATGCTGCTCCCCTTCACTCCGCCGACCATCCAGAGCTGCTCACCTAAGAAGGATGTAATTTGGGTGTAGCCCATTCCCCACCAGTAATCCGGCAGCTTTCGGAGATCAGCGTTCTCAGAGCCCCAGGTTTTCGTGTTGAGATCGTAGCACTGGGTTGATTTGAGGGCAACAGAACCATCACCCACGCCGCCTGCCACACACAGCAATTTATGTTCATCACTGGGTTTTTCAAATAAGAATGCAGCGTGGAAATTTCGTGCGTTGGTAAAACCACCGATTGGCGCAAGCCAGGCGTTGGCAGTTGCATCATAAACATAGACTTTGTTTAGTACATCACCATCCGGATCAGGTTCCGTCGCGCCGCCCGTCAAATAGCAGCGACCAGCATCCGCATCAACTGTCCAGGCGGGTGCATAGATGCCCTCTTCAGCAGGAGGAATGCCGGCGGGCGTCTCATGGGTCCAGGTATTGGTATCGATGTTATAGCTCCATAAACGTTCAAACCCAGGCGTGTAGGAATCACCATAAACAAAGACTTTACCACCAATCTGGCAGCCTGAATGGGCAAAATTCGCACCAAAAGGCGGCTGGGAGCTTGGAATCTCAGACCAGCTGCGGGTCACAGGGTTATACATACTTACACCACTGCTGCCGAATCCCGTAATGGACCAAACCCGGTGATTGTGGGCAGCCAGAATGTTATCCATCCGGCTGTGGGGATCTTCAGCAATTTCTTGCCAGCGGCACAGCCCAATTTCAGCCGGCGGCAGCACAGCCTCACTGCAGGAGTAATAGCCATCAAAGCTGCAAGCTGAATGCGGGTCGCCGCCATATGCATCCCCTTCAAAATACCACGCAACCTGGGCGGGTGTCTCCCGAACA
>DAINBD010000057.1:0-8691 GCA_036733105.1 Candidatus Brevefilum sp. | reverse complement strand
CACAGGAAACATTGAAAGAATTCAGATGGGCATACAGCGTATGATACCCATTTTGGTGGTCGATCATTACAACATTGCCATAACCGTTGCTGTCCCACCCTGCGTAGACAACCACGCCAGCATCAGCAGCATAGATCGGTGCCCCTGTACCAGCAGCAATATCAATCGCCAGGTGACCAGACCAGAAATCATTTCCTGATAAGTAGTGGTTGTCAGCAGGCCAGATGAAGAAACCACCGCCGTAAAGACCACCTGTGATCTCACAGCCACCCGGCAGGGATGCATTGGTACCGGATTTGCCAACTGCATAGGTTGGAACAACCCATTGCTGAAATTCTCGTTGACCACCCGGGATCATGATGATGTCGCCAATTTCAAGTTCAGGATTGGTCATATCAAGGTGATTGCCTGACCAGGTTAAAATATCATCAACAGAAGCCCTGAAATCCCTTGCGACTACCTCCAGCGTGTCCCCTTCGTTCCATTCATAAAGAATGCCGTTGGTTGGAGGGATTACCAGTTCCTGTCCAGGAGACAAGGTGTGAGGGTCATCCTTCAGTACATCATAATTCGACCAAAGCAAGGTTTCTGGCGAGATGTTGTATTTCTTTGCAATGCTAAAAACAGCATCACCAGTAGCTACCTTGTATTCTACTGGTTCACTCCTGGGGCGCGTGGGTGCAATGGTTTGCGTTTCCGGTTCCCTCACCAATGAAGGTTCACTTGCCTCCACCTCAAAGTAGGGCATATTTGCCAGATCAGTCTCAGAAGCATCGGCGACAGGATCAACCGAAATCGATCTCTCTTCACCGTTTCTTTCTGCCAACTGGTTAGCCAGGATAGGCTGCCAATACAGAATTGACACAAGCACAGCAACCAGGATACCCGTCACAACCCAGGACAGCCAGTCCTGATGATGGGCGTTAGCTTGCCGATTGGGATTTTCTTCTTTTTGTTGATTATCCAATAGGATCACCTCTTAATCGTTGTTGGGATTATACCCCCTAACTATTAAGCGATTCTAAGAATTCCATATTTGTTTTCGTACGTGTGATTTGCTGGATCAAGGCCTCCATGGCCACTGCGGGATCCATGCCAGCGCCCTGGGGAGGCGGACTGATCATCTGGAGATACATTCGACGCATCAACCACGCCCTTTGAAGAATATCTGGACCTAAAAGAAGATCTTCACGTCGTGTGGAGGAGCGTTCAATATCAATTGCCGGGAATGTACGCCGTTCCTGTAATTTCCTGGAAAGATGCAATTCCATGTTCCCAGTACCTTTGAATTCCTCAAAAACAACATCGTCCAGACGTGAACCGGTATCAACAAGAGCAGTTGCAATGATCGTAAGGGATCCGCCTTCTTCAAGGTTTCGAGCGGCACCAAAGAAGTTTTTGGGTGGGTAGAGTGCCGAGGGATCCAAGCCGCCGGATAATGTTCTGCCTGAGGGATTGACTACCAGGTTGTATGCCCGGGCTAAACGCGTTAAGGAATCCATCAGGATGACGACATCATGTCCTGATTCGACCAACCGTTTTGATCGTTCCAAAGCAATTTCTGCCATACGCACGTGGGCAGTCACAGGTTCGTCAAAGGTCGAAGCAACGACCTCTGCTTCCACAGAGCGATCCATATCGGTGACCTCTTCCGGGCGTTCTCCAATCAATGACATGATCTGCCGAACTTCTGGATGATTGGTAAAGATGGCATTGGCGATGTCTTTCAGAATGGTCGTTTTACCGGCTTTGGGTGGAGAAACGATCATCCCACGCTGGCCTCGACCGATTGGAGCAATCAGGTTAATGATCCTGGTGGAAAGAACTTTGGGATCAAATTCCAAATCAAACCTTTTATCGGGGAAGATAGGTGTCAATTGCCCAAAATTAGGTCGCAAGCGTGCTTCTTCTGGAAGCAATCCATTCACATATTCAACCTTCAATAGACCGTAATGCCGCTCCGATTCACGTGGCGGTCGAACATGGCCAATCACCATATCGCCGGATCGTAGTTCATAACGGCGTAATTGTGCCTGGGAGACGTACACATCTTCCGAGCCGATCCGGTAATTTTGGCGCAGAAAACCGATGCCCTCATTCATAATCTCCAGGATGCCTCCTCGGATTTCCAAACCTTCTGATTCTCCTAAAGCTCTTGAGACATGCAGTATTAGGCTTTCTTTTTTGTGACGTGACGGACGGGGTATGCCAAGATCATTAGCCATGGTGCGTAGTTCTGACAGTGATTTTTTTTCTAATCCTATGATATCCATATTTCAACTTTTCTCTTCATAATTTGGTTTATATACATTATTGATGCGCGTAGAGACGGATACTTAATAAAGCTCGCCGTAAACGCACTAGCTAAACTGTAAATAGTTAATAATGATTTTCTGACAATAGATTTTTCACTAAAATGATCGTCCCACAGACTGACCCAGAATTAGAATTCAACAACGCGATTGTTGCCTAATGTATCGATTGTTAATGAGGTTTGGGAAATTTGCAATTTTGCAACAGCCAAAGTCATCTTAAGAAATAATGATTCGGCAATTTCTCATAGTACTGGGTAGTCTTAATATTATATCAGATTACTAAATCCCTCGCAAGTGTTTTCAAGTTTACTTGGTCACTTAAAAACAATTATATCCTACTCGAATTTTTTCAATGGTCAAGTGCTTGCATTAAAGTCAAACAAATATCATACCAATAATTGCTATGCTATAATCCAAGCACAAGCATTCAATTCTAAGCATGCAGGAGCCGCGAATGGCACGCAGAAAAACAAAAAAATCAAAAACCAGTCGCCCACAAAAAAGGACGACCAAAAGCAAGACAATTCAACCCATTCTATCAGGTATTCCACCTCAACGTCGAATTGATATTTTTGCCATCGTGATCCTCCTGGTAGGGGTACTGACATTGGTCAGCCTGTTCACTCAAAATACAGGAAAGATCACAGGATGGTGGGTGGATAATCTCAGCAAAATAATCGGTTGGGGTGTTTTCATCCTTCCAGTGGCTTTGATTGGTCTGGGTTTGATCATGCTTTTACGAAACCTTGAAAAACTTCAAAAGCTTTCACCCGAACGGGTGATTGGGATCCTGTTGTTTTTCGTCAATTTACTCTTTTTGTTTCACCTCATCATTGACGGTGGATATCCAGAAGCCAAGATCGGAGAAGGTGGAGGATATATTGGCGCAGCTATCAAACTGACTTTCACACGTGCCCTGGGTAAACCGGGTGCTGTTATTGCCTTGATCGCTGGACTTCTCATCAGCCTGATCCTGACACTTGATCTTGCCATGGCTAATGTGTTTAATTGGATCGGCGATATCTTCAAAAAAGGTTTCAATCAAATTACAACGGTAATAAAAACAATATTCGGAAAAATTAAAGATAAGAGAAAAGCAGATCAAACCGTATCCAAAGCACAGACAGATGCTCAGATTGGCAAGCAGGCACCTTCTCCAGCTTTAAGCACGGCGGTTGGCGCGCCGACTGGGGCCTCCCAATCCCAATCAGACAGCCTGTATTACACCGATATGCCCGAAAGCCCAGCCTGGGTGCTGCCTGACCCCAATGAAATCCTTGACCCAAGCATTGAACCGCCGGACACCCAGGAGGATGACCGCCATCGCGCCCGGGTTATTGAAGAGACCTTGCGGTCATTTGGTGCACCAGCTCGTGTGGTGGATATTCGTCGTGGACCGACCATCACCTTGTTTGGTGTTGAACCTGCTTTCATTGAAACCCGCAACGGAAAGACCCGTGTGCGTGTCTCAAAGATCACATCGCTGGTGGATGATCTTGCGCTTGCTTTGGCTGCCTCACGGATCCGAATCCAAGCACCCGTCCCCGGCAAAGGGTACATAGGTATTGAAGTACCCAATCGGGAGGTTGTTCCCGTCTTATTAAGTGATGTGATCACCAGTCCGGTCTATAAAAATCTCAATTCGCCGCTCAAATTGATCCTCGGCAAAGATGTGGCTGGGAACACCGTTGCGGCCGATCTGACAGCCATGCCCCATCTTTTAATTGCAGGCACAACTGGTGCCGGCAAATCGGTGTGCATCAATGACATCCTCACCTGTTTCCTTTTAAATATGACCCCTGATGAATTGCGACTGATCCTGGTGGATCCCAAGCGGGTTGAATTGACCGGCTATAACGGCATCCCGCATCTTCTTTCACCTGTTATCGTCGAAGCCGAACATGTTGTCGGTGCGCTCCAGTGGATGATGCGAGAAATGGACAACCGCTATCGGAAGTTTTCTGACACAAAAACACGAAATATTGCCGATTACAACCAGCAATGTGAAGCAACAGGTGAAAAGAAATTGCCCTACTTGTTGGTCGTCATAGATGAACTTTCCGACCTGATGATGCTTGCCCCTGATGAAACCGAGCGAGCGATCACCCGCCTGGCGCAATTAGCCCGGGCGACGGGCATCCATCTGATCATTGCCACCCAGCGCCCTTCCACCGATATTCTGACAGGTTTGATCAAGGCAAATTTTCCGGCGCGGATTGCGTTCGCTGTTGCATCCTCGGTGGATAGTCGCGTGATCCTGGATCAACCCGGGGCAGAACGCTTGCTTGGAAGGGGCGATATGCTCTTCCAGGCACCTGATGCAGCTGCACCCATTCGTATTCAAAGCGCGTTTGTCTCCGACCAAGAGATCAACCGACTGACCTCCTATTGGCGTTCCTTCACAGTTTCACCCGGAGCTCCAGAACGACCAGACCTCTCAGCCGCATTCCAAACCAACAGGGGGATCCCGCTCAAACAAGCACCGCTCTGGGAAGAAATGGAGGAAGAAAACGATCTCGACGATAAGTTTAATGAAGCCGTTGATATCGTCAGGACTGAAGGACAGGCGTCAATTTCAATGCTGCAGCGAAAAATGCGGATCGGATATACCCGTGCTGCGCGTATTATCGATGCAATGCAAGATAAAGGTATTGTGGGCGAGCCTGACCCTAAGACACAAATCAGAGAGTTTATCCCAAATGAAGAAGGATAAACTTCTTATAATAATCTGGTATTAATCGAATAAATTGACAATTCATCCCAAACCGGTACAATATGAAGACCTGATATTCACCCTTTTTGGGTGAAAACTGTTATAGTTAAAGGGTTGTCAAGAAATAATTAAGCCCTTATAATCAGTGAGAAATTCAACTCTGGAGTTATAAATTTTATGGACCAAAATGATGTCGTGAATAAAACGGGGGAAGAAGCAGGTCAGGAAGAAACCATTAATAAGATGGAAGCTTTATTAGCACAGGAAGGCATTACCATTGACTTTCCTAAGCGAGGAGAAATCCGTAAAGGGACCATTGCCAGCGTCAATGATACTCAGATCCTTGTCGGCGTTGGTGCAAAATCAGAAGGTCTCCTGACTGGTAAAGAACTGGATTCGATCGATCAGGAAACTCGTGAATCCTTCAAAGTCGGAGATGAAATTACAGTTTACGTCGTCAACCCCGAAGACGCCAACGGGAATCTCATCCTTTCGTATACTCGTGCTTTAGAAGAAGAAAATTGGCAAACCGCTGAAGAACTTCTGGAATCCGAAGATTCATTCCAATCTAAAATCGAGGGTTATAACAAAGGTGGACTCCTGGTGCCGCTGGGAACGATCCGCGGTTTTGTCCCCGCCTCGCAAATCAGCCTGGGCAGGAGGCTTACCATCACAGGTAATTCACCCGAAGAACGCTATGCCGAAATGGTTGGTGAAGAGATTGAGGTCACCGTCATTGAAGTTGATCGGGATCGCCGCCGACTGATCCTTTCTGAGCGAGCAGCCAGCAGCGAGACGCGCGATTCCATCAAGGAACGCGTCATTGATGAACTGAAAGAAGGCGAAGTCCGCACTGGTCGCGTGACCAGCCTGGCTGATTTTGGCGCATTCGTCAATATCAACGGTGCTGACGGTCTTGTTCACCTTTCTGAAATCTCCTGGGAACATGTTAATCATCCCAGTGAAGTCCTGGAAGTTGGACAGGAGATCAAAGTCAAAGTCATCAGCATTGATACGGACCGGAAACGCATTGGCCTTTCAATCCGTCGCTTGAAGGATGATCCCTGGAGTGAACAAATCGCGAAATTGACCGAAGGTCAACTGGTCGAGGGAAAGATCACCCGACTGACGAATTTCGGTGCCTTTGCTCGATTGCTTGTTGAGGAAATTGAAGGTGAATTAGAAGGATTGATCCACATATCTGAGATCAGCGAACGCAGGATCGAGCATCCGAAGGAAGTGCTGCATGAAGATGAAGTGGTCACCTTACGGATCATCAAGATCGAAGAGGACACCCATCGGATTGGTCTAAGTCTACGCCGGGTTGATTCCCCTGCCTATTCCGACCTGGATTGGAAAACCCTCACGGATGAATTTGATGTTGAAGAACTCAAAGACGAATTATCCGAGGAAGAAGAAGAGGAGGGTCAAGCGCTTGAGGTTGAAGCAGAAACAGAAACTGCTGCTGATGAAACCCCCGAAGTTGAAGCGGTAACCGAGGAAGCACCTGTTGAGGAAACACCAGAAGCGGAAGCGGAAACAGAAGATGCTCCTGTCGAGGAAACGCCGGAGGTGGAAGCAGAAACAGAAGATGCACCCACCGAGGAAGCACCTGAAGTAGAGGCAGTGATCGAAGAAAATCCTGCTGATGAAACGCTTGAGGTAGAAGATGTTGTTGACCAAGTTGAAGAAACAGCATCAGAACTTGAAGAAGTTGATGTGCCTGACGAACCGGACGCTGAAGACTCGCAAGCCGAGCCCTCGGAAGAAAAAGAAGAAGTCTAAAATAAATATCATAAAGAGCGCACCGGTGGATTTTCCGGTGCGCCTTTCTTTTTAATCCCATGCCCTATCTGATCGATTCACACGAAGACCTCGCCTGGAATATTGTTAACCTGGGGCGAGATTACACAAAATCAGCCTATGATATCCGGGAATTGGAAAAATCGACACCAATCCCTAGTTTCAACGGCAACACCTTGTTGGGATGGCCTCAATATCAGGAGGCCAATGCTGCCGTCATCTTTGGGACCCTCTTTTGCGATCCCAAACGCCTCTCCAAAGGTATTTATCCAGTCCAAACCTATGAGACACCAGCACAGGCGCATACCTGCTATCGAGAAAACCTGGATGCTTATCACCGCCTGACAGATGAAAATCACGATAAATTTCAATTAATCCGATCCCAAAGTGAGCTCAAGGTGCACATCCAAACCTGGGAATCCCATTTAGAATCGCCGCATGATCCAGAACCGCCAGTTGGGATCGTGATCTTGATGGAAGGCGCCGAAGGGATTCAAGAACCCGCAGAAGTTGAATCCTGGTATGAATGGGGAGTCAGGCTGATCGGCCCTGCATGGGCGGGAAACCGATATTGCGGCGGAACTCGCGAGCCGGGTCCCCTCACCAGGGCAGGTTATGAACTTTTGGAGTATATGTCTGCGTTCAATTTTATTTTAGACATCAGCCATATGGACTATCAGTCTGCCCGCCAGGCGCTTGATACCTACCAGGGGCAGGTGATCGCCTCGCATTCCAATGCTGAATCCTTGATCACAGGCATCCCGATCAACCGCCATTTAAAAGACGAAACCATCCGGCAGTTGATCGATCGAGATGGCGTTATGGGGATTGTGCCTCTAAATGCCTTTCTAAATTGGGATTGGCGTTCCCAGGGCGGGCGAAACGCCGTAACATTAGGCGATATCGTCGCCCAAATCGATCATGTCTGCCAGCTGGCAGGCAACACCCGCCATGTTGCCATTGGTACCGACTTTGATGGCGGATTTGGCGTTGAATCCGTTCCTTCTGAAATCGATACCATCGCTGATCTGCCGAAACTGATCCCACATTTAGCTGAAAAAGGTTACAATGATGAAGATATAACCAATATCTTCAATGCAAATTGGCTCAGGATCCTGAAAAACAATTTACCAGCATGAAAAATAATCGACAAAAAAAACAGCCTGCAGAATCAGGCTCCAACGGAAACGCACCAGTCGAAAATGGTTCCACAAATAACGAACTTTCCTATCCAATTGTAAAGATCAGGATAGGATTGGGGCTGGCTGTGGTCGGATATTTGCTGTTCCTGCTGGGTGCCCGTCCCAGCATTTTTGGCCTTGATCGCAGCCGTGTGATCGGTTTTGTTCAAATCTCAGTTTTTTTGATCGGCTTGGGCATCATCACTGTTGGCAGCTACCTGACATTGAATGCTGTCTGGCCTAACGGTAAAAAAACCATTGCTGCCGATATCGGCACACGTCTGATCAGCACGGGGTATGTCATCTGTGTTTTCACGGGCATGGCGGATATTTTCGGGCTGGGCAGCCACCGCCTTCCTAATGTATTTTTTGGCCCCCTGCAGGCGCGGGGTATGGGTATTGGTATGGCAACCATTGCAACCGGGTTCTTGCTGCTCATTCGCTATCGACGACCGGAAAACGGTCAACCAACACCAATTAATTCAGCAAAAGAATCCGAAAATCATCAGACGCCACCCGAAGAAAATCCTGCTCAATCTATGAGCGACGAGATTTCGAAATAACAGCTAACATCTCCTCAAAAGTTGAATACTTGAATTCTTGAACGCCGTCTGCACTTGCTCGACCGGCTTCATCCATCCACAGACTTTCCAGATCTTCTAAAGACACCTTTGTATTC
>DAINBD010000056.1:0-8710 GCA_036733105.1 Candidatus Brevefilum sp. | reverse complement strand
CCGATAACGGCAACTTGCCAGATACGGTTCATGTTGAGAATTTTTTGCAGCTGTGCTAATAGGTGATATATTGAATAACCTTGGCCTTGTTTACCGAATCCCCCAAAAAAGGACAGGTCTTTTCTTATCTGGGATGCCGACAAGCCAGAGCGCTCAGACAGATCTTTTGAAGATATCGTATGCAATCCTTCTTTTGCCATTTGATTCAAAATCTGTAAATATAAAGGCAATCGGCTGATAACAATATCCGGAACAGCGGCTTCATTCATAACTAAATTTCCTGTATAATATAATCGGCTTTTGTAAGAATTGATCGTTCATTGATCATTATAAGCGAAATCCTAATTCAATTTACTAGGGTTAAAGCCTGAGATAATCTTTGGTCACCTTTCATCTTATAGGTTAGAATTAATCAATAACAAGTGTTTATGCACAGAGGAGGATCAATGCGAACAGGAAGAATCATTTCATTTATAGCTGCAGCGGTTTTCATCGTTTTTGGATTTCTTTTCATCTTGGGTGCCTTCAGCCCTGAGGGCTCACCTGGATGGATTATTGTTGGCATCATCGGACTTCTGATTGGGTTTGTCCTGATTTTCGTTGGCACAAAACTGAGCCCACCCATAAAGGCAGGTGATCAGGTTGTTAACTTACAGGTTGATCTGCCTGGCGATGTCAATATGGAAACCATCAAATGCGAATCGTGCGGCGGTCCTTTGAGTCCGGATGACATAAAAATGGTTGCCGGTGCCCCTGTTGTTGAATGTCCTCATTGTGGGACGACCTATCAATTAACCGAAGAACCTAAATGGTGATCTATGAAACGATTTAGACTCTTTTTACTCCTCTTATTATTTTTAAGCCTATTCGCCTTGCCAAATGTGACAACGGCACAGAGCCTTCAATTTACTGTGCCTGTGTCCGAAGTTGAAGCTTATCTCGAGGAAGATGGAACGCTTTCACTCTATTACATCCTAGAATTCCAAAATTCTCCCAATGGCGCACTCATTGATTACATCGATATCGGTATGCCTTCCTCGTCATACAATTTGCAAAATATCGAGGCTGACATTAATGGACAATCCATCACCGATATTGAGAGCTCGCCTTACGTTGCGAATGGATTTGCACTGGGTCTAGGTGATAACGCGATTCAACCCGGGCAGTCCGGCCAGGTCAATATCTGGATTGCAGGCATCGAAGATGTTCTATACCCTTATGAAGAACGTGAGAATTATGCCAGTTTCCTTTTCAGCCCCAATTATTTTGGACCTGAATTTGACCGGAGCACCAACACGGAATACCGGACAACCCTGATCCTTCCACCGGGTGTGGGTGATGAAGAAGGCATTTACTACTATCCCGAGAATTGGCCTGGCGAGCAGGAACCCGATGATGTGGGTCGAACGTTAGAAGGCGATCGGGTTTATTACTCATGGTATACCAATACTGCCAATGCCCACACTGAATACAGATTTGGTGCAGCATTCCCAAGCAGCTATGTACCAGCAGATGCCATCGCAGAAAAGGCTGAATACATCCAACCCACCCTGCCTGGTGAAACCAGTGGACCAGGTTTGATAGGTAGGATATTCGGCATCATTGGTGGAAATTTTTGTTGTTTTGGTATTGGCGCCTTTTTGGTAGCGATCTTCGGATGGAGCATCTACCAGGGAACCGTTGGTGCCCAAAAACGCAAAATGGATTACTTGCCACCGAAAATGAAAATTGAGGGGCATGGGATCAAACGCGGATTGACTGCTGTCGAAGCAGCGATCCTAATGTTGCAACCAATGGACAAAGTCCTCACAATGATCTTGTTTGGCACCATTAAAAAAGAAGCTGCGACAGTTCTTGATCAGGATCCCCTAATTATCGATGTCGCCGATCCACTTCCTGAAGGGCTGTACCCCTACGAGATTGAATTTTTAGAAGCCTTTAAAATATCAAAGCCAGAGCGGCGAGCTGCTCTTCAGAAAATGATGACCAACCTGGTTAACAGCGTGTCCTCAAAAATGAAAGGTTTTTCACGAAAAGAAACCGTTGCGTATTATGAAGATATTATGCGTAGAGCCTGGCAGATGGTAGAAGAAGCTAAAACACCTGAAGTAAAGAGCGAAAACTACAGCCAGACTCTCGAATGGACGATGCTTGATGATGACTACCAGGAACGGACTCGCCGCACCTTCACAGGTGGACCGGTTTATGTTCCTATCTGGTGGCCTCGCTATTCCACTAGTTATCGCGATACTCTCGGAGGAGGCGTTAGCACAGTCGGACAAACCAAGCCTTCGATTGGTCAGGCGACAGGTGGTGCAAGACCATCCCTACCCCATATTCCTGGTTCTGATTTTGCTGCCAATGTGATCAATGGGGCAACAGGAATGGCTGCTGGTGTGGTAGGCAACCTGACATCCTTCACATCTGGTGTGACAAGCCGGACGAATCCCATCCCTGTGAGCACGTCGAGTAGAAGTGGATCAGGCGGATTTAGAGGTGGCGGAGGCGGCAGTTCTTGTGCCTGCGCCTGTGCCTGTGCGGGTTGTGCCTGTGCCTGTGCTGGCGGTGGACGGTAAGCAAACAAAATCCATCTTGCCTGGCGAAAAGAAACATCAGGCAAGATGTCAGTTGTTAGGAACCTTGTGACCTCACTATTTGATTCTTTCCGGAGCTCAAATCACCATCCGACCCTTCCCGAACCCGGACTCTTTCATTACCGTAAAGAGGAAGGAGAGGATAAAACGCGTGTTCATCTCCGCATCGATCCTGATGGACGCGGCATACTGATCATCAATGCAAATCGCATGATCCAGCTGAACCCATCAGCAGCAGTTATGACCTTCCTGTTACTCGAAGGAAACTCTGAAAAACAAGCGTTACGAAAACTGAAGAAGTACTTTAAGATATCCAAGGAACAAGCACAGGAAGACTTAACTGAATTCAAATCCCAACTTGGGGCGTTATTGGAACCCAATGGTGCCTGTCCAGTTTGTGATCTCAACCTCGAAACCACAGCCCCCTTCAGTGCAAAGCTTTCCGCCCCTTACCGAATGGATCTTGCTATCACATACCGGTGCAATAACGATTGCTTACATTGCTACAATGCACGGCCACGAAATTATCCGGAAATGAGCGTTGATGAATGGAAACAAGTGATCGATAAGGTTTGGTCTTTGCGCATCCCGCATGTCGTTTTCACCGGCGGTGAACCCACACTTTTTAATGGTTTGCCGGAATTGATCGCTTATGCAGAAGAAAAAGGAATCATTACAGGTCTGAATACCAACGGTCGCCGGCTGGCAAACCAGGATTACCTTGATTCACTATTAGAGGCTGGATTGGATCATGTCCAAATCACATTTGAATCCCACGATCAAGCCATTCACGATCAAATGGTTTCAGCCAGGGGTGCCTGGAAAGAGACCGTACAAGGATTGAAGAATGTCCTAGCAACACCGCTTTATGTTATGACCAACACCACCATGCTCCAGCAGAACCGAAATTCGATTGAGGACACACTTCACTTTTTGGCAAAGCTCCGCGTGCCGACCATTGGCTTGAACGCATTGATATATTCCGGCAAAGGTGAGACGATTGGCACCGGTTTGGATGAGTCTGAACTGCCAGAATTGCTTAACAAAGCTCACGAGATTACAGTGAAGAACAATCAGCGTTTGATCTGGTATACCCCCACACAATATTGTCATTTCAATCCTATCCAGCGCGGCTTGGGCGTGAAGGGATGCACAGCAGCATTGTATAACATGTGTGTAGAACCCAATGGCGATGTGATCCCCTGTCAGTCTTACTACCATTCATTAGGAAATCTTTTACAAAAGCCCTGGAATGAGATCTGGGAGCACCCACTGGCATTGGCACTTCGCAATCGGACTGCCATCCCTGAGGGATGTAAATCCTGTGACTTCCTGCCCGAATGCGGCGGTGGATGCCCCTTAGCTAGGAAACACCAATCAATCAAACCCATCCAAAATCCGGTTTTTTCATCAATCTATGAAATAATGGAGTGAATTGCATGGACCTAACAGAAATTTTTCAATCGATTAAGAACATTTTTACGAAAAAAACTCCTTTACCTCCTGGCCTGATTTCATATCAAACACCCTCAGACGCACCTGAACAGTATCGGCTTCATCTACGAACTGAGAAAGATGGCTCCGGGATTTTAATCGTTAATGCTTCCACTGTGCTGCATTTAAATCAGACTGCTGTGGAATATGCATATCACCTCATCAGGCAAACAGAAAAAGATAAAGTTGTGGATCTGATCGCTCAACGCTATCGCACGGATAAGGAGCATATCTACCAAGATTACGAGGATTTCGTATCCAAAGTTCACTCCCTGATCCAAACAACCGATTTGGATCCTGTCAGTTATCTCGATATTGACCGACAGGAACCCTATAGCGGTGAAATCTCAGCACCTTACCGATTGGATTGCGCGCTAACATACCAGGTGGGTCAGGGCAGTCAACAAGATCAAGCACTAAATGAGCGTGTTACCCGTGAGCTAACAACCGATGAATGGATCGCCATTCTCCATAAGGCACATAACGCAACTATCCCCCATATCCTCTTTACGGGCGGTGAACCGACTTTGCGAGAAGATTTACCTGTTCTGATTAACGAGGCTGAACAATTGGGGATGGTAACAGGACTGCTCTCCGATGGGCTCAGGTTGGGAGATCCGGAATATCGCAAAACCCTCATTGCCAAAGGACTGGATCACTTAATGTTGGTCTTTGACCTCAACAATCCTGAAGAATGGCAACTTTTAAAAGATATTCTGGCAGAAGATCTATTCACCACTGTCCACCTGACACTGCATGAGGGTGAAGATTTGCGACCGCACATTGATAAATTGACTAAAATGGGCACCAATGCCCTGTCCTTGAGTGTTGTGGATAAGGATCTTTTTGATGAGCTCCAGGTTTTGCGAAATTATGCTGCAATTCAACAGCTTGACCTGGTCTGGGATTTGCCAGTCCCCTATTCCCGTAATAACCCTGTGTCACTTGAATTGGAAAACGCGGAAGACATGGAACTATCTGAGGGCGCCGGGAAAGCCTGGCTGTATGTTGAGCCTGATGGTGATGTTCTGCCTGCTCAAGGTAAATATGATAGCGTACTGGGCAACCTCCTGACGGATACATGGGAGGCAATCTGGGAAAAAACATAAAACCAGGTCACACCCATTGTTTGAGCCTAACCGAATGGCATCAACGCTATCAACAACAGGTCAAATGGTCACAGGAAATACGCGAACACATTTTTTCGCGATTAGAAAACCCAATCGGAGCCCATATCCTTGAGGTTGGATCGGGGACAGGGGCACTGCTTGAACAAATTCAAGATTTCCATCCATTTGCCCTAACAGGTGTTGATATTGACCGGTCAGGTTTACGCTTTTCCCAACAAAATCTTTCTCAAAGGAACCTTGTCCAGGCGGACGGTTTTCATCTACCCTACCCACAAAACACTTTTGAGCTTACCATCTGCCATTTTCTACTTTTATGGGTTCACAATCCCCACGGAATGCTGCTTGAAATGAGCCGTGTCACCAGGCAAGGGGGGTTGATAGTTGCGCTGGCTGAGCCTGATCACGAAGCAAGAATTGATTTTCCGCCAGAGCTCGGCATTTTAGGAAAACTGCAAACCCAATCCTTGCAACAGCAAGGTGTTGATACCCAAATGGGACGTAAGCTGGGATTCCACTTTAGCAAAATTGGTTTGGAAGAGATCGAAACGGGGATCCTGGGAGCACAATGGAAAACAGGAACCAGCAATCTGGCTGATCAATCGGAGTGGGAGATTCTACGTTCAGACCTTGGGAATCAGATTTCAGAAGATGAATTACAGAATTTCAGGCAACTGGATCAAAGCGCATACCAGGACGGATCAAGGGTATTATTCGTCCCAACATTCTATGCCGTTGGTAAAGTAAAGTAAAACCAGATCAACTGAGCTTCATAATATCAATGCGTGTTTCAATGCCAACACGCGCACCAGGGTTCCTTACTCATATTTGAATCGCCAGACGCCGACGATAAAAAAGATGAATGCAAACCCCAAAAGCACCAGACATTCCAGCCAGATCCCTGAAATCCCCTGACCGCGAACAGCAACATCCAGAAAGCCTTGCATCGCCCAGGTCGTTGGAAGCACCCTGGCTGCAGATTGTATCGCCTGCGGGAATAATTCCATCGGGTACCAGCAGCCGCCCATCATCGCCATCACCATACCAACCAGGATGGATATGCCATTCGCCTGATTCTCAGTCTTCACAAAAGTCCCCAACATCGTTCCTAAGGCGGCAGCAGATAAGGTTGACGAGACAATCACCAGCAACAGAGCCAGAGGGGACCGCCCCCAATCCATTTTCAACACCAGGATCCCAAAGGTGATCAGAATGACCATCTGGAAAACCGCTGTGAGTACCTGCCCCAACACCGTTGCGCCGATGTAAATTGGCTTTCTCGTAGGTGTCACCAGGATCCTGCGCAGCGTGCCCCATTCCCGTTCGCCGGCGAACATCGCTGAAAGCCCGATCAGCGGGATAAATACCCATGTGATCATTTGCCCAAATGTGCTGTTGGCTTGTGGATTGTATTGAATGGGGTCTTCCGTTTGTGCTTGAATTGTTTCTATTCGCATTGGCGCGGATGCTAATTTTTCTTCTGCAAGGGTAAAAGAATCGCGAAATATGACCTGTTGATCCACCTCGAAATCCATGGGTCGAAATTCATCCGCCACATTCACATTGACATTGGCAATGTCAACCAGGCTTGAGATCCGTCTGACAGCCAGGCTGACGGCTTGTTGATCGATCAACGCATTTACTTTGTTCTGCTGCTGTCTGAGTTCCACCTCTGCTTTCCCTTCCAGCAGTGCTCCTATCGAAAAATCTTCTGGGATGATCAGGATTGCTGAAACTTGTCGGGAGTCAAAATCTGAGACAGCTTCATCCAGAGGAGTCAGGATCGGTTTAACTGAAGTTGACTTATCTAACTTATCCAGTAATAAACCCGACAATTCGGATTGCGCTAGGTCAACGACCTGTAAATTAACCCTCTGATCCTCTGAAGGAGATGTGCCGCCGCTCAGGATCAGGATAAAAATCACCGGAAGGATGATGAAAAACATCCATTCCACCGGGCTGGTGAAACGAATTTTAAGATCTTTGAGGATGATGGGAATTATTCTGTTCATTATCACCTCATTTCTGGGCAAGGCCACGCTTTCTAATCAAGAAAGTCGCAATTCCAAACAGGACAACGCCCATGATCAATAAAGCAATAACATTTGGGATAATATCATTCAGCTCCCCTCCGACCGAAAGAATGTAAAACCCATCGATTGCCCAAGCATTCGGTGTAATCTTGTTGATCACCTGGATCCAATCGGGCAGCATGCTCAAATCAAAGAAACTCCCTCCCAGAAGCCCAAATAGGAGCATAACAGCAGAGCCGGTTATAGCAACCTGCCCTGGTGTTTTAAGCAAAGAAGCCAACAAGATCCCCCAACCTGTTGCGCCAAAAGCAGCCGACAGGATCAGCGCGACAACCCCCATTGGATCGCCCCACTGCAGTCGGAAAAGAATTGAAGTGCCGCCAATCAAAATGGCTAATTGAGCAATTGCTGTCAGAAGGATCCCAAACCCTTTCCCAGCCAGAACGCTGAGTGAGCGCGTGGGTGCAACTAGGAGCCTTGGTAAAGTGCCGGTTCGGTTTTCCACCAATAAAGAACGGCCACCATAGGTAACTGTGAACATTAAAAACATAATCGCCATACCTGGCGCCATATAAGATAGGATGTCAAATTCGATGACCGCTTCATCAGCTAATTCATTTCGGATTGAAATAGAAGAAGCGCCCAGTATCATGTTTTCAGTGTCTTTGCTGACCTGCTCCACAACTTGTGGGACTTGATCGGGGGTGATAAGACCTTTCTTAAGAAGCGTCTCAAGAATAACCTCAACCTTTACGCGACCCACCTCCACTTCATTGATGAACTGATCAAGGATTGACCGCACGACACCCACACCAGTGGCTCGGATGGGGTTGGTATAAAGTTCAATTTGAACAGGATCTTGGGATGCGCTTGGAGCCAGGAGGCTTTCTGAGAATCCCGCTGGAATAAAGATCATTGCAGTACTCTGATCTTCATCAACAAGTTTTTTAGCCGCAACAGGATCGTCCAGCAATGCGGGAGAAACCAAATCAGAAAGGTCAGGCGATTCTAAGACATCCACCAATAAATTGCCCAATTCGCCGCCATCCTGATTTATTAGGATCACTGGGATTTCACTGACTCCCGAATTAGAAGTACCTGAAAATCTTCCAGTAAGTGCACCCATGCCAAGCGTCAAAACAAAGGGTGCGATCAGCATCATGACCAAAGCGGATGGGTCACGGAAAATCAATCGTAAATCTTTTATTGCGATCAGGAATAACTTTTTTAGTTCCATGGCGTCAATCCCTCAATGCACGACCCGTCAGTTGGAGGAAAACCGCTTCAAGATTTGGTTCTTTGATATCCACTGAATAAATTCGGATGCCTATTTCATTGGTGCGTGAAATCACTGGAGCAAGCAGCTCTTCTGCAGATGGTGTCACAATCGCAACCTCGTGGTTTACTGGATTTGCTTGCAAAACGCCTTCCAAAGACTGTAAATTTTCGGCAACATGCGCTG
>DAINBD010000055.1:0-8888 GCA_036733105.1 Candidatus Brevefilum sp. | reverse complement strand
AGGAACATGCTCACATTTCCCCATGCTTCTAAATCTGATGGGGTGAAGTATATTAATCAGGTAATTAACCCGATCATACCAGGCTGAAAACCTGCAAACGCCTTACTTTTTATCTTTGTATTCCTGAAGGATTTGGGTTGCGAGTCGGGTACCCAATCGATCTGCCCCGGCATTGATCATCTGCAGTGCTGTATCCAATGAACGGATCCCGCCAGCACCCTTTACCCCCATCACATCCGGCGGACCCACAACACGACGCATCAGGTCGATATCTTCAACCGTAGCACCACCTTTAGAAAAGCCGGTTGATGTTTTGACAAAATCAGCATTTGCCGCTTTCGATAGCAAACAAGCGACAATCTTTTCAAACCTTGTCAGCAGCACCATTTCAAGGATCACCTTAAGCAGACCACCTCGCTGATGAACAGCATCTGCCATCTGCTCAATCTCATCCAGAATGAATTGGTATTCCCCCGCTTTCAGCATCCCCACATTCAGGACCATGTCAATTTCATCCGCACCCTCACTCAAGTAGAGTTTTGCCTCTTCCAGCTTGATTCGGGTAGGAAACCCGCCCAAAGGGAATCCTGCGATCGTCCCTACGTGAACACCTGAGCCTTCCAACAAGCGTTTTGTCAATGAAACATAAATTGGATTAACAAACACTGTTGCAATCTGATTCTGTTTTGCTTCCTCGCATAACTTTTCCACCATTGCAGGCGTTGAATCGGGATCGTGGATAGCGCAATCCAGATAGGATGCAAGCGGCCTTTCCAGGGGTTTAATGAGTGGGAGGGGCGGTAGGGCAGTTTCATATTGCTGCGCAGTTTGAGTAATTTCTAAAATTTTTCTATCCATAATTCATGTATTAACACGAGAAGGTCGGAAAACTTGAATTTTTCAATAATCATTAAAAATCAAATGTTGCTTGTATCTCAGACTATATTGAATAGAAAAGCAAATAAGCTTAATCATCACGTAAATTAATTAAGGGAATCTGCTTTTGAAATTTCTTTAAACAATATATTTTTGCAAGATCTGATGAATTTCTGAAGGTCAATGATCTCACGAAATATTTAGTTTCTTAAATTCTAAATCTTTTTGATATCTTCTAGTTTATCGCCATCCATCCATTCAATGCCTGTTCCACAGACTTTACATTTGGCGAAATTTTTTCCATCTTCCTCCTTCTTGATTTCAACATCGCCGCCGCATGAACACCTGCGGTATACACTCAGAATCTTTCCACCGTAATCCAAAATTCTCAGTTCACCTTTTTCTGGTTTTTTCTCGTCTGACATTTTCTAATCCTCTAAATTATGTATAAATATTCAGTTATTAAAAATGTGGGCGTAGGGTTACGCCCACATTGATTATTTTATCACAATCTGCAATTACTTGAGCAGGTTGCCGATGAAGGAGAGGATATTTCCAAGAACACCGAAGTCAGTGTCACCGAAGGAAGATCCTGCCCATTCGGGGTTCAAACCACCGAAGGAGGTGTAGGTCAAGCCAGCCAGCAGAGTGAAAATGAAACCATTCAGCAGACCACCAATAATGGCACCTTTACGGCCACCTGTTGAGTTGCCGAAGACGCCAGCGGTACCACCAACGAAGAAGTGAACAATCATCGAAGGCAGAATCACGCCGCCGAGGAAACCGCCGGTAACCAGCTGCAGAACCATGGCAACCAACCCACCCACAACGGATGAAAGGTAGCCGATCAGAACTGCATTAGGGGCATAGGGGAATACAACGGGGCAGTCCAATGCAGGTTTGGCATCGGGAACGATCTTCTCAGCAATACCGCGGAAGGCAGGAACGATCTCGGCAAGCACTGTGCGGACACCGAGCAGGATGATCGCAATACCACCAGCGAAGGTGAGTGATTGAATGAAGGCACCCACGATCCAGTATTTACCTAATTCTGAACTTGCAGCACTACCGCTCAGTAAACCAACAACGATGTAGATAATCAGCATGACAGAAGCCATAGCAACCAGGGGCTCTTTCATGAAGCCGATCCAGTCCGGGAACTTCATGTTCTCTGTGGAATCCTCAGGATCACCAACATACTGACCCAGGAAACCAGAAAGTGCATAGGTTGTAATACCGAAGTGACCCATAGCAAACCCGTCACCGCCTGTGATCTTCTTCATGAAGGGCATGGAGAGTGCGGGCATGAAGGTCATCATGACGCCAGAAATGATGGTGGCGATCAAGATGATCAACCAGGTCTGACCAGCGAAAATGGGCATGACGGAAAGCATACCTGTGGTCAGGGTAGCAATGAAAAGGGTGTGATGTCCAGTTAACCAAATGTATTTGTAGGGGGTTAAACGGGCAAGAACGATGTTCAACAGGAATGCAAACAAGAAGACCAATGCAATTTCGCGACCCAGTGATTGCTGGACAATGCTAACGAATACCTCATTAACAGGCAGTGCTGAATTGGGGATCTTTAACACTGTGGTAAACAGGTTACCAAGCGGGGTGATTGATCCAGTAACAACATTTGCACCAGCGCCCAAAATCAGGAAACCCAGGATGGATTTGATGGTTCCTGTGACGACTTCCTCAAAGGGTTTCTTGAGGGCTAAAAGACCGATCAAAGCCATCAACCCAACGAGGATGGACGCATTACTTAGAAAAGTTTGAAGAAAATCAAGAATTGCCATTTTTTATGTTCCTTTCGAAATAATTATTTGTTTTGTTTTGTTTCATAAATTCGTTTAAAGATATCTAATAACGCTTCTTCAATTTCCTTTTCATTAAAGAGGTTTTTTACAGTGATGACTTCAGCATCGACCTCTCTTAATGATTTGGCGAATTCAGCTGTTGTAACAAAGATATCGGGATTCATGGATCGGGCTGTGGAAATGTCAGCAACTTCAACGCGAAAATCTTTACGACCGTATCCATTCCTTTCAAGGACACGTTCGATTCCCATTTTTACCAACAAACCACTTCCCAAACCCATTCCACATACTGCAGAAATATTAATCAAAATAACTCTCCTTTGCTCACACGAATCAATCTAATTTATGTTACTACTGTGCAAGCAATCCAAGCACAAAAGCTACGACAGCAAAGATAATAGAAATTATCCCTTCCGTCTTTCCAACAGTTCCTTTTGCTTTTTCTGATTCTGCCATTTGGTTTTCACCTCCTTTCATAGAAATTCAATAAATCGAACTTTCTGAACCTAAAATAAACGCTATAAATATATTAACACCTATTCATTTCATAAGGTGCGGTTCAGGCATTCCAAAAAATATCCAGCAGCTCATCTCGAGTCGTTGCTTCTTTTATGGCGACGATCTTGTCATCATCACCCAAAACAAGCGCGAGCTGCCGTAAACCATCGATATGCTGTTCATGATCCACAGCTGCCAGGGCAACCACCAGGTAAACAGGGTCATTGTCTTCATTACCAAAATCTACAGGGGTGCTCAAACGGACGATTGCAATGCTTGCTTCAATGACGCCATCTTCAGGTCGGGCGTGCGGGAGGGCGATCCCGGGGGCGACCACAATATACGGACCGAATTCCTTTGCAACACGGATCATCGCATCAACAAAGCGTGCTTCAACAGCCCCATCTTCGACCATGAGTTTCCCGGCTGCTCGAATGGCTCCCTGCCAATCCTCAACCGCGACATCAACATCAACAAGATTCTTGCGAATCAACTTTTTAACATCAATCACGAAAAGTCCTTCCTTATAATAAAATTCAAATCTTTTCCAATTATAATGGAATCGCCTAAAAAATCAAGAATGAACCCGGGGTTTATCCGACAATATCTAATTAAACTCGATTTAGAAATTCGAATACCGTTTGGCAAATTCCTTCAGGGTCCAACTTGTAATAAGCAAGCAGCTCAGTATAAGGACCTGAGGTTGTGAAAATATCCTGCAAACCATGCCGCTTAAATTTAATATCGATATTGTTTTGCGCAATAATCTCAGATACAGCACTTCCCAATCCATTCAGGACAGAATGCTGTTCCACCGTCATCACAGCTTTGTAATCTTTGAGGATTTTAACCAGAGCTCTTTCATCTAACGGCTTGATCGAAGAGACATTCAGAACGCCAGCATCAATTCCCTTTTCCTTTAAAAGTTTTACAGCATCCAGTGACTCCCCAACCTGCGCACCTGTGGCGATCAGGAGCATGTCCTTGCCAGGTTTAAGCAGGTCCGGTTGACCAATTTGATAGGTAAAGTCGTGGGTATAGACCGTTTTTTCGGTCACTCGATTCAAGCGCACGTATACTGGTCCTGGCAGATTCACAACAGCGCGAATAGCCGCAGCTGTTTCGACAGCATCCGCGGGAACGATAACCGTCATGCCTGCCACTCCACGGTAGATCCCGATATCTTCGATCGCCTGGTGCGTTGCACCTGCAACCCCGAATGTAATCCCGCCATGGGTTGAAACGATCCGAACGGGCAAATCATTGTAAGCGATATCTGTGCGCATTTGTTCGCAGGCTCTCATCGACGAGAAAACAGCATAGGTGCATGTGAAGGGGATCTTCCCCGCCAGGGTCAGACCGGCAGCCGCACCCGTCATATTTTGTTCAGCAACACCAAAGTTGACAAATCGATCCGGAAATGTCTTTTGAAAATCAACGAGCTGAACGCTATCCGTGAGGTCAGCCGTCAGCGCGACAATCGCATCATTTTCCATTGCCAATTCCACCAGCACTTTACCAAAAGCTTTTCGGCTCGAAAAGCCAACATAAGGACTCTTTGAATTCATATTTTCTGTCATGATTCTCCAATCGATAATTACAGAACATTCAATAAAGCCAACGCCTCATTAGCATCTTCAGGCTTGATTTTTAGGTAGTGAGATGAAGCTTTGCCTTCCAATGCTGGGACACCCCGTCCCTTGATCGTTTTGGCAATAATCGCTTTAGGTTTTCGGTCCTGGGTTGGTGTATCAAAGGCTATGACAAGCGCTTCGATATCATGTCCATCGACCACCCTAACATCCCAATTAAAGGCTTCCAATTTCTCATCCAACGGCTCAAGAGACATGTTGTCTTCTGTATCGCCGTCGATAGTAAAGCCGTTACGATCGACCACCATTGTGAGGTTATCCAGCTGAAAATGCCCGGCACTCATAATCGCTTCCCAGACCGATCCTTCCATCAATTCGCCATCCGAAACGATGCAGTAGGAGTTCCAATCAGCCCTGTCCATTTTTGCTCCCAGGGCTGCCCCCACAGCGACCGACAGCCCATGTCCTAAAGAACCTGAACTGATCTCCACACCCGGCATACGGTGTTTATCAATATGCATACTCAACATTGAATTGAAGGTATCGAATTTTTTGAGCTCATCCAGATCAAAGAAACCGAGTCTTGCCATGGCAGAGGATAAGGCGACATTCCCGTGTCCCTTGCTCAGGATTATTCGATCTCTATCCTGCCACTTGGGGTTTTGGGGATTTAAATTCGCCTTATAAAAAAATAGGACTGCCATGATTTCCGCCAGGGTTAAATTCCCACCCAGGTGGATCCCAACTTCACAATCTCGACCGGTTGTGATGATATCCTCTCGGATCTGGTTCGCAATTTTCTTCAATTCTTCGAGATTCGGTTTCATATAAATCGCTCCTAACAATCTTCGGTAATAAACATAAATTCAAGCACAATCGTCATAAAAATGTGTTTTTCAATATTACGCATCAGCCCCCAATCATAACATAAATCCAACGATCCCTGTAAGGTTTTCATCAGCCAAGCCATCAAGATAATTCAACAAAGATTTATCAACCAGTCGAAATATCGATGGAAGATATCAGTGAGGCTACGACCCCATCATATTTAGCTATACGAATATTTATTCTGGTCTAAGAAATTCAAAAAGGACTTTTAGATAAGCCTGGGGGTGATCGCGGTAAAGCTCAGCATGATCGCCATCTTCAAAAAGGTGAAGTTGAACCTGCGGCGAGGCTTTGGCAAGCTGATACGCCTGCTGAACCGGGATGACTTCATCCTTTTGGCTATGCAAAACAAGGACCGGTCTTGGATAAATCGCAGAAACAGCTTCAACTGGTGCAACGTCCTTAAGGTTAAATCCATATTGGGTCTTCCAAACAAAGTACACACCCGGCAAAAAGAAGTCAGGCAAACCACTCTCTTTTTTCCAGTTGGGTTCTACCAGGTCAATCAGCCTCGCAAAAGTGGAGTCAACAACAACCCTGGCGATTGCCGGCTCTTCCTGCGTAGCGAACATAACAGATGCACCGCCCAAGGAGATACCCAAGACGTAAATCGTTCCCGGGAGATATCCCTTCTCCAGCAGAAAATCCACTGCGCCAAGAACATCTTTCCGCTCAAGCACTCCCCAGGTGTAACGTCTGCCTTCGCTTTCACCGTGTCCACGCAAATCCATCATAAGAACAGAAAAGCCCGCTTTGACACATTCTGCTGCCAAAGATGGAAGACGCCCGGAAATCGCATTTTGTTTGCTGGCATTCCTGCCGTGAACAAGGATAATTGCTTGGTTTGCATTCTCACGAGGCACAAACCATGCAGCCAGGCGCAGTTTCTCCCCGCGCGATTGAAAATACACCTTCTCGTAAGCCAATCCAAATGAGCCAGGGTCCTGGTCGTATTGGGGATGGTCACCGATCTTCGTCATCGTCAGTACAGCATAAGCACAGATCCCAAAATAGAGAATGATCAATATTAAGATGACGATCAAAACCCAAACAACAATATCCATTGCGCTCCTTGCTTATCGCGAATCGACTGTTGATGAGAACTGTATCACTTCTTCAAATTCCTTAATCGTTCCTTTTCCTCCCAAGGCAAGAAAGCCAATTCGATCGCATTCTGCTGGCATGTGCGTGCATCTTCATCTGTTAATCCCGCAGCTTTGGCAGCGAAATTGAACTCATCTGCCAGCGTCACCGGACTGATCCCGGGGTCATCGGTGTTGATCGTTGCTAACAAGCCCAAATCCAATTGCCTTTTCAAAGGGTGGGCTGCATAACTCGGCACGGTGTTGGTATGCACATTGCTTGTCAGGCTGGTCTCGATGCCGATCCGGTTTTCACGCATAAAGTCAACCAGGGCAGGGTCTTCCATGATGCGCACAGCATGCCCAATCCGGGTTGCGCCTAAATCTTTGATCGCATGCCAGACGCTTTCTGGCCCATCCGATTCCCCGGCGTGAACCGTGACGCCCCAACCTGCATCACGTGCCCGTTTGAAATGCGGCAGGAATAATGCTGCCGGGAAATTGATTTCATCACCAGCCAGGTCCAATCCGACGATATCATCCTTAAAAGCCAAAAGCGCATCCAGCTCCCGGTAACCCACATCCACACCGTAGGTCCGACTGATGATACCCAAGAGATTCACACGGATTTCCGGGCATCTCAACCTGCCTTCTTTGATCCCATCCACAACCGCGCCAACCACACCCTTTGGGTCAAGACCATGCGGTTCTGCCATGAATACCGGACTGAAGCGCAATTCAATATAGTCAATGCCCTCGGCTTGCGCATCCAGCACATTTTCATAAGCCACTCGGCGGCATACATCATAATCCACAAAGATTGAGGTCATCAGGTCGAATTTTTTGAAATATGCCATGATATCCGTCAGGGGTTCGGTCACCTGGACAAAGGGACGCAGTCCTTCGAGGGTATTCGCCGGCAAGGGAATACCATGCTTTTGCCCCAGGTCCAGGATCGTTTCAATTCGCACATTCCCATCGAGGTGACGATGAAGGTCAATCAACGGCAGATCTAAATGAATCATATTTTCCTTTCCCTCAGCAAATGCATACTAACAACATTATAATTGGTCTTACTGCACATTGGAAAAACGTGAGATAAACTTATTATAATAACCACAATCTGAATAAAGAAATAAGGAGTGAACCCAATGTCAAAAATCCACCGCTTTTCAGGCAATCCCGATGAGGATATTTACACCTGGGAAGAAGTCCAACCGCTCTTGATCAACCAGGATGAAGTTCAGAATATCCTCAAACATGTCCTGATCGGTCCTGATGACGGCTCAACAAATTTCACCATTCGGTATTTCCAGGTCCCTGTGGGAGGTAAAACCTTCTTTCACAGGCACGAACACGAGCACGGTATGCTGATCCTGCACGGAAAGGCGAAGATCCAGATCAACGATGATTTCTTCGAACTCAACCTATTGGATTCCCTGTATGTTTCGGGGGAAGATTTGCACCAAATCACGAATATTGGTGATGCACCGCTTGGTTTCCTTTGCATCATCCCGGGAAAGGCTAAAGAATTATGAAAACAACTGCACGTTCCTTATTCAATGTTCAAAATCAGCTCGGTGAAGGTCCCCTGTGGCATCCCGCTGAAAAATGTCTATACTGGGTCGATATTGCAACCGGCGAACTCTTCAAATCGAATTCATCTCTGACGGGTTATGAGGCTTTCCATTTTGATACCATGATCGGTGCATTCGGGTTCCGAAAAGAAGGCGGCTTCGTCCTCGCAACGAAAAACGGATTTTCATTTTGGGATCAGGGACAATCTGACCCTGAAGTCCTCTGGAATCCCTTACCCGAACGAGATGATGTCCGGATGAATGACGGCAAAGTGGATCCGGGGGGAAGGTTCTGGGCAGGGAGCATGGACGCTGACCGACGAGAAGGTGGACTGTACCGTCTCGATCCGGATGGATCGCAACACTGCATCCTTGATCACATCGGCATCTCAAATGGTATCGGGTGGTCGCCGGACCGCAAGACAATGTACTACACCGACTCGATCCAATCCACCATATTCGCGTTTGATTATGAAGTTGAAACAGGCATCATCACCAATCAGAGGCCCTTCATCCAACTGCCGGAAGATGGGCACGGGATTGTCCCGGATG
>DAINBD010000054.1:0-9563 GCA_036733105.1 Candidatus Brevefilum sp. | reverse complement strand
GCCCGTTCTGCAACTGGCGGCGTGCCGCCAAAAGCGAAACGAACACCCTGGCGATAAAGCTCATCCGCTGCTTCTGCAAATTCACCCAGCAGCCGTTCCCCCGTCTCAGGTGTCAGCCGGTAAGAAACACCAACCACATCCGCATTTTCTCTTCTTGCAGCGTCAATTAACGCCCCCATTGAAACAGCTGGACCTAAAAACACGGTTCGCCATCCAGCCTGTTCAGCAAGTCGTAGAAAATTGATCACGCCTGCGACGTGGACACACTCACCCAAAGCGCCGGCAACAATCGTTTTCAATTTAATCTCCCTTGTTGTTATTGTGAGCTTGACTCACATCGGCTGTTCAAGTTCGAGTTATCCCCTGATCCGATCTGCTCGCAACTTTCTAAAATCATTATAGCTTGTTTTTACCGTTTTTCTGACGAAACAAGCCCCCAAACATTTGATTAGGCAGCCTTCTTTTCATCAAACACGACATTGACGACAATCCGCCCCAATAATTTATATATTCACTTGCGATCTTTACATGCCGTCACCGGGAAGGGTGTAGGTTTGACCGGAGCTTTGCAGCAGGCGTGGGTTGACGCGCCCCATCCACTTCTCAGGCAAATACAGTTTCTGGAAACCGCCATATTCCTCATAAAGGCCGTGGGCATCACGGGTTGCCAGCATCGTCCAGCGAACACCTTCCTCATCGAGGACATCCAGAATCGTTTCGGTTAGCCATTTTCCCAATCCCTGCCCCTGATAATCCTCCAGGATGAAAACATCGCAAAGATAAGCAAAGATCGTGTAATCCGTGATCACCCTGGCAAAGCCAATTTGCTGATCACGGTCAAAAACGCCAAAGCAAAGGGAGTTGCCGATGGTTTTTTCAGTCATCTGACGCGTCCGCCCTGTTGTCCAATAGGCTTTTTCCTTCAAATAACGATGAATGACATCGATTTTAAGTTGATCCTGATCGGTCGTGATCCAATAATCACCCTTTCTGATTTTCATTCTACTTTCTCCTTCTCTTACCCGCCTGTCAATCATGTCCCATTGGGTTTCAGGCGTGTCATCCAATACTCCGGTTTCTCAAAATGCTCAAATCCGCCATAGGTCGCGTAAAGGGCTTGAGCATCTCGTGTGGCAAGCACCGTGCGTTTGATGCCGTGCCCGTCCACATAGCCGCACGCAGTCGAGACCAGCCACTTTCCCAAACCTATACCCCTGTGTGCTTCGTCAACAAAAACGTCCGCCAGCCAGGCAAAAGTACTCTCATCGGTCACCAGGCGTGCAAAAGCAACCTGAACACCTTGATGATAGATCCCAAAACAGACTGAGTGCTGGATCGATCGTTCGATCACATCACTTGAGCAACCTTCCGCCCAATACGATCGCTTTGAAAGGAAATCCTCAATAATGTCAAGCTGCAATCGATCCTTATCAGTGCTGAGCAAATAACCACCGCGCTGCTCCTCAATGAACCCAACCTCCGGGAAGTAAGGGCGATCAAGGTCAAAGCCTTCGGGTAATTCAGAGATCACATCCCGGATGCGCTTGTCGTTATGGTAACTGAAATGGTAATGCTGCGGATGTTCCCCAGCCAGGATCTTCGGAAAAAATACATGGATATTATCCACAACTTCGGGGGCAGAGCATGCCCAATCGCGCGGCACCCAGGCTAACTCACCTTCATGGTTGGTAACAAAGCCCCGATGAGGCACATCTGCTGTAAAGATCGTAATTGCTCCCGGCGGGATCTCAAAGCCATCCCAGGTCAGCAGCCCGGCAAATTGCGGATCGATCAGTTGATAGCCCGTTTCTTCCATCACTTCCCTGATGACAGCCTCACGCGGCGTCTCACCAGGGTTGATATGACCACCCACGCCGTTCCACAAACCCTGGTTGGGTGGGAAGCGGCGATGGATCATCAGGACATCCTCCTCATATAGTAAGAAACACAGTGTAAAACCTGGGGATGGGATCATAACAGTGCCTCCTGCAGCTCAGGGTACTGGTTCGCGGTGACCACAAACTCACTCATCCCATGCCATGATGCAAATGAATATAAGACAGAACTTAAGACGTTGACCAGATCCTCATCAAGATTAACCCACGGTTCCATATACAGGTTCTTGATCTCCATCCATTTTTCTCGACGATGCACTTTTGGGTCCAAACGCCCTACGATGTGTCCTTTGTGCAGGATGGGGGTACAAAAATATCCATATTTACGATCTTTGATGGGCGTATAGGCTTCCAGCCTATAATCAAAATTAAAGATGGTCAATGATCGTGAGCGATCAGAGACAATTGGATCAAAAGGCGAAAGAAGCGTGGTCAGATTGGGAGTGATTTCATCCTTTGCACATTTTTCTACCAAATCGTATTGATCTGGATGAATGTAGGCGGGTTGATCCCAACCTTCAATCCTAACCCGGATGAGGCGCCCTGATCCAACGAGACCTTCCAGAACATCTGATAAACCCGTCTTCAACAGGTAATAATAATTCGCAATCCAATCTTCTGTTGCCACCCCCAATGCATGAACTGCTTGTAATAACAAAGCCTCTCGAGCTAAATCTTCATCCAGCGCATCCGCATCATCCCAATCTGGCAAGACGCGCTCTCTCAGATCATAAAAGCGCCGAAAGTTATCTCGGTAGGGCACCATCAGGTCACCCGTTGAGAACATTCTTTGAAGTGCTAGTTTTTCATGTTTAACTCTCCCCCAGCCTGTTGTTATGGTTCTGGAGTCAAAATCAGCAGAAGAAACCGGACCATTTTCCATAACAAACGAGCGGACATGGGTGATCACCTCGGGGTGATCCTCAGCCCAATTTTTCCAATCATTTCCAGTACGATCATCATTCAGCATTCGTCCTCGAAAAATTGGATAATCCTCAATTGGGAGATAACACAATGCGTGCGCATAGTACTCAAAAAGCTGCCCGTCCCGATGAATTTCATCCAACCATCTCGGATCATAGGAGCCTAAACGACTCCAGAGTACCAGGTATTGACTGCGTCGTACAGCCTGGATGGTATCAATCTGCAGATACCCCATACGACGAATGACAGCCAGGATATCATCTTTGGTTGGTGACGCCTCCGGTGGGTTGAGTAAACCCTGGGCTGCCAGCATAGCAATCCGTACTGAATCTTGAGTCAAGGTCTTCAAAAGAGTTGTCCCCGTCCCGTTTCGCTGTTCTTTGAAACATCCAAAAGGGCCTGACCCAGCGCACGCGCCTCATCAGGTGTCAAATAGATATGTGTCTCGCCAGCGCGCAAAAGTCGCTCTTCTGGCGGACAGCGCTCAATGATCGATAGGCAGATATTATCTTCCAGGTCATGATCCTCGCACTCAAAAAAGATATCAATCTGCAATGTGCCATCCAGCAAGTAAAAGGTCATCGATTAACATCTCCAGGTTAGAAAATTAAGGATTTTTCTTTCAAATCATATCATTAATTTTACCCAATTCACCAGCCTGAAAATGCGTTCATTGATGTAAATCAAAGCAATTTTTTCTTATTTTTACTTAAAACTCTCTCAAACAGGGCTGAATCCATTGATTTTGATAGTTTCTGAGAGTCTCATTTCGGTAAACTTAGGCTTGAAAGTATGAAAAGCTGGACTAAGGAGTTTGAAAAATGGAAGTTCCACGCCATTGGCGTCTGAAAAAACAACGTTATGCACTTGTGGGTGAAACCTGTCCCCACTGCCATGTCAAGATCTTCCCACCCCGGGATGTATGTCCCGAATGCGGTGGCGAGGCCAAGACAGCCTATGCATTCAGCGGTAAAGGGGAAATCTATTCGTTCACACGCCTGGCAAATGCCCCGGCTGGCTTTGAAGAACAATCACCCTATACCGTTGCGCTGGTGAAGTTGGAAGAAGGTCCGATTGTCACGGCTCAATTGACCGACCTGGGCCAGGAGGAGGTCGAGATTGGCATGCCGGTTGAGATGGTCACTCGCAAATTGCGCTCCGATGGCGATGAGCGCGGTATCCTGGTTTACGGGTACAAGTTTAGACCGGTGATGGCTGGTCCGCGGTAAATTCCAATTATGATGGATCATGAAGCGCCCTCTGAAAATGGAGGGTGCTTTTGTTTCATTCCAGAAACTTATTCATCCAACGGACTTCGTACCACCTTCGGTCCACGGTTGAGCACATGGGTATAGATCATCGTGGTTTTGACATCTTTGTGCCCCAGCAGTTCTTGCACCGTGCGGATGTCATACCCCGCTTCCAAGAGATTCTTGGCAAAACAGTGGCGAAAGGTGGGTGGGCTGACGGGTTTGTTAAGTCCTGCCAATTTCGCCGCCGACTTGACGGCGCGCTGCAACCCGCTGGGGTCCAGATGGTGACGGCGAACGATCCCGCTGCGTGGATCGGTTGAGAGGCGGTCCGATGGGAAGATATTCTGCCAGCCTAATTCTTTGTCTGCGTTGGAGTATTTACGGGAGAGCGCAAAAGGCAGTTCAACCGAACCGAATCCCTGGAGTAAGTCTCGTTCATGAAGTTTTCGAACATAGCTAATCTGATCCTTGAGGGGCTGAACCAGGCTGGACGGCAGCATGGTGGCGCGATCTTTTTCGCCTTTCCCCTCCCGGATAATGATTTGAGATTGATCGAAATCAACGTCTTTTACACGCCGGCGCATACATTCCATTAATAGTAACCCACAACCGTAGAGCAGTTTCGCCATCAATTGGTGCAGTCCTCGCATTCCTGACAGCACTCTTGCCATTTCATCTTTTGATAGGACGGTTGGCAAATGTTCTGAGCGCTTGGCACGCAGTGCATGGAGTGGAATAGGAAGATCCATTTGCAGAACATTCCGATAGAGAAACAGCAAGGCATTGAGCGCCTGGTTTTGAGTGGAAGATGATACATTCTCATCTTTTGCGAGGTGGGTGAGAAAGGCTTCAATCTCTGCGGCGCCCATTTCGGCGGGGTGGCATTTGTTGTGAAAGAGGATATAGCGCCTGGCCCAATGTACGTAGGTTTTTCGGTGCTGTAGGAATAATGCTTCAACCGGATGGCATCGCGCAGTTGGTCAAGCAGTTTTTTGGGTTTTGGGGATAATTGATCACTCATCATAGTTTGTGTTTCAACAGGTTAATGCATATAATTATTTAAGGTTTAGATGTCACAGATTATTTGAAGTAACCAAGCATAATTTCAGGATAACACACTTGTTTAGATTGGCTATACGGTGAAATTGCAGTGTATCAGAAGTCCGTATAATTAATAGTTAGCCCGCTCGTTCCGCACTCAAAACTAGGAAGGTATCTTTCCATGGCAAAGCAACGCATCCCAGAGACAGACAAAGGAATCCAGGGAGAATTCAATGCCAATGCTTATGACCAAATGATGCGCCGTTCAAGAGATAGGGGCGAATTGCAGATTCAGCTCATTCTGCAAAAAGGTATTACTCAAGGTGTCGCATTAGAGATCGGCCCCGGACCAGGCTATATCGGTTTAGAATGGTTGAAATGCACGTCAAATACAATACTCAATGGTCTGGATATCAGCTCGGAGATCATCAAGATTGCCGATCGCAATGCTGCGGAATACGGCCTATCCGATCGTGTGGAATACAAGCAGGGAAGTGGCAGTGAAATCCCTTTTGATGACAACTACTTCGACGCCGTTTTCACTTACGACTCACTGCACGAGTGGTCTCAGCCGGGTGAGACTTTGAACGAAATTTACAGAGTGCTAAAACCAGGAGGAAGGTATCTGATTAGTGACTTGCGTAGAGATATTTTCCTCTTGATCAAATGGTTTCTCTGGTTCAATACGCAGCCAAAGGAGATCCGACCCGGACTTATTGCCTCCATCAATGCTGCATATCTGGAACACGAGATTCTAGCAATCCTGAAGCAGACGAGACTATGTGACAGTAAAAGTGAAAAGAATCCTTTTGGCATGACGATCTTTGGCTCAAAGCACCAATAGCTGCCCAAAATTCTCTAGGGCAGTATGTGGAGCGGGCTAACAAGCGCGTGCAGTCCGACGCCGCTGCCGCGGCCGGAAACCGTGCGCGAAATTGGATTTTGTGTGGTATCTTGAGTTGAAGCCGATTTCGGGAAAGTCGCGGCGCGGCTGACGCGCAGGGCGTTGGGCAGCTGGACAACCGAGTAAAATATCGGGAGGTACAAAAACCTGAAATGGATGTATATGAGGCTATCTTCAAAAGAAAATCTGTAAGGGATTTTCAACCCAGGGTTATCGATGAGAAAACCATCAAAAAGATACTCGATGCGGGTCTTCAGGCACCATCGAACAACCACATGCGCGAATGGGAATTCATTGTGGTTCAGGATCAACCAACTCGGTTGAATTTGATCGCTAGGGTTCAGAAACATTTCACAAGAGAAGATGTGGAAGCCTGGCTCGACAGCTGGGGGAGCACAGACCCCATTCAACGCGAGAGTTACCTCATTGCCGTTCCGAAGCAATACAAGATGCTGCTCGAGGCTGCATGCATAATCTTACCTTGCTTCAGGCAGCCGCGGCCGCTTCTAAAGCCTGACAGCCTATCAGCACTAAATCCCTTCGCCTCGATCTGGTGCTGCATCGAGAACATACTTATCGCAGCCTGCGCGGAGGGCATTTACGGCGTTACGAGAATACCCATGGGTGCTGAGATCGAGCATATAAAAGAGGTCATCAAATGCCCGTCGGATTATGAAATCCCATGCTACTTGGCGCTAGGATACCCATCTGATGATGTGTCAAAGATTGAACCGTATCCTGTCAAAGTAGAAGAGAAAATTCATTGGAATTCTTGGCCTGTTTAGAGCCGCCCAACAAGCGCGTGCAGTCCGACGCCGCTGTCGCGGTCTGGTATCGGGGCGAAAATCGGTTATGTAACGCGGCTCGAATTGAGGGCGATCTCGGTTAACTCGCGGCGCGGCTGACGCGCAGGGCGTTGGCAGTGTATCCGTGCAGAAAAGACTTCTTAGTAAATATAAAATAGTTGGGCGCATCCCGAAGCATTGAGATAAAAAGACTAATTGGAGAAAGCCATCATGATTGTCAAACATCTTCTGACACACGGTTTGTTTTATGCGGTTATTGTGACTGGTTATCTCTTTATTATGATGATATCTACTAGCCCGCGTGTTTGGGGTTACAACGATTACCCGCAATCCATAAAGGATAAGGTCTCGCCCCAAACAAAAAGTGAAAGGAGATTGGCAATGTTGGTGGCATTGCCTTGGTTTATCTTTGCATTTGGGTTTCCGATTTATTCAACATTAATATTGAAGGCAAAACTTTCCAATAATATTTCAATGTGGATAGCATTTCTCAATCTATCGGTATTATTTCTATTTGCAACGGTTGGAGATTTATTGATACTCGATTGGCTCATAGTCAGCAGAATAACCCCTAAGTTTGTGATTATCCCTGGGACACAGAAGGAGGATTATCGAGACTTCTCACATCACTTTAAAGGACATGCAAAAGCACTGATTGCGATAGTTCCCATATTCCTAATTCTGGCTGGCATAATCAGTTACTTTTGACTTGGTCATGATTTTGAAAATTGCATAAAGCGCCCAACACAGCGTGCAGCCGACAAATGGAGGTCTGCGCGATTTTCAAGCAATTTTCAATACCTCGGCAAAATGCCGTTTTCGAGCATCGGCCGCGTCCCGCCCATTTGCGGCTAACGCAAACCGTTGGGCCGTATATTCAGGATAAATGCAGCCTTTTCAAGAAGAATGAGATAACCTCAATCGCTAGTTGAAAGGTCGAAGAACATGTTGTCAAGGATTTCAGACCGTTTCCGTGCTTGGGCGAAAGGTTGGGTGATTCTATCTATCATCGCAGCGTTCGTGATACTGATCAACCTACCCCTTGCCAATCCTGACTTAATTAGCATGAGTTTGGATGGGCAGTTTGCGTATACTCCGGAACAGGCATTTTCAGTGGTGACTTCCTACGGAGACGATGGTCGCACCCAGATGATTTGGATTCATTTGGCGGACTTCATCCTAATCACGTTCTACACATTGATGTTCTGTTTGTCCATTTCGTGGTTGTTTCAGCGCGGCTTCAAACTCGACAGTAGAGTACAGATATTGAATTTGGTTCCAATACTTGGAGGATTCCTCGATCTGATGGAAAACATCTGGATCATTACTTTAATCTTGAGCTATCCGGCCCAACCCACGGCTTTGGCTTGGCTGTCTACAATCTCTACTATGGGCAAATACATCATGGGCATTCCGATTGTTCTGCTGCTGTTGATTGGATTGGTCAAAGCAGCCATGAACAGATTCAAAGTTCAGTAAGCAGTGACAATTGCCGGATAGATATACGGAGGTATTGGGTACAGGAGAAATGCTCTAAGTTAGAGACTATGCGGCCCAACAAGCGCGTGCAGCCCCGTGCAGCCCGACGCTGCTCCGCGGCCTGGTATCTGGGCAATAATCGGTTATGTGGCGCGGTTTGACTTGAGGCCGATCTCGGTAAACTCGCGGCGCGGCTGACGCGCAGAGCGTTAGAAAATCACCATTACCTCAGCAGCGCGGATCGAGTCGTACATACGGGTATAAGTTTAGACCAGTACTTGCCGGTCCGCGGTAATTTCCAATAATTTTCGATAATGGAGCGCCCTCTAAATAGAAATAGAGGGCGTATTTGATTTTTATATTCTTGAGAAATATTCGTATTGTTCGATGCGAATTTGGTCACGCTTTTGCAGAGATGGGGTTTTCAAAAACAGAAATATCAATCAACCCTTATCATAGTTTTTCTTGACCATGGCAATGATCTCTTCGAGAGAAATGCCGAGGGTTTTGTAATACTCCATTTCTTTGGCGAGTTTTTCATTAGCCAGCTGGCTGCGCTTGGTGTCCAGGTCGTGTGGCTGAAGAGGAGAGACGAAACAACCTTTCCCGGCCATGGTGTAAATCAGTCCGGCATGTTCCAATTCTTCCCAGGCGCGTTTGACTGTGATCACACTGATACGCAGCTCTTTGGCAACCGTCCGGATGGGCGGCAGGCAGGTGTCACTGGGCAGCAGACCCTTAATGATCTGCGCGCTGATCTGTTCAAAGATCTGCTGATAGATTGGATCCCCGGAGGTGTTGGAAATAACAATATCCATGCGGATTTACAAGTCCACTTTTTCGAAGTTGGCCGCTGATTTGCGATAGGTCAGCCAAAGCGAAAGGGCAAAGATAAGCATACCCGCGATCAAGATGGGGAATTGATATATCGCCATCGCTGGATCAGTGGAATCTAAATGCGTTTTGAGAAAAGGAATCATCTGTACAGCTAACTCAACAGCGACTACATAAATCATCACGGCGATGCCGGCGAAAATGAGAGGGATACCCACTTTGACGGCAGTCTTGTAGAAAAGCGGAAGATAAATGGCGTTGAAAAGGCTATACATGATCAAGACCAGGCCGAAGAAGGCCATGTTGGCTTCAATCCCAACCGTGTTGCCGGCGGCGTTAGGGTTGATGCGGATCCCGATGATGGCAAAGGGGATGCCAATCGCGAGCTGCAAAAGTTCGATGATGGCAACAGTGAAGATACGAGATT
>DAINBD010000053.1:0-9790 GCA_036733105.1 Candidatus Brevefilum sp. | reverse complement strand
GATTCCAGCCACGCTCACACAACAGCCAACTGTAACTGATGTCGCTTACCAGGTATGCTGTCCCTTAGAAGAAGAAACCTTTGACAGCCTGAGGCTCATTCTGGTCAATCCGCTCAAAATCCCACCCTTCGGTCACGATGATGGGCATCATGGCGTCGATTTTGCCTATTTCAGGCGAGGTGAACGCGAATCAATCCAGGGTATTGGGGTCTATGCCCTCATACCTGGCAAAGTTGTCTTGACCCTCGAGAATTACATCCCCTATGGTTACGCTATTTTGATCGAAACGCCCCTTTCTTACCTGACTGAGCCGCTTCAGGGGAAACTCCTGACTGGTTATCTCGAAATTCCCAAAGACCTGGTCTATCAGGGGCAATGTCCAACCATAACGCCACCCACAATGACGAATGGAATGTCAGTTTATCACCTCTATGCTCATTTAGAGGTTCGCCCCACGTATCAACCCGGTGACGCCATCAAATGCGGTGAACAATTGGGCACAGTGGGTAATTCGGGTTATTCCAGCAATCCCCACTTACACCTTGAAACACGGCTTGGACCATCCGGGGCAAATTTCACGACCATGGCATTTTATCAGACCTCCTATACTGAAGAACAGAGAGCAAATTACTGCCTGTGGCGGATGAGCGGTTACTACCAGCTTTTTGATCCATTCACCCTATTAGAATCGATCGAACAGGGCACTTGACACACTGAACATATGTGCTAAAATTGAGTTAAAGGAAAACAATGATAATATAAGCTATCCAGGAATTCCGTAATGAAACTATCACCTGACTATTTATTCCGAAGAAAGAGGTAAGTAAAGTGGACGACGCGAAAAAGACAGTGCTCGACAAAGCACTCAAGGATATTGTAAAACGATATGGTGAAGGTTCAATTATGAAACTTGGTGAGTCCAAACACCTCACCGTAGATGTCATCCCCACCGGGTCCCTATCACTTGACCTTGCGTTGGGTGTTGGCGGCATCCCCAAAGCACGGATCACCGAAATTTTTGGGCCGGAGGCTTCAGGTAAAACAACAATCTGCCAGCATATTGTGGCTGAAGCGCAAAAAAGAGGCGGTGTGGCAGCTTTCATCGATATGGAACATGCACTCGATCCTGTCTATGCCGCAAAGTGCGGTGTCAATGTCGACGAGCTTCTGATATCCCAACCAGATACAGGCGAGCAAGCACTGGAGATTACCGAGACCCTGGTTCGTTCAGGTGCGGTTGAGATTGTTGTGGTCGATTCAGTTGCTGCCCTTGTCCCTCGCTCAGAGATTGAAGGCGATATGGGTGATCCAACTATGGGCACCCAGGCGCGCCTGATGTCGCAGGCAATGCGCAAGCTTTCAGGCGCAATCAATCAAACCCGGACTGCCGTGGTTTTCACCAATCAACTCCGTCACAAGATCGGCGTGATGTTTGGTAATCCTGAAACAACCTCTGGTGGAAATGCCCTCAAGTTCTATTCTTCGGTCAGGTTAGACGTGCGCCGGATCCAATCCATCAAAGTAGGTTCAGAGATCACCGGCAACCGCGTCCGGGTCAGGGTTATCAAGAACAAGGTCGCGCCGCCCTTCCGCACCGCAGAATTTGACATCATGTACAACGAAGGCATTTCCAAGATTGGCGATTTGCTGGACCTTGCAACAGAAATGGACATCATTGATAAACACGGTTCCTGGTATTCCTATGGGGATATCCGCATCGGGCAGGGTCGTGAAAATTCTAAGGAATACTTAAAGCAAAACGAAGAACTTGCCCTGGAAATTGAAAAAGCTGTTCGTGAACAAGCTGTCACCAGCAGCCCTTCTTCCCCCTGGTCAGAAAGTGACGAATCCTTTGATGATGACATAGATGAAGATGCACAGGACGAATAGTATCTGGAAATACAAATCGCGATCATTTTAAAAATAATAAAGAGGTTCACTCAATGACTGGGTGAACCTCTCTTCATTAATATAAGATTTCGCTTATGTGCCTTCTTGCCAGGAATTCAGGTACCGGATCTGTTCTTCGGTCAACGTGTCAATGTTGACATTCATTGACTCAAGCTTCAACCGGGCAATTTCCCGGTCAATATCATCAGGCACTGCGTAAACTTTATTTTCCAGCTTATCGGCATTTTTCACCATATATTCCGCACTGAGGGATTGATTGGCAAAGGACATATCCATCACGCTGGCTGGATGACCTTCAGCTGCAGCCAGATTGATCAAACGGCCCTCACCCAAAATGTGGATCACACGCCCATCAGGCATTTTATAAGCATCCACATAAGGACGAACCAGGTTCTTACTTACCGACATTGCTTCCAAAGCGGGAATATTGATTTCGACATTAAAGTGACCGGAATTTGCCACAATTGCGCCATCTTTCATCGCCTCAAAATGGTGTTTATCCACCACATTGATGTCCCCTGTAAGCGTAATAAAAATATCACCGATTGGCGCAGCTTCCATCATCGGCATCACCCGGAAGCCATCCATCACTGCCTCAAGCGCCTTCAATGGGTCAACTTCAGTTACAACCACATTCGCGCCCATTCCGCGCGCCCTCATCGCCAAACCCCGTGCACACCAGCCATAACCGCCAACCACAAAGGTTTTGCCAGCCAAAAGAATATTGGTGGCTCGGATGATCCCATCAATCGTCGATTGACCGGTACCATAACGATTATCGAAGAAATGCTTGGTCATAGCATCGTTCACAGCCACCACAGGGAATTTCAATTCCCCATCAGCTGCCATTGCCCGTAAGCGGATCACACCCGTAGTGGTCTCTTCTGTGCCGCCAATCACATCACCAAGCTGGTGACTGCGATCTTTGTGCAATGTGCTCACCAAATCCGCACCGTCATCCATGGTCAGGTGTGGGTGGTGATCCAATGCCGCGTTGATGTGCGTATAATAAGTAACATTGTCCTCGCCCTTGATCGCAAACACGGGGATTTCAAAATGAGATACCAAACAAGCAGCAACATCATCCTGGGTTGAAAGCGGATTGGATGCAGTTAGGACCACATCCGCCCCACCTGCCTGTAAGGCGCGCATCAAGTTGGCTGTCTCTGTGGTCACATGCAAACAGGCTGACATGCGAATGCCTTCAAAGGGGCGTTCTCGTTTGAACCGTTCCATGATCGAACGTAAAACGGGCATCTCTCGTTCAGCCCACTCAATCCTTCGGCGGCCGCCTTCTGCCAGTTCAAGGTTTTTTACATCAAAATTTTCCATTAAATCCTCCAAATTTTTTTATTACAATACCAAAGTATGTTTTTTGTTAATGCTTATAAAAGTGCATCCAGCACGCCGCGATCGTCATGCAAGCTGCGGAATCGGGTTACAAAATCCCTCATCAGGTAGCATTGAGATTGAGGACCCATCTCCTCCAAGCAATATGTCGCCGCAAGCGCACCCATTTGTGCACACAGAATGAGATCAAAATGGTTGACATAGCCCTTCAAGAAACCGGCTCGAAAAGCATCTCCAACGCCTGTCGGATCGATGATCCTGGTAGGTGGAAAGACAGGCACCTCACCTTTGAGCTTACCGCGTTTATAAACACGCGAGCCATCCTTCCCAAGCGTAACAACAGCAAATTCAACCGCCTTCAGGATCGTTTCTGCATCCAGTTTGGTGTGTTTTTGCAGCAGTTCGAATTCATATTCATTCACAAACAGACCGTGTGCCCCAGTGATACCCTGCACCAAACCATCTTCATCCAACCTCACAATCTGCTGGCTGGGATCAAATATGTAGCGGATGCCCAATTCCTGGCATTCAAGCGCATACTTGATCATCGCGTCAGGTGAATTTGGTGAGATCATCACCAGGTCATCTGCTGTCAGGTTAAGGTCGTGCATGGAGATCAGCCCTGCATCTGCCATTGCACCGGCGTAAAAACTGGCGATTTGCGCATTGGAAAGGTCTGTGTTGGCAAAGAAAGAGGCTGTGAATTTGTCCTTGATGATCATCACACCTGAAGTATCCACACCCGCCCGTTCCAGAGTCTTCCGATATTCCTCAAAATCAACACCGGCTGTGCCGATCAGTCTGGGTTTCTCACATAAAAGGCCCAAGGAATAAGCAATGTTTGCTGCCACACCGCCGGGCTGGCGCACCATGGTTTCCACTAAAAAGCTCAGGCTGATCGATTCAAGGTGTTCAGGCAAAATATGATCCTTAAAAAAGCCCGGGAAGGACATCAAATAATCAAAAGCGATTGAACCAGTCAGTAATATACTCATCGTTTTTCCTTATGCATTCATCACATTCAGCAGATTCTTTTTAAATGGGGAGTAAATAACACCCTTTTCTGTAATCCAGCCTGAGACCAAACGGTTAGGCGTGACATCAAAGGCAAAATTCCTTGCATGCGCATTTTCAGGGGTTGCCCGCTTTCCCATCAGGCTGATCTGTAACACCTCATCCGGGTCACGCTCTTCTATGGGGATCAAATCACCGCGTTCAAGATCGAAATCAATGCTCGAGATCGGGAAAACGGAATAAGCCGGGATGCCGTTATCATAAGCGGCCAACGCCAGCATATAGCTCCCGATTTTATTGGCGACATCACCATTCAATGCGACCCGGTCAGCGCCAAACAACACCTTGTTCACAATACCTTTTCGCATCAGGTATCCCGAGGATCCGTCGGTGATGATGTCGTAAGGGATCCCATACTGCGCTAGCTCCCAGGCTGTCAACCGTGCCCCTTGCAAGCGCGGCCGGGTTTCATCGACAAATACATGGATCCTTTTTCCCTGCTCATGCGCCATTCGGATCACACCCAGCGCCGTCCCCCAATCCACAGTTGCCAAAGCCCCTGTGTTGCAGTGATGAACGATGCGATCGCCATCTTGAATAAGTTCTGCGCCGAAAGCAGCCATTTTCTTATTGGTCGCCACATCCTCATCGGCAATGTCTTTCGCCAACCGCAGCAAATGCTCACGCAATTCATTGGCTGAACCAGTGAATGTCTCCGCAGCCTTCAGCATACGATTGATTCCCCAGGGAAGATTGACCGCAGTCGGTCTGGATGCCTTGAGTTTTTCCCCGGCTTCTTTTAAATCCAACACCAATTCATCAAGGTTGGAAGCGGTGGAATTAAACCCGGCTAATGCCATCCCATAAGCCGCTGCTGCACCAATCGCTGGAGCACCTCGCACAACCATCATCCTGATGGCATCTGCGATATCCTGATAATTTTCGTAACGATTGATCTGAAATTCACCGGGCAAGAGCTGCTGGTTGATCATCTCGATAACCTGATCATTATCATTCCATACGATCGTTCTCAAGGTCAAACTTCCTATTCTCGTTAAAAAACGCCCTTCAGGGCGTCTGGTAATTTCAGCGTTGATAGTCTACCATTGCTTCAGTGCTTTGTCAAAAATCACGCCTTACTAATCATACTTTGCCTTTTCCTAATTGACCAGAGGAATTTGATTTTTCTTCAAAATTATTTTCAGTTGACTCGTGTTCGGATTTGGAAAATTAATGCGATCGTGGTTAAATTAATATGGAAAAGGATTTGAACATAAAGCACTTTTTTATAGTATCATCATTAGAGTAATCTACTTTCGATTGAATAGCAGATTCTATGCCGATTTTGTCTTTAGAGAAGTGGAGAAAGATATGTCAAACAACATATCAGAACAGGAAATCCATGACATTGTTCAACGTGTTGTACATCAATCCTTTGGATCAAAGACAGATACCACAAAGATAGAACAACAAAATAGTACCCCAAATTCCTCCACAAAACGCGTGGTTGCCATCGGTACGGATCACGGCGGCGTTGACCTTAAAGAAATTTTAAAGAAAGAACTTTTAGATCGCCAATATGAAGTGATCGATGTTGGGACACACACCAAAGACTCAGTTGATTACCCTGATATCGCTTTCGCGGTAGCAGAAAAGGTCGCCTCGGGTGAAGCCTGGCGCGGCGTGATCATCGATGGCGCTGGCATTGGTTCGTGTATGGCGGCCAACAAAGTCCCTGGAATTCGTGCCGCTTTGTGTTATGATTATGCAACCGCGGTAAACAGCCGCGAACATAACAACGCGAATGTCTTGACCCTGGGCGCCGGATTAATTGGCATGAATCTGGCAAAGCAAATCTTAATCACCTGGTTGACGACAGAATTTGGCGGCGACCGTCATGCCAGACGTATCGACAAGATCACCGCCATTGAAAAACGCTTTTCAAAAGATGGGAAGTGACTATGACACCAGATCTAAAAACGGTTGAAGTATTGGTTGAAATTATCACTCGCGAGGTGCTCCTTGCGATGGCGGAGCGAGAAGAACAATCAAAATATCCCGCAGGCGCACAATGTGTTGTTGAGGTCGCGAACGGTGTGAAAGTGCAGACTTGTTTTGACAATGCAGGCCACGTCATCAGCGCTGGTGCTGAACGTCTGACCTCCACAGTGGGTGTTATCCCGGATGACAAATCCCTCGCAGGCATGATCGATCATACAATGCTCAAACCTGATGCTACCGCTGATCAAATTGCGCAACTTTGTTATGAAGCTAAGAAATATAGCTTTGCTTCGGTATGCGTTAACCCAGCGAATGTGAAATTGTGTGCCGATCTTTTGCGCGATTCAGATGTCAAAGTCTGTTCTGTGATCGGCTTTCCACTTGGTGCCACCACCACCGAAGTGAAGGTGGTTGAGACCAAAAATGCCCTCGATAATGGCGCTTCAGAGATCGATATGGTCATCAATATCGGCGCGTTGAAAGCTGGCGATAGTGAATTGGTCGCCAAGGATATTCGGGAAGTGGTAAAAACAGCCCATGCTCAAAATGCATTGCTCAAAGTGATCATTGAAACTGCCCTCCTGACAGACGAAGAAAAGGTGATCGCCTGCCTATTGGCGAAGGAAGCCGGTGCCGATTTTGTCAAAACATCAACCGGTTTCTCCAGCGGTGGCGCAACCGTACATGATGTTGCCCTAATGCGCCGAACAGTAGGTCCCGCCCTGGGTGTGAAAGCTGCAGGCGGTATCCATTCCCATGAAGAAGCAGAACAAATGATTGCTGCCGGTGCCACCCGAATCGGTGCCAGCGCTGGCATCAAGATCATCCAGGCAGATGGATCCACACCAGCCAAATCCAAACCTGCTGCCAAATCCTATTAAGTGGAGAAAATCCCATGTTGATTGCCAAAGTTGTAGGTACAACAATTTCAACCATTAAAGATGAAAAAATTATTGGGCGAAAGCTTCTTGTTTGTCGGCAGACTGATGAAAAGGGTAACCCGATCGGTAAACCTTACGTTGCAGTGGACACAGTTAATGCAGGTGTTGGCGATCTAGTCCTCACTGCCCATGGTTCCAGTGCACGCCAAACAACGATTACTGAAAATCGCCCTGTGGATGCTGTCATCATGGCGATGATCGACAGCCTTGAAGTGGATGGAGAACTCACCTTCGAGAAAGCGTGAACCCATGCCCGAATTTGATAAAGACTTAAGATCCAAACAAGAAGCCAGGGACCTTGCTACACGCGCATTTGCTGCGTGGAAACAATGGACATCCGCAACACAGGAACAGGTGGACCGGGTCTGCGCGGCTATGGCAACAGCCGCTCTTGATGGTTCCGAACGTCTGGGCATCCTGGCGCATCATGAAACCGGCTACGGGGTACCAGAACACAAACACCTTAAAAACATCTTTGCATCTAAGAATGTTTGGGAAAGTATTAAGTACCAAAAAACGGTTGGCGTGATCAGGCATGATGTTGACCGCAAACTCTATGAGATCGCCTGGCCTGTGGGCGTGATTGCTGGCTTAACACCCAGCACCAACCCGACCTCCACGGTGATGTATAAAATCCTGGTCGCCGTCAAAGCCCGCAACGCAATCGTGATCGCCCCTCACCCAGCCGCAGCAAATTGTTGTTATGAGACTGTAAGGATTATGGCGCAGGCAGCTGAAGAGAATGGTGCTCCACCCGGTTTGATCAGCTGTATGCAAAACATCAGCCTGGAAGGCACCCAGGAGTTGATGCATCATAAATATGTCGCTTTAATCCTGGCGACGGGTGGTACACCCATGGTCCGCGCCGCTCATTCCACAGGCAAACCCGCAATCGGTGTCGGTCCGGGCAATGTCCCGGTTTATGTAGATCGTTCAGCTGATCTTGAGAAAGCTGCCCAATACATCGTTGCCAGCAAGGCTTTTGACTGCTCCACGATTTGTGCATCGGAACAATCTGTCGTTGCAGATAAACCGATTGCTGCTAAATTGAGAGCCCTAATGGCGCGCGAAGGAGCATATTTTACACCCCCCCGCCAAACAGAGATCCTGCGGAGATTGCTTTTTCATCCTGACGGCAGCATGAATACCACAGTGGTTGGCAAGCCAGCTGAATATGTTGCAGGGATGGCAGGTTTTGAAGTTCCTCAGGGCACCCGGATCCTGGTAACCCCTCTTTATCAAACCGGCAAAGAAGAACCCCTTTCACGTGAAAAGCTCACAACGGTGCTTGGCTGGTATGAGGAAGAAGGATGGGAAGCCGGCTGTGAACGGTGCATCGAATTGATCCAATTCGGCGGTCGCGGACACAGCCTGATCATCCACGCCACAGACGAAAATGTCATTATGGCTTATGGACTTGAAAAACCCGTTTTTCGGATTGCCGTCAATACGATGGGCACACTTGGTGCCATTGGTCTGACCACCGGCGTCATGCCATCTCTGACCTTGGGAGCAGGTGGTGTCGGCGGCTCGATCACCGGCGACAATGTCACAACTGTACATCTCATGAACACCAAACGACTTGCATATGAATTAATCCCGCCTCCGCTGGAAGCCTTGAAGCCTGGGCAACCCAAACCGGGTCCCACGCCTCAGGAAATTGAAAAGGCTGTCCGCAGCGTGGTTGATGATATATTGAAACTGAAATAAACATTGTTAATCCAAGAAAGGAAAACAAAATGGCTTTAGAAACAAAATTGATTGCTCTGGGAATGGTTGAGACCAAAGGATTGGTCGGCGCGATCGAAGCAGCTGATGCGATGGTCAAATCTGCTAACGTGGTTTTGATTGGTTCCGAATACGTGGGCGGCGGATACGTGACTGTTATGGTCCGCGGTGATGTTGGTGCTGTTAAAGCAGCGACCGATGCAGGTGCTGCAGCTGCCAAACGGGTTGGTGAACTGGTTTCGGTCCATGTCATCCCAAGGCCGCACGAAGAAGTCGAGATGATCCTGCCCAAATCTGAAAAGGGCGCTTTCGTCAAAACAAGCAAATAGCGGCAGACCTGAATTGTGACAGAACCGTCGTCAAGCAGCAGATGGTCTGAACCAGAACAGCTTCTTACACGAGCGGAACAAGTCATTTCACCAGGCCTTGATCCTCCCAACTCACCGCTAAATCTGTCACCAGATGGTTGCTTGCGGGTCGGGGTCGATCTCGGTACAGCCTATACCGTATTAGCCGTCTTAGATGAACACAATGAACCGCTGATTGGTGAATACAAGTTCGCCCAGGTGGTACGGGATGGTTTGGTGGTTGATTTTATCGGTGCTGTGGATCTCTTACGAGGGATGAAGCAGCGTGTAGAAGCCAAATTGGGATTCCAATTGTCCCACGCGGCTACTGGTTTTCCACCAGGTGTCCCAGCAGCCGAACGCCAGGCTACAGCGAATGTGGTGGAAGCTGCAGGCATGATCTGCGAACACCTGATCGATGAGCCAACTGCCGCCAATAATGTTCTCGGTCTGAAGGATGGTGCGATTGTAGATATCGGCGGCGGAACAACAGGCATT
>DAINBD010000052.1:2152-9810 GCA_036733105.1 Candidatus Brevefilum sp. | reverse complement strand
GGCCATATTGTGGTGGATCATCGAATGGTTCTGGAACAGGGTTTGAATGGTCTAAAGAGAAAAGCATCCGAATTTAAAGAAAAACTTTCATTATACGAACCAGAATCTTTGGATACACGGGATTTTTATGAATCTGTGGAGATTGTTTGTGAAGGCGTGATAAATTATGCTGATCGTCTTGCCAATGAAGCAGAACGACACGCAAAAAATGTTGAAGACGAACAAAGAAAATTGGAATTGACTATGATGGCAGCGGATTTACGCATTGTTCCAGCTGAACCTGCCATTACATTCCGCCAAGCGTTGATCACCATATGGCTGCTTCACCTCATCCAGCAAATTGAGAGTAATGGGCATTCGGTCTCGTTGGGCCGTTTTGACCAATATCTTTACCCGTACCTGGAAAACGACCTCGAAAAGAACGAGATTACTGAGGAAGAAGCGCTTGAATTGATTGAGCATTTTTATCTAAAGTTGTTTTCAATCATTAAATTACGCCCCGAGAAACATTCTCGAACGCAATCGGGTTACCCAATGTACCAGAACCTGGTGGTCGGTGGTCAGGTAACCGATGGTATCGATGCTGTTAATCCATTGAGCTGGTTATGTCTTTCAGCACTTGCTGAAGTTCGTCTGTCTGAGCCCAATTTTTATATCCGTTTGCATGAAAATATTGATGAGGATTTCCTGCAAGCGGCATTGAAAGTTGTTCGTCTTGGCTTTGGAATGCCAGCGTTTGTGAACGATGCGATTGTTGTTCCCTCTTTGGAAAGCAGAGGTGTCGCGCATGATGATGCTTTAGACTATTCAACGATGGGATGTCTTGAAGTTCAGGTGCCCGGCAAATGGGGCTACAGGGCAAATGGTAAAAGCAAGGTCAATGTATTAAAAGTTTTGGAATTGACCCTCAATGACGGCTGCGACCCAAAGACAGGTGTATGCCTCAAAAAGGGTATGGGCGATTTCACCCAGATGGCCTCATTTGATGATCTTCTAACTGCCTGGCGGGAACAAATTTTGTATTACACACAGGTGCATGTTACAGCTGATAATATCAATGACTGGGCTTTGGAAGATATGGTGCCCAATGCTTTCTGTTCAATGCTTGTGAACAGCTGCCTTGAACGCGGAAAGCATCTAAATCAGGGCGGTGCGATCTATGATATGACGAGTGGTGCTCTTGTTGGTGTTCCCAATGTTGGCAATGCTTTGGCAGCATTAAAGAAGCTGGTTTTTGAGGATAAGTTCCTATCTGCAGAAGACGTAAAACAGGCTCTGGAAAATAATTTTGAAGGTGCGCGTGGGGAAGAAATCAGGCAAATATTAACAAATTTGGTCCCGAAGTATGGTGAAGATAATGATTTTGTTGATGAATTAACTGCAGCTGCAATGGATGATTACAACAATATCATTTCTGAATTTAAAAATATGCGTTATGGGAGAGGACCAATCGGTGGAAATTATTATCCTTCAACGGTAACGATTTCTGCGAATATCACCGCGGGTGACGTTGTTGGGGCTACACCCGATGGACGTAAAAAGAATGAGCCTACGGCAGATGGCATCTCCCCTTCTCAGGGAACCGGGAAAAAAGGCCCAACGGCAATCTTTCATTCGGTCTCAAAATTGCCCACCATAAAAATGACAGGTGGACAGCTGCTGAATATTCGCCTGACCCCCGATTCCTTATCTACTGATCAGGGCATCCGAAAGCTGTCAGCCTTGTTGAGGACCTATGTGGACATGAAGGGCTGGCATGTTCAGTTTAATACGATTTCTACCGATGTGCTGCGTGACGCAATTTTACACCCAGAAAATTATAAAGATCTTATCGTCCGTGTGGCAGGTTACAGTGCTCTGTTTGTTGCATTGGATCCTGTTCTGCAACGGGATATCATCGAGCGCATGGAACACGAATTTTAGTGGTAGAAATGGATAAAAAATCTGACATGGGCGAAATAACAGGTACGGTTCTGAATATTGAGCGATACACGCTGCATGATGGCCCTGGGATTCGGACAACCGTATTTCTAAAAGGATGTCCCCTGCGTTGTTTGTGGTGCAGCAATCCAGAATCGCAAAAGAGTCGACCAGAACTGGTTTATTTCCGTGAAAGATGTGTCGGTTGTGGGCGATGTCTGGTGCACTGCCCACAGAATGCACTCATCCAGGAACAAGAAGGAGCTCCGATCACAGTTCTCTATGATCGTTGTGATGGCTGCGGCTTATGTGTGGATAAGTGCTATTATGAAGCCCTTACGATCGTTGGCGAGACGATGACAGCAAACGAGGTCTGTGAGATTGTGGCTCGTGATCAGCGATTTTATCAACACTCCGGGGGTGGGGTAACTTTATCGGGGGGTGAACCGTTAGCTCAACCAGACTTTTCTGCTGAAGTGCTTCGCCTATGTCATCAAAAGGGCATTCATACAGCCATTCAAACAAGCGGTAATGCACCGCAGGAAAACCTTAAAAAGATGCTTCCTCATTTAGATTTGGTGATATTTGATTGCAAACATTTGGACAATGAAACGCATATCAAGCATACGGGTGTGAGCAACGTCCGAATTTTGGAAAATTTGCGTTTTCTTAATGCAATCAATAAGCATATTGTTGTTCAGGTCGCTTTAATTCCAGGGCTCAACGATTCGGACGAAAATTTAAATGCTGTTTTTAATTTGGTAAAGTCGCTTCCCGCTGTAGAAGGATTAAGCTTGCTTTCCTATCATACCCTTGGGGTTTCAAAGTATCGCAATACAGGTCGGGATTATCAATTACCAGATTTAGCTCAAGCCAGTTTAGATTACTTGCATGAGAAAATGGCGTATGCTGAAGCGCATGGTGTAAATCTCGTTCGTTTTAATGGTTGATGATCTCGTGAAGCAACATGATGAATATTGGGGGTAATATTTAGGTGGCTTAGGAATAAATATCGGATGACTGTACTCCTGGCAAGATCCGTATTTCTCTCAGGCATTTATCCTTTTGCTGTTGGTTTGGAATTTTTATAGAAACACTTTTTTGATCCGAGTGCATGTTAAAGGTTTTTTATCGCATAGACTTATTTTCCATCGTTATGTTTTATGCCAGGATAAAGCATATGATACAAAGCGGCATTTAGGTTGTAAAGCTTGCTCAGCATAGAAAAATGATGGCGCTCCTCAGCATCGTACGTCAATAAGCATAATTAAGCCGGCGAGATTACCAGGCCGATCGCCAAGAAGCATTAAAAATGGTAATAGGTTATTTGGATGATATCGTCAGATATCACTCAATAAAAGTATTATCATTGAAATCAGCCGTTTTATGGAAATCGTTTCTCCAGATTTAGCCAAAAAATGAGATCAATTATGAGGAAAAATTTTCTGCCTCCGGAGACACAACGATCCCGGAGATTTTTTAGATTACTATTTTGACGGCGGCTTGGGGATGAGTACCGGTGTATTCTTCTTGTATGCCTGGTAATCTTGCTGATCGCCCCAACGCTCATCCGCCTTCTTTTCTAGCAATGGAACACCGCTGATGACCACAAGCTGGACGATGACCCACAGGGGTGAAATCAAAGTGAGCAGCGCCCAGCCTTTGAGAACGGGCAGGGCAATGATAGCCACACCGATCCATAACATGATCTCACCAAAGTAATTGGGGTGGCGCGACCAAGCCCACAATCCTGATTGAATAAATTTGCCCTTGTTCTCAGGGTTCTCGCGGAAGGCACTCTTTTGTGAGTCGGCGATCAATTCAAAGGTAAAACCAAATGCCCAGATTAAAAAACCAACCAGATCCAGCCAGCCAAGCGGTTTGCGAATTGTGGCGGTGATAGCCGCCAGCACGGCGGCTGCTGTGAAAGTGACCCACAAACCCTGAAGCGTCCATGTAAGTAAGAAGCGGCCGAAATCGACCTTGAGTTCATCAAAGCGGTCATCCTTGCCGGCTTTAACCACCCGGGTAAATAGAAAGGTGCCCAGGCGGGTTGTCCAAATTAAGACAACTGCGAGAAGTAAAACAGCCCGGTCGTCAATTTGTGGGATCAAGAGTGCGGCTGCAATGGTAATTGAAGCATAGGATAGAAACCCCGTCAGATCGTAAAATTTTTCAGTCTTCATTCGAAAGGCGATGATGAAGCCAACCCAATTGATCAGGAAAGCCGCGCCAACCGCCAACCAAAAGATGGGAACACCTAAAACTTCTTCACCCTGATACCCGCCCGCTAATGCCACACCCACACCGAGGGCGGTCGCCAGGAGAACACCGATCAGACTTTTAATCAATGAATTATTCATTACCTGCTCCTTATTAATTAATTTATTATCCCTTTATTATAGATGCAATTCTTGAACGCGTATACAGTTGTATAACCCCCAGCGTGGATAAAGTCCAATTGGTATTGGAAATTCAAAACAGAGTTGTAAATTAAAGCCAATTAAGACCTTTATTTATAGAATTATTTTTATTCACCTATTAGCTATGAGCTAAAAGCTGCTGGCTGTGAGCTTTCCCCTAATCTACCGTGAGGGTTTTGCTCAGGTTGCGGGGGAAATCAGGGTCGTAACCCCGGGCAACAGACATGTGGTAGGAGAGCAGCTGCAGTGGGAGCACTGACAACAAAGGCGAAAAAGCCGGGTTGGATGTTGGCAGGATCACCATGTGGGAGGCATTGGCACTCAAGCGGGCATCCGCTTGACCAATGGTGATCGCTGCGCCGCCGCGACAGGTGACTTCATTGATCCCACTGACGATCAGAGAAACGTCTTCCGGTCCTGCAACGAACAAAACCGGGAATTTCTCCGTCACCGCTGAGAGGGGTCCGTGTTTAAACTCTGTGGAGAGCATCCCTTCACAATGCGCGTAGGTGATTTCTTTGAGCTTGAGTGCGCCTTCCAGTGCAAAGGGATAGGTGGCACCGTAGCCCAGACAGTACAGATCGTCCCAGGGATTGACCATGGGAACGAGGGATTGCACCGGGGGCTCGGTGAGCTCGATGGTTTGTGCCATCAAGCCTGGCAAAGGTGCAAAATCTAGGTTTGCGCCGCCCAAATGTGCCGCTAGGTATAGAAAATTAATCACCTGGTTGGTGAAGGTTTTTGTGGCTGGCACACTGATTTCATAACCGCAAACCAGCGGCAGCCAGGCTTGGGTTGCCCGAGTGAGTGTTGATCCGATCACGTTTGCCATGCCCAGGCAGATCATCCCTTTATTCTTGGCATCCTCCAAAGCATTGAGCACGTCCTTGGTCTCCCCTGACTGACTCACAAAGACACCAACATCTTCAGGTCCCACTGCATTCCCATACTGCGGCGCGAATTGGGGTGCCAGAACGGGGATCACTGCTTTACCCGCCAACTGTGAGAAGTAAACCGAGCCTGCCAGGCAGGCGTGATAACTGGTGCCGCAGCCGATGAAATATATGTTCCGCGCTTGATCGATTTTTCTAAGGACATTTTCGACCAGGGCATGGTCGCCATCCAATCGATGGAGCAGTTCTTGGGCCACGGCTGGCTGCTCATGGATTTCTTTGAGCATGAAGTGGGCGTAACCTTCCTTCTGAACGGCAGCCATGGTCTCGCTGACTGTTTCTACCTCGCGCTCGATCAGGGATCCATCGGTCACAGATCGTAGCTCAACGCGGTCTGCCCACAAGATGACAATCTCACCGTCCTGCAGGCGAACTACCTTGCGAGTGAGGGGGAGGATTGAGGGTAGATCCGAGGAGACGCAGGTAAAGTCGTCGCCGATACCGACCACCAGCCCGGAACCCTTTTTGATGGCAAACAGCTTATCATCGTTGATGTGTCCAATCACAAAGGCGTAATCCCCTTCCAGGTCCTGGTAGGCATGTTGGATGGCCGAGATGAAATCCATCCCACGATCGAGATAGCGTTCGACGGCATGCACACAGGATTCTCCGTCATTTTCTGAGCGGACGGTCATGCCTTCTTCGATAAAAGCCTGGCGCAGCTCAATGTTGTTGACTACGTTGCCGTTATGTGCACCCACCAGGTCACCATCGGAGTCGAGGTGGGGTTGGGCGTTCACCTTGGAGGGTGTGCCAAAGGTTGCCCAGCGCAGCTGGGTGATGCCGCGCGCACCGGTCATTTCAGCAAAGTTATATTTAACGGCAACCTCTTCCACACGTCCAGCAGCTTTTCGCAGGTCAATGGTCCCACCGCTAAGCGTGGCTGCACCCACGGAATCATAGCCGCGATAGGTGAGCCTTTGGGCTGCTTCAATCAGGATAGGTCCCAGGTTGTGTTCATGTTCTGAGACGATGCCAAAAATCCCGCACATAGAAAGTCCTCTCGTTTTTCCGGTTATATTCGTAGAACTCTTAGTTTATCATGATACTTCAGGAATGGGGGTAGGGAGTAAGCATTATGGACTGGGGTGTGGGACCTAGGTACTTGGTATTGGTTATTGGGGGATCGGGAATGGATGAAAGCCAATTTCGTGACATGTTTTCATAATGACTATAAGCTACCCGCTATCAGCTACAAGCTACCAACTATCAGAGCATACCTTTCATCAATAAGTTACTTGCGCTTTCCCCACCAATTCCCGATCCTTCTACCAGATGCTATAATTATCCCAAGGAGAAAAGAATATGAAAATCTTAACTGAAGCTCAGGAACAGGTTCTTCACCGTGAGCGCAACTTTTTAAATGATTTCAGGGTTCGGCTGGTTGATTACAACGCTTCAAGGGAAGACCTTGACACAATGAGGCAGTCCATCCAACAGCTGGATGACCTGTTTTTACTTGTTTTTGTAGGTGAATTCAATGCCGGGAAAAGTGCGGTGATTAATGCCTTGTTGGGTGAGAAACTGCTCAAGGAGGGCGTGACCCCCACCACATCCCAGATCAATATCCTGCGGTTTGGTGAGGCGGCGGAACACAAAATGGTTGAAGAAAACCACGAGGTGATCCTGCTTCCGGTTGATCTTCTTTCCGAAGTCAGCATTGTAGATACCCCGGGTACGAATGCAATTATTCGCTATCACGAGGAACTGACCCGCCACTTTGTCCCCAGGGCGGACCTGGTGCTGTTCGTCACTTCCGTTGACCGTCCCTTTACCGAGAGTGAACGCACTTTTATGAGCCAGATTCGTGACTGGGGCAAGAAGGTTGTGATTATCCTGAATAAGGTCGATTTGCTTCAGGATGAGACGGAGATAAAGCAGGTGGAAGAATTCGTGAGTGAAAATGCACGAGATTTGCTGGGTGTAACTCCGGAGATGTTCATCCTGAGCGCACGCCAGGCGCTGCGTGCCAAGCAGGGCGAACCCCAGCTTTGGGAATCCAGTCAATTTGGTGTATTAGAGGATTACATCCGCAAAACACTTGACGAGGGAAGCCAGCTCAAACTGAAATTCCTCAATCCATTGGGCGTTACCGAGCACCTGGTGGACACCTACGCTGCCGCAGCCCAAGAAGAACGGGATGTCCTAGATGAAGACCTTGCATTGCTGCGCAATGTGGCGGATCAACAGACAGTGTATAAATCTGACAAGGAAAAGGAATTTGACCTCCGTATGGCTGAGGTGGAAAATATCTTCTTCGAGATGGAACAGCGCGGCGATGCCTTCTTTGAAGATCGCTTTCGGCTGGCGAGGGTGATGGACCTGATCAAAAAGGACCGCTTGCAGGAGGATTTCACCCGGG
>DAINBD010000052.1:0-2142 GCA_036733105.1 Candidatus Brevefilum sp. | reverse complement strand
ACCCGGGAAGTGGTTGCCGATGTTCCCCAGCGTGTGGAGCGCAAGGTGGACGAGCTGATCGATTGGCTTGTGGATTCGGATCTGCGCCAATGGAAAGCTGTTACCTCCTACCTGGCAGATCGCCGGCTGGAGCACAAGGACCGTATCATTGGCGATGGGCTCAATGCAGATTTTCAATACGATCGGGGACGATTGCTGGATGCCATCGGAAACGAGGCGGAACGCGTGGTCAATACCTATGATAAAGATTACGAAACCGAAAAGATTGCCTTCGATGCCCAAAACGCGGTAGCAGCTTCTTTGGCTATGGAGGTGGGTGCGGTTGGATTGGGGGCTTTGATCACGGCTTTGGCGACCACTATGGCAGCAGACGTAACCGGTGTGATTGCTGCAAGCGTGGTGGCAGTGTTGGGGTTTTTCATCATCCCTGCCCAAAGGCGCAAGGCAAAAAAAGAGCTCCACGAGCGGCTGGCAGAATTGCGGACAGATTTGGTAGCGACCTTGCGAAGGGCATTTGAGAAGGAGATCGGGCACAGCCTGGAACGGATCGAGGAAGCCATCGCACCTTATTCACGATTTGTGCGGGCGGAGAGTGAACGGACAGAAAAAATCCAGGAGGAATTGCACGATGCTGCCTTAGAAATTGACCAGTTGAAGGCAGAAATAGGGGTATGGAATTAGCTGGATGCTGAAAGGTTAAAGGTGATAGCTGATAGGGGATAGCACTTAGCTGAAAGCTCAAAGCTAAAGGATCTGGCTTGGCGGGATTTGGTTTGTTCTTAGATCGGAACAACGATCTATATCGGGGTAAACTTTGACATCGCGAGAAATTACCGGCGACGGTGATCTGATCCCTTCATGGGTGAAGGGGGGAAAATGTGCATTGGAATAACGATCTGCTTCAAGTTCATGACTGAATTGGGATTAGATTTTAGTAAATAGATATAGATTCCTGCGCAGTCATAATTCCTACACGGTTCCGAAAAATATTCAGATTTGGCTGCGGTTACAAGCCTCACTCAGACGACAATCTTACAGGTTATCCGCCAAGATCCTGAAGCCTTTTATGTGCAATCAGACTGACAGCATCTGGGGAACCTAAAGCTTGATAGAATGAATGTCTGTGGATCAGTTTCAATCGAACGAACAATTCGTCAACATCGTCGTCACTGGTCTGGATGATGTGATCAACCAGGTTGATTAATTTATCAGGCGCTGGATAATTCGGAGGCACCCAATCCAGGAGATCCTGGTTAGCCATAAAAGTTTTGGCTTTGAGTTTTTGATTGAGCTGATCCAGACAATCAGCTTCGTCTTCGTAATAGCTACCACCTATCTCCACATCATCACCTTCAAAAATGCCCTGAATTTCACATTCGGCCTGGTTGTTCAAGAGATCAATGGCTTTAACTTTCAACCAGAAATAATAATTATCCTCATCAGGTTTGTTGACTAATTTGATCGTATCATCGGAAATGGTGTAATCAATATGGACATTCTGTCTCCTTCTAAACAATCCCTTGACCTCAACTTGCATGTTTTGGGTTACCCGGCTGGCTTGAGTGATTCATAGGGCGTGGGAGACAGTGCTGAGAGAGATGGTTCCAAAACGACAATCTCTTCTTTAACATTGTCCGAGAGCTCTACGCCAATATCAGCCAGAAGTAGAAACGGGTTTGCTAAAAACAGGTTACCGCCGTTACGTACCTCGGCGATGCGTGCCAATATCTCTTCTTCATGGATTAACAGGTCATCGAAGGAATCAATTTGCAACCAGGTGCTTTTTTTATATTCTTCAATTATTCACACTCCTTTCATATTTCTTTGTTGTCTTTTAGATTAATCTAAAACAGCGTTAAAAATCTTCAAATCCTTCACACTTACATCTTGTAAATAGGGTTAATAAGAGAATTCTCTGTGATGTTAGATGATTCGAGCTTGAAGGTCATTAAGAGGACCGAAAGCGGTTAAAAGACGGTGTGGTTGTAATGTTGAAAATTTATTGGAGGAGATTTATTCGTGAAGATGTCTCAGGGATTGAAGATTTTCGGATAATAGTAGTATAGAAAAATTTATCGATATAATCAAGATATTTTAAGTTTGAGGGAATGAACAATGGGTTTTACGAGAAAACAAGATTAT
>DAINBD010000051.1:0-9849 GCA_036733105.1 Candidatus Brevefilum sp. | reverse complement strand
GGACCACCCTGGGCTGGTCCATCTCGACCACAAGAACGCGTATTCCAACCCGGTAAAGACGCATCACGACGCCGCTGGCGAGGTCACCCCCTCCCCAGATCAAGACGTAAGGTTTCATTTTATCTTACCCAGCCCTCTCAACACCCGTTCAGGCGTCAGCGGAAAATCATGGAACCACACGCCTGTGGCATCATGGAGCGCATCCATGATGGCAGGTGCCAGGGGAAGATAAGGCATCTCAGCCATCCCGCGCGCCCCAAAAGGTCCATTGGGTTCTGCCATTTCAAGAATGATCGATTCGACTTCGACCGGGATATCCAACACAGTAGGGATCAGGTAATTGGACAGCATGTTCGTCAGGACATAGCCATCCTTTTGGATAAAGTTTTCCATCAGCACGTATCCCGCTGCCTGGATGATACAACCTTCGATTTGACCTTCCACCTGCATGGGATTGATCGCTTTACCCACATCATCCGCACAGTAAACTTTCAGAAGCTTGATGTCACCCGTTTCAGTGTCTACTTCAAGTTCAACCGCTTCAGCCACATAACCGTAGGAAATATTAGGATTGCATGCTCCCGTCTCAGGGTCCAGTGCACTTGTGGGTTGGGCAAAGTAAACATGATCCACGATAACCGGTCGTTCCCCTGCATTCCACTTTTCCAGGGCAATTTCTGCTGTTGCTTTGATCGCATTCCCTGCCATATAGGTCAGGCGAGATGCTGACGCACTCCCTGAATTACCCGTAAAGGCAGTATCTGAAAAGATCGTCTCAATTTTTTCCAACGACACATCCAATGCTTCCGCAGCCATCTGCTTGAAGGCTGTATGCGCACCCTGACCCACCTCAGCACCAGCTTGATGAAGGATAACCCGCTCAATTTCGTCCTCGCCATACAGTTCAATTGTCGCAGCACTGTTTTCATGATAGCCGTAAGAAAAGCCAATGTTCTTAAACGCACAGGCAATCCCTCGTCCACGTTTGATAACGCCATCTGCTGAAAGCTTTCCAGGTGGTTTCCAGCCTGTTGGTGACTCTTTCCAACCGGATCTTTCTGCGCAGGCTGCCAAAACCGGTTTGATCGTCACCCCTTTGGGCGGTTTTACGTTTGTCGAAAGGATTGAATCGTCATCGATCAGATTAAGCATCCGAAATTCTACCGGATCCATACCCAATGCTTCAGCCAGACGGATGACCTGCATTTCTGATTCGAAGGCACCTTGCGGACCTCCAAAGCCGCGGAAGGCACCGCCTGGGACATTGTTGGTATAGACTGAATCGGCATTCACGCGCACATTAGGGATGTTATACGGTCCAGTAGACTGGATAATCGCGTTGCCCATCACCTTGGGTGAGGTATAGACATAAGCCCCGCCATCCGCAATAAGCTCGACATCCGCTGCAAGAATTTTCCCATCTTTTGTGGCTCCCCATTTGCCTTTCATCCAGTAAGCATGGCGTTTATGATGACCAATGATTGATTCCTCGCGGCTCCATACATTTTTCACCGGACGATCGATCCCGCGCTCATGTAAACGCATCGCCGCCAATGCCAACACAATCTGGACGGACATGTCCTCACGTCCGCCAAAAGCCCCGCCAATGGCTGGGTAGACCACCCTGACCTTTTTCTCTGGCAAATCCAATGCATGGGCAATTTGCTCCCGGTCTTCGTGCGTCCATTGCCCTGCCACAACAACAGTAACCCTATCTTCGGAGTCAATATAAGCAACCCCGGCTTCCGGCTGGAGATAGACATGTTCCTGTACCGGGGTATGATATTCACCCTCAACGATCACATCACAGTGTTTGAAAGCTTCATCCACATCCCCATGGCGGATCTGGTAATGACAGAAAATATTCGAATCCCGGTCAGGATGGACAAGCACGGGATCGTCCTTGAGTGCATCCTCCAATGTGCTGACCACTGGTAAATCTTCATAGGTCACCTGGATTTTTTTGCAAGCCAATTCGGCAATTTCAACCGTTTCAGCAATGACAAGCGCTACCTGATCGCCAACAAACCGAACCCGATCAGTAAAGGGCTTGTCAGAACCTGGACCACATAAGACTGGTTGATCGGGTAAACCCAAACCATACTCATTGATAGGGACATCCTTCGCCGTGAAAACAGCCAGCACACCCTTCATGGCTTCCGCCTGGGATGTATCAATCGCTTTGACGATTGCATGAGGGCGACCGGCAAACAAGATTTTCATATAAACCTGGTCTGCAAAGTTATAATCACCAGGATAAAGTGCTTCTCCGGTTGCCTTATCCTTGACATCGATCCTAGTAACTGATTTTCCGATGTAAGCCATAATTTCTCCTTTTACCTGAACCTTCAGCCCTTCATCTATGCGAAATGCTGGCTTTTTCAATTGCCTGGATGATCTTGTAGTAACCCGTGCACCGACACAGATTGCCTGTGATCGCCTGGCGGATCTCCGCTTGTGACGGCGTTTCGCGTTCTTCCAACAGCTTTGCCGCAGACATAAGAAATCCTGGTGTACAGTAACCGCACTGGATCGCTCCATATTTCATAAACGATTCCTGTAAAGGATGTAGCATTTCTTTGGAACGGAGACCTTCGATGGTCACAATTTCCGAACCATGGGCTCTTGGTGCAGGCACCAGGCAGCTCATCACGGCTCGCCCATCCAAATATACCGTGCAAGCTCCACATTCACCTTCTGCACAACCTTCTTTGGTGCCGATAAGCCCTGCCTCATCCCGAATGAGATTGAGCAAGGTCTTGTCAAATCCTGTGGTAAAGCGGAATTCCTTACCATTGATCCAGGTGTGAATCTCTTTTCCGTTCCAAGCGTCTCTGGGGGCGCTGGTGTAAAAACCCGACCCCATCAATAAGATTGGATTGCAGGGGATTTTATCTTTATCAACGCCATTCTGAATAGCTTGCAATGCACGTTTTGCAATCACACCAACCATGTAATCCCTGTATTCAGCAGACCCGCGCACATCCGAAATCGGTTTGGCGGCAGAGGCTGTCAGAGATTCTGCCTCTGCAATGACGGATTCAATTAATGCCTTCCCCGCAAGAAAACTTTCAGCTTCCTCTGCATGAATAATGGTCGGAGCCGTAGAACCGAGCGTGATTTGAGGGTCTTGAACAATGCCATCGACAATCTTAAGGACAACAGAGATGTTGATCACAGAAATCGCCTGAGCTTTTCGCAAAGCCGTCTTGATAAAATAGGATTGATGATCTGGGGTCAGCCCATCAAAGAAGATATCGACAAGGACTTCATCCGGCTCCATCACAGTTTTCCGGACGCCGGTATAAAAATCCGCCAAAGGGATCACACGTTCTCCCCGAGTGGAAAGCAATTTCACTTTTGCATCCATTGCCATCAGGGGACTGATGGCATCATTTGCAGGGGAACCTGTAATCAGGTTGCCCGCCACGGTGCCCCGGTTTCTAATCTGCGGTGAACCGATTTCCCAGCAAGCTTGCATCAGCGCAAATGCCTTTTCACGAATTAATGGTGATGCAACCACATGATTGTGGGTCACGAGGGGTCCTAAGTGGATCAAGCCATCCTGATCTTCATAAATCTCTTCCAAACCGCGGATCTTTGTGATATCGATGATCGTCTTGATGTCCTTCCGAACACCCCGTTCAATTTCAAGGATCAGGTCTGTGCCGCCAGCAATGATCCGAGCTTGCGATCCTTCGCTGACCAATACCGAAACGGCATCTTGAATCGATTCTGCCAGGATATATTTCTGCCACATCATTATTTTCTCCGCTTATCCTTTGCGAGTGTGTTTGGTGCTCTGATTGCGATTTGAAATGATCTCTGCCATGATGCTCACGGCAATCTCATCGGGCGTTTCTGCCTGGATAGACAAGCCAATCGGCGATTTGATCCTTTGAATGGCTTCATCATGAATGCCAGCCGCTCTCAGTTTTTCCTGGGTATGCTCCCACCTGCGCTTTGACCCGATCAGCCCGATATACGGAGCATCGGTATCGAGCAGAGCTGGCAATCCAGCCACGTCCACGTCCACGCCGCGTGTCACCAGCACCAGGTAGGTTTGAGAATCGATCACCATTTGCTTGGGGATTTCCTGAATAGGAATTGGAAGGTATTCATCCCCACCTGGCGTCATTTCTGGCGTGCATAGATCAACCCGGTCATCACTGATGACCACGTGAAATCCAAGCCAACTCGCCAGATGCGCAACCGACCTTCCGACATGACCAGCACCGACCACGATCACGGTAGGTTTTCTCGAGTAGGGTTCGACATAAATGGATACCTTACCTCCACACACACCCGGATCGCCCTTTTCAATGTCTATAAGGTCATAATTGAGAAAGCGCGTCTTCCCATCCTTCAATGATTCCAGGGCTTCAAGCCGAACCAGGTTCTCGACCTCACCGCCCCCAACAGTTCCCTGGGTGCGTCCGTCGCCAAAAACGATCATTTTTGCACTGGCATGGCGGGGCACAGCACCTTTTGTATTGACCACAGTGCAGAGTGCAACTGGTTTTCCTGCTTCAACGGATTGTTTTAATGCTGCTAATATTTCCATCTTAGTCCTCAAGCAAACTTAAGATCACCGGCAACAACTGCTTTTTGCGTGATACAACACCTTCGGCTAAATGCGTTCCATCTGATGCGGGCAGATATGGCAATTCATCCAGTACCATCGGTGCATTCACCAATAACAACCGGCTCTGTCCCTGGACAACATCAGTTACCATTAAGACGGCAAAATCCAGGCTGCGATGTTCACGCAGGTTTTGAAGGGCGTCTCGCAGCTGGTCCAAATACTCATTCATCTCATAAAGATCAGTAACTTCTGCCTGCGATATTGCAAACTGGTAGGCTTCGGTCTCATAAATTTTCATATCCGTTGTGACCACGTCCAAAGGCTCCCTGCTTGATAAACCAGATCCAGCAGAAAGAACCTTTTTTCCGAAAGATTCGATCGTTTCATCCTCAAGAGGAGAACCCCAGTTAAATGCCCAACGCGCCAGGCGTTTGGCTGCCTCATGGTCCCTTTCCGTGGTCGTCGGTGAGGACAGGATCAAGGTGTCGGACAACAATCCAGCCAACATTAATCCGGCCAGTTCAAAAGGTGCTTTCAACCCAGCCTCTTCGATTTGTTCAGAGACCAGTGTACTGGTACTCCCGACGACATCCACTGTGAACCGGATCGGTTCGTGCGTGGTTGGGTTGCCCAAGCGGTGATGATCCAGGATCTCGATCAACTCAGCATCGGCAAGCGAACCTAAAGATTGCTGCGGTTCGTTATGATCCACAAGGATGATCTTGATGCGGGGTGGGTGGAGCAAATCACGCTGCAGGCAAACCCCAAGGTAACGCTTATTTTCATCAAGTACCCAGAATTCATCCACTTCATCCCTTAAGATACGATTGATCACATCCCTGATGCGAGTTGTGGCTGAAAACCGGGCAACTTCCGTCTCACATGCCTCCCTGCAGGGAATATCTAAAAGTTCAGCCAGGGTCATTTCCTTATATCTTGGATGAGGTCCCATCAATCGGCTTAAGAAGGTAAACATGGACTTACCAGAGATCAACCCGTACGGTGTTCCATCCGGGTTCACGACCGGTGCAATCCCACCAGTTCTGCTGAGTATAGACCACGCTTCTCCCAATGGTCGATCAGGGGTAACGGTATCAAGGCGCCTGATCACCGATTCAAAGCGGGGAGAAGCATCATTAAAAAGTATCGGTGGGTCCAAATCAAGGGTATGCAGCACCCACGAGGTCTGGCGATTGATCTTTCCTGCCCGGGCTGGAATAGCATTTATCCCATCCCGTTCTTGCAGCAGCCAGGCGTATGCCATGGCTGAAGCAACAGCATCGGTGTCAGGATTTACATGCCCAATCACATAAACTTTGTTGTCAATATTCTTATAGGGTGCCCGGATATCTTTTATCATTATGTGGTTAACCTCATCACCGAAGCTTTATCGTTTTAATGCTTGCCAAATCGTTTCAGGCAGAGCAGGGATTCGATTAAGGGATACACCGCAAGCATCCAGGATCGCATTTCCTACAGCTGGGGCAACCCCATCCAGTGGGATTTCCGCAACTGCTTTAGCCCCATAAGGGTGCGAAGGTTCATAGGTTTCGACAAAAATCGTCGTCAAATCAGGCATTTCATCAGCCCGGAAGATATGGTAATCCTCCAGATCTGTTTCCCGAGGTCTGCCCAACTCGTCATAAACCAATTCCTCACTGACCGCATACCCCAATGCCTGCGCCATCCCTCCCTCAATTTGACCCGATGCCGTTACCGGGTTGATGATGACGCCAGAATCAACAGCCATAACAAGCTTATCCACGGTCACCATCCCCGTTTCGATATCCACTGTCACTTCAGCAAACTGTGCAGCAAAGGGCGGGGGTGCAACTGGGGACATGTGCGAAGCGACGCCCATGATCTGTTCCTGGTCCGTCTGGTGAAGTGCATTAAGCGCAATTTCCTCGAAATTAAAGGATTTACCGCTTGGTGCAATCGCTTTTCGATCTTCGAGCAGGATTTCTCCCGGGTCAATCTCAAACCCTTCTTCAGCAAACATCATCGAGGCTCGCACTCTGATGCGCTCAGCCACAATTTCTGCAGCCTTCACAGTTGCGGCACCCGAAATGTAGGTCGTGCTCGAAGCATACGCACCCTTATCAAAGGGGGTCATGTCCGTGTCCGATGAGTAAACAATAATATCCTCCAGGGGAACGCCCAGAGTCTCTGCCGCCATTTGCGCCAGTACCGTATCGGATCCTGTACCCAGGTCCGTTGCCCCAACCAGCAGGTTGAAGGAGCCATCGTCATTCATTTTGATGCTTGCTCCGCCCATGTCCAAGTAGGGGATAGCTGTTCCTTGCATCACCATAGCGACACCAATACCTTTTCGTAAATGCTTTTTCCCAGAAATTATATGCCAATCTTCGTTTCCAAATTTATGATCCCAATCGATTGCCATACGTCCTTGCTGGACGCATTCTTCTAGTCCAATCGTATGAATGGTCTCTGGTTTGGGTTCTCGTCCCTCACTCCACGCCTTGCTAAATGGATGAATCTCTCCCGATCGCAATGCATTCTTTAACCGGAATGCAATCGGATCCAGCCCTAATTCACGGGCTATGGTTTCCATATGACGTTCAACAGGCCAAAAACCCTGGGGAACACCGTATCCCCGGTATGCGCCGGAGGGAACCGTGTTGGTGTAAACCACATCTGAATAAAATCGAATGTTGGGATCTTTACGGTAGGGTTCATCTCCCACGTACAGCGCCATTGCCTTGTGCCCTGTGTTCCCGGCAACGGTCAGCGCATGGCAGCCCAACGCGCCGGTATCACTGAGGCAATACATCTCATTGGCCGTGATGGTTCCATCCAATTTCACGCCAGTCTTCATCCGAATTCGCATGGGGTGCCTTGGACGACCTCCCAGGAATTCTTCCTCGCGTGTCATCTCATAGATCACAGGACGCCCGGTCGCAATCGTCAAATGTGCGGCGACATCTTCAATCAGTACCTCTTGTTTTCCCCCGAATCCGCCACCGATCCTCGGTTTGATCACCCGGATCCGCTTGATGGGAAGCCCCAGCACAGGCGCGATTTGTCTTCGGACGTGAAACGGCACCTGGGTACTGGTGCGAATAACCAATCGATCATCTTCATCCCAAAAAGTCACCACCACATGGGGTTCGATATAGGCTTGATGAACTTTTGGTACTTCATATTCGCCTTCAAAGATTTGATCAGCCTCAACAAATCCCTTCTCGACATCACCGATATCGATCCGGATTTCTGCTGCCAGGTTCCTGGATGGGTCAGATGCATCAAAATTCACAAATTCCGGCTCATCGTGGATGATCGGAGCGCCTTCTGCCATTGCCTGGGTTGGATCTAAGACAGCAGGAAGAACCTCATAGTCAACTTTGATCAATTTGAGCGCTGCCTCAGCGATTTCCGCCGTTTCAGCAGCGACAAAAGCCACTCTATCGCCGACGAAGCGCACTTTTTTATCCAGAGAAAAGGTGTCCAATGGACCAGGGATCGGATGTGACTGCCCTGCAGTGGAATATGCCACACGGGGGATATCCTGCCAGGTGAGCACGGCTGCCACACCCGGCAAAGCCTTTGCCTGTGTGGTATCAATGTGCTTGATCTGCGCATGGGCATGAGGACTGTGCAAAACTTTTGCTACCAGCATATCCCGTTTTTCAAAATCAGCCGTAAAAGCCGGTTTCCCCTGAACGAGCTTAACCGCGTCCACTTTTGGCTCGGCATGACCGACGGTTTTCATTTTGGCATGCGGATCGACAACTTTTAATTTGGGAAAAACGCGGGTTTCAGTCAAGGTTTCTCCACCTGGTGCAAATGGTGCCCCTCCTACACCCCTGTCCTTCCCCATATCCAGGGATTCGGTAATTTGGATAGGTCCATCAATCGGTGGGACTCGTTCACCGCGCAATATGGCTGCAGCTCGTAAGACTGCCTGAACCGGTTTGACATAGCCTGTGCAGCGGCAAAGCACACCCGATAACGCCTCCCTTACCTCATCTTCCGATGGGGAGGGATTGCGATCCAGAAGCGCTTTGGTCACCAATACCATCGCCGGTGTGCAGTATCCGCACTGGATTGCACCCGTTTCAACAAACGCCTGCTGAATGATGCTCAATCCTCTGGTTTTTTTCCATCCCTGATTAGGATGTTCACCCATGGATTCCACCGTCTCAATGTGATGTCCTTCAGCTTGCGCCGTCAACATGGTGCAGCTGTTCACCGTCTGACCGTCGAACAATATCGCACACGCCCCGCATTCTCCCTTTTCACAACCGCCGCTTTTGATACTGAAAAAACCTAATCTCCTTAATGTATCCAAAAGGCGTTCGCTTTCCGGAACGTTCATCGGGTATTCTTGCTGGTTGATGTTAAGAACAACCTTCATTTCAAGCCTCGCTTTCTTGTCCAGCAGTCAACCGATCCACACATCGCAAAGCAAGTTTTGCCGCCACTTCCCTTCGATAAACCGCCGTCGCCCACTGATCCTCAGCTTCATAATAAGCATCCCGGCTTGCCAAATCAGCACCGTTCGCTTCCGGTCCATCCATGGCGATGATAGCGCTATCTCCAAACCCGCCCAAAGCAACACGGGTCCTGCCAGATTTCCACTGCGCAGCTGCAACAATCAAAATGGGTTTGTCCTTTGGTGAACGGGCAACATATTCAAACGCAAGCTTGAGGTCATCTCGCCATTCAATTTCAGTGATCAAAACGCCAGGTGCTTCCATCTTTCGAACCGGCAGCCAATCTCCAAGCTGGACTTCTTGTTTGCCAGGCTCCCAGATGAGGCGGGCATCCAGCGCTAAAAGAAGGGTAGAAATGATCGATCGGCCATCACTGCTGACCAACCATCCCCCTAATGTGGCGGCATTACGCATGTTTTGGTGTGAATCTATACGAATTGCACGCTTAATTTCGGGATGCACATCTGAGTGTGCTAATAGAGATCCCAAAGTAAGGCTTGCGCCAGCTTTTAACCACCCTGCTTCCTTAATCAAGTAATCCAGGCTCAAGTCTTGTAAATCTACCACGCCTGAAAGTTCTGCCTGTTCACGGCTCAAGCGTGTCCCCCCACCCAAAGGCTTCAGGTTTTTATTTTTGTCCATCAATAAAGCCACTGCTTCGTCCAGTGTTGCGGGGCGAAAATACGCCTTTATCATTTGTCCTCCTCATCCGGGTAAACCCGCCAGCCTAAAGCATCCATATCAACACCCGCAATTTGTTCTTCGGGGATATCTACCAAAACCAATTGCGCCTCAGCGAGAATCTCG
>DAINBD010000050.1:0-10169 GCA_036733105.1 Candidatus Brevefilum sp. | reverse complement strand
GTGTTCCACCCCGCTAATGGCTGGTTGAAGGCACTGGCGCTCGTGAACATCCCGCTCATATTCGTGACTTGACTGGTGATCCACCCGCTGATATCCTGGTTGAAGGCGCTGGCATTTCCGAACATTGAACCCATATTCGTGACGCTGCTGGTGTCCCAGGTGCTGATATCCTGATTGAAGACACTTGCCCCATAAAACATTGAGTTCATGTTCGTGATGGTGCTGGTGTCCCACCCACCGATAGGTGAATTGAAGTTGCTGGCATAGCCGAACATCGCACTCATGTTCGTTACATTAGAGAGATCAGGATTGTCGGATGCCGGTATGGACAAATTGGAACACCCCCGAAAAGCCCTTTCCATAGAAGTCCACTGACCCCTACCCCATTGTTGGACAGTCAGTAATTTCTGTGCATCTCCGCCTCCGTTGAAATAAATACGGGGAAAGCCCGTGCCCAAACTGCTGGCGTCCTTGATACGGATCGTGTATGTGTCCGCTGCAGCATAATCGCAGGTGACATTGCCAGTTGCATCTGAAAATTCATTCACACCATCGTTATCACAATCCACATCGTAGTCATATCCCGTACCTGTGGTTGGGATGGTGAATTGTGTGCTGGAAGATGTGCCCGGGTTGTCCGTCTTGACGGTAATCACAAAGTCATCCGTGTCCGCCGCAGAGACGGGTTTTGCATCCACCAAGCTCATGGCCAATAAAAATTCAGTCAGCACAATAAAAAATATTGTTCGAGAATTTTTTGCCATCTTTAAATACCTCCTGTAGATTAAGGTTGACACAAGATCCTTCGATATACTGATTTACATCCATGGCCGTGCAAGCACACAGATTATGGGATGTTGATAAGGACGGTGTTTTTCAAAACAGGATCCCCCCTTTGAATTACCCGCCCAATATTCGGATGCGTTTTCAGTGGAAGTAACGATAAATTTATTTTATCATAAATTAATCATTAGCCGATATGCGAGTTTTTCACAATCGAATAGACAATACCAGGTTGTTTATTTTGGCGTGGATTATCGAATATAATGATGGCTACCATTTGAACAAGAAACTTCTTGTTTCACGTAAGTTTCTATATCGATTCTTAACCGGATCATAAGTGAGCGTCAACATATGACAAGTACAACAACATTCCTGACACTCGATAACGGTCTGACCGTCCATCTCAAGGAAATCCACACTGCACCCATCATCAGCACCTGGGTTTGGTACAAAGTGGGTTCGCGCAACGAAACCAAAGGTAAAACGGGCATTTCCCATTGGGTCGAGCACATGCAATTTAAAGGCACACAACAATTCCCGCCTGGCTACCTCGATCGGGAAATTTCACGGGTAGGTGGGATCTGGAATGCCATGACCTACCTCGATTGGACAACCTATTTTGAAACTTTGCCTGCGCATATCTTTGAAATCAGCCTGGCACTGGAAGCAGACCGGATGGCAAACAGCCGCTTCATCCCTGAGGAAGTCGAGCGCGAAAGGACCGTGATCATTTCCGAAAGAGAAGGAAATGAAAACGAACCGCTTTTCCTGCTGGGAGAAGCTGTTCAAGACGCTGCCTTTTCAGTCCATCCCTACGGTACTGAAGTCATCGGGCTGAAGGAGGATATTGAATCGATCACGCGCGATGATCTTTACGACCATTATCGTGCTTATTACCACCCTGGAAATGCCATCCTGGCGGTCGCCGGTGATTTTGAAACAGATTCCCTGCTCGAGCAGATCAGCGCCCAATTCGGATCGATTTCGAGCCATATTCTGCCTCAAGTTCCAATTCCAGCCGAACCTCCGCTCACCGATGAAAAACACGTATCTGTTAGCGGACCGGGTGAGACGTGTTTTCTCCAAATTAGCTACCGGGCACCTGCGGCAAGTGATCCTGACTTTTTCAGACTGACCGTTTTAGACAGCGTGCTGACCGGACCAAGCAGCCTGAACATGTTCGGCTCTGGCGGGACTTCCAACAGGACCAGCCGCCTTTACCGTGCCCTCGTAGAAACGGAAATCGCAATTTCGTGCCATGGTGCCCTGCAAGCCACCTATGATCCCTACCTTTACACGATCAACCTGACAGTTCCCCCAAACCGACCGCCGGAAGAAGTTCTAACAGCAGTCGATCAGGAAATGCTCAAAGTCCTGGATACCCGCATTACGCTTCAGGAAATCGAACGAGCGATCAAGCAAGCCAAAGCCCTGTTTGCTTACAGTAGTGAGGAGATCACCAACCAGGCTTTCTGGCTTGGGTACAGTGAAATATTTGCGAGTTATGACTGGTTCGAAAATTATGTCCACTACCTTTCCCAGGTCACCCCTGAAAGCCTGATGATTGCTGCTCAGAAATATCTCGTCCCAGAAAACCGCGTGGTTGGTTTTTTTATTCCCAAGGAAAGTTAAGATATCATATGAACACACCTCACTCCAAAGATCATCGCAGCGCACTGCCCGGTCCGGAAAATATTACCCGCACAGCGCTCCCCAATGGGATCACCATCCTTGTTCGGTCAAATTTCAACAGCGCCACTCTTTCCATCAAAGGCTATGTCAAAACCGGCAGCATTCTTGACCCTCTCGAAAAACTCGGTTTGGCTTATCTGACAGCAAATGGACTGATGCTGGGAACTGCCAAACATGACACTCAAGCCCTGTACAACGAGATCGAATCAATTGGCGCACGCCTGGGGTTTTCCTCGGGTACCCTGAGCACATCGTTCAGCGCCCATTGTCTCAGTGAGGACCTTGATCTCATCTTGGGATTGGTCGCAGAGAGTTTACAATCACCGACTTTTCCGGAAAAAGAATGTCGCCGTCAAAAGAACCAGTTGCTGACAGCCCTGGCAATCCGAGCCCAAGATACTTCATCCATGGCTGCACTTGCCTTCGACCAGATCATTTTTAAAGACCATCCCTACCAGTACGCCGAAGAAGGCTATCCTGAAACCGTGGCTGCCATCAGCCGTGAAGACCTGGTTCAGTTCTACAATTCAACTTACGGTCCTTTGGGAATGGTCGTGGTGCTGGTGGGTGCAGTTGAACCTGATCGTGCCATCCTTGCCGTCGAGCAGGCTCTGGGTGACTGGAATAATCCTCACCAAGCTGCACTGCCTGAAATTCCGCCCGTCAAACCTCCACTGGATCAGGAGAAAAAACGCGTCATCATCGCGGGAAAATCACAGGCAGATATCGTCATGGGCTGCCTTGCCCCAAGTCGTCTTTCCCCCGATTTCCATGCACTGCGACTTGGGAATAATATCCTTGGCGAGTTTGGTATGATGGGGCGCGTTGGTCAAAGTGTGCGCGAAGATTCAGGGTTGGCATATTACGCCTATTCCTCCCTGAACCTCGGCATGGGACCAGGCTCCTGGGAGTTGATCGCAGGCGTCAACCCCCGCAATATTGATCAAGCCATCCAATTGATGGTGAAAGAAGCCAGACGTTTTATTAATGAGCCTGTGACAGAGGAAGAGCTTGGTGACAGTAAATCTTATTTTCTGGGACGAATGCCGCTCATTCTTGAATCAAACAGCGGCGTGGCAGTCTCACTTTTGAATATGGAGCGGTTCAATTTGGGTATGGACTACTTTCTTACCTATCCAGATCTCATCCAATCTATCACCGCCGAAGATATCCTAAGAGTAAGCCAAAAATATCTTGATCCTGATCGACTTGGGATCGCGATTGCCGGACCGTGAGGAAATGATATGACCATACGCAGTGGAATTGACATCATTGAAATTTCTCGTTTAGCGGAAATAAAGCCCGCCATCAGAGATCGGTTTATTGAACGAGTCTACACGCCCAGCGAAATCGAACAGGCACAGAACCGAAACGAGGCACTTAGTGGTTTGTTTGCTGCCAAAGAAGCGGTATCCAAAGCATTGGGAACCGGCATTGGCTATGTCAATTGGCGGGAGATTGAGATTTTACATTTGGAAACAGGTCAACCGGTCTTGAATTTGTATGGCAACGCAAAAATCGTTGCTGACCAGCAGGGATTAACAGAATGGTCTGTTAGCATCAGCCACGACCGGAACAAAGCCATTGCATTGGCTGTAGCAACCGGAGACTGACCTATGCTGATTGATCAAAATCGGGGAATAAAAGGGGATCGGATATATGCCTGATAAGGATCCTGTACACCTTTTGACCGTCAGTGACAAGGAATGCCTGCGAGTTTACAGCCCCAACATCAAGGAGCGGTTTAAGCACATTGATCTAGCTATCAGCTGCGGCGACCTTTCTTATCATTATGTGGAATATATCCAATCCTCCCTTAATGTCCCTCTTTATTATGTGCTCGGTAACCATGCCAAGGATATCGAATTTGGAACAAAAACGCCTCGCACCGCCCCATGGGGGGCAGTAAATCTTCACAAAAAGACTATTCGAGATTCAAAAACGGATTTGTTACTGGCAGGGATCGAGGGATGCCTAAGCTATAACGAAGGAAAACACCAATATACCCAGGCTCAAATGTGGGCGATGGTGCTGCAATTGATCCCAGGACTTATCCGGAATAAATTGCGTTTTGGGCGTTATTTGGATGTGTTTGTCACACATGCCCCATTATGGGGTATCCACGACCAGGAGGATCGCTGCCACCAGGGAGTCAGGGCATTTAAGTGGCTGGTCCGCACCATTCAACCTGCCATCCATATCCATGGTCACATCCATATCTACCGCCCTGATACCGTTCGAGAAAGCAAGTTGGGGAACACCAGGATTGTCAACACCTATGGATTTCGGACCCTGTCCTTGGAAAGATCCCCAAAATAAGTCCCAGATTTATCGTAATTGGCTTGAGGTTAATTGAGGGGTTCCTGGCTGAGATTCGACCTTAGTCAATTTAGGATCAACGAGGATCAACGCTCAGGTTGAGGTTCAAGTGGCTGGATGCCGATCCAAAAATGGTGTGGGATCACAGTCGGGTTGGCACGGACAGCAACAGGACCAGTTTCCGATTTTCCCTGCGCGAGCATGCTGGGATGAACAAAACACATATTGGGGTTCTTTCCATACTTCTTTTGATAATAGGCAACGGCTCTATTCACTTTACTTTGCAGGTCTGATTTGGGGTCATTATCAAACCATAACATGCCGATATCCATACATACCTCCAGTATCGATCAATCGCCTAATAACGGAATTTGATAGGTCATCCAATCCTTTCCAGACCACACCCGGAAAGTTGATGGCTCCAGGGTTTTCATCCTGATCTCATCTTGCAGTGTTACTTCACTGAGATGAAGGCTCGACCGGACGCGCCCAATGATTCGCGTACGGAACGATTCCAACCAAAACCGATACCTGCCCGCCAGGCTTGCGTTGATGGCACCGATCACCCAGATGTTGGATTGTGCCCCATAGGTTAATAACCAGTGCAGTTGGAATTGCGCTTCAAAGTTCAGGATTTCAACAAAATTCAAATCATCCAAGATGAAAAGCATTGTTGGACCTTCTTTTTGTGAATCGCGCCTTGATCCTGCCAGGTTATAAAGCGATTGAATGACATCCTCGGCACGTCTGTCATACCAGGCATGACAGCTCTGGAAGTATCGGCGAGCCCTGTCATTATTGAACAAAAGGTCCCATTCATCCGGTTTGTGGGACAATACCACGACCTGGAGGTCATGAGGGGCATGTGTCCGAGTGGCTGAGTCAACCAAAACCTGGATGTGATGGGTCTTTCCACTTCCCGGATCACCGCCAATCAAAATTGCCCCGATTTCTGGGTTTGATAACCCCATCAACAAGGGCAACCCATCCTGGCATCTGCCTAATAAAATGGACCGCGGCGGCAAAGGATCCACCGAGGTGAGCAATTGACCGGTTGTCATACCTTGATGCCTATTGAAATTATTTTCGGATTTTATGGATTTATGACGATTTCGGATCAACCGCCCTGGAAGCCAATCCAGGTATGCACTCTCAGCGTTTATAAAAAGATGGGAAGGATTCATTGTGTACTCCTCTTTGGTAATCAGAACTTATGTTCTAATTATACAGAACTTTTGTTCTATGTCAAGAGTGAATTTTGGGAAACTGCCCCACAAAAACAATATTTATGGTATAAACACCTCATTCTTATTGGCGCAGGCAAATCGACTTGTCGCGTTTGCCAGGTAAAGGGGTTTACAACTGAATAATTGGGAATTAAGCGGCTGAATCTCATTTGGAAAAAATGAGACGACGAGGTGGAGGTTCCTCTCTGCGAGGAGAGTGCTAACCCGTTATGGGAAAAATCGAACGATCAGCGGAAGCCTCCTGGACCTGAACACGGGTCCAAAATTTCCAAAATTATCAAAATGGATGTTCAAACCTGTATGGTGACATACAGCTCAAAGCTCCCATAGTGTCCATGTGTACGTGACTGCCTAGGATTTTTTGGTATTCAGTACTTGCACAAGTATCTTGCCATGCGCCTGTCAATTTACTAACCTATTGAATTGGAGATAGTAAAAAATGAACGGCGAAGATATCATCAATCGTATCAAAGAAGACAATGTAAAATTTATTTCCTTTCAGTTCACCGACGTCAACGGTGTCGTAAAGAGTGTTGATGGCCCCTTGAGCCAGGTTGAACAAGCCTTGACAGAAGGCATTTGGTTTGACGGATCGTCCGTCGAAGGATTTGCGCGGATCCAGGAGAGCGATATGCACCTGGTGATCGATCCGGACACCTATGCCATCCTGCCCTGGACACCAATCGAAATGCGGCGGGCGCGGGTGCTTTGTAACATCTTCAAACCCAATGGTGAACCTTTTGAAGGCGATCCGCGGGGTGTCTTGAAGCGGCAATTAGATACACTTAAAAGTGAACGCAATTGGATCTACAATGTCGGTCCAGAGCCCGAATTTTTCCTATTCCTCCAGAACGGGAAAGAAAACATCCACCCAGTCCCTCATGATGTAGGCGGATATTTTGATTTCTCTGCCGACGATAAAGCTGTCCAGGTGCGAACGGAGCTAATGGCAGCCCTGAGTGAGATGGGCTTGGAAATCGAAGTGGGGCATCACGAAGTTGCCCTGGGACAGCATGAGATTGATTTCCGTTTTGCGGATGCCCTGAAAACAGCCGATAATGTCCTTACCCTCAAATACGCCGTTAAGGCAATTGCTGCTCAACACGGTTTGATCGCATCCTTCATGCCTAAACCGATCTATGGCATCAACGGTTCCGGCATGCACTGCCATCAATCCATATTTACTCTGGATGGCGACAACCTTTTCTACGACGCAAACGATCCTTACAATCTATCCCGACTGGCACATCAGTTTATTGCCGGGCAGCTTACACATGCCAGGGCGCTTTCAGCCGTAGCCAATCCAACAGTGAACTCCTATAAGCGCTTGGTACCGGGATATGAAGCGCCAGTCTATATCGGGTGGGCTCAGGTTAATCGCTCAGCATTGATTCGCATCCCGCAACCGGTCACCGGTAAACCCGGTACTGTTCGCCTTGAGCTCCGTTTCCCGGATTCTTCAACCAATCCTTATCTTGCTTTCAACGCTATGCTTGCAGCAGGCCTTGACGGCATTGATCGCGACCTTCCCTGCCCCCCATCTTTGAACAATTTGAATGTGTACGAGTTGACCTATGAGGAGCGGCAAAAATTGAATATCGACATGCTGCCGGGATCTCTGTTGGAAGCATTGAACGAATTTGAGGATGACGAGGTATTGAAAAGCTCTCTTGGTAAAAACATCACAGAGGTCTTCACCAAAGCTCGCCTGGCGGAATGGGAAGATTTCCGTACAAGTGTCACCGATTGGGAGCTTTCACGCTATCTGACAACAGCATAGAGCAAATCCATTTGGGTTATGAAACAAGCGTCGTAAAATTACGACGCTTGTTACTCTTTCCACTCAAAAATGAACAGGGCTGGCAAAAATCCAAAATTTAAGAAATGGCTCCCAGCGGGAGTGCATAAAAGGGTACAAGCATTTCTTCCTCACTCAACCCCCCATGACGTCCTGCCATCAAGTTGGGTTTGGGTGCCCACCACAAATACGCATCTCGCCTTGCCACAGCAATCAAATCACCCATCCGATCAAGAACATGTTCCCGGAATGGACCTTTGCCAAACAGCCCGTTTTCAAGCGCGATCTGAGGTTCAACCAGGAAAAACTTATCTGGCCATGTACGGGCAAAATATTCTCGTACTGTTCCTTGTTTACCGGGTTTAATGTACAAAAAAGCCAAACGATTCTCACAGGTTGGCTTCATCACCAGGCAGTCCATCAAGCTTGGGTGTAAAGCTAGATCATACCTGGGGTTCCTGTCCGTCGCGATGGAACCATGATCTGCTGTGAGGATAAAAAGGGCATCTTTCACGATCGTTGGAGAAACACGATCAAAGAAAGCCTTCTCAAATACATTGGAGAAAGTTTCAAACTGGAGAGAAACGCGGACATCCTCTGCGCTATAACGATGCATGAGCGTATCCACATCACTGTAGTAAACATAAATGTATTCACGGATGCCAGGGCGTTGATTTACATAATCCGCAAGATTGACACCCAAATCCGCTTCATCGATATAGGTGCGGACATGAACATCCTCTAACTGCATGACCGATAGCCCAGAATTGGCAATTCGGGCTTGTATGAATGCTGTTGTTTGGACATCATTTTCCCTGAGATGGGTTCCAAGGAGCGGCTTTTGAATAAAGGCATGCGGATCAAATCCTGAGCGTGCCAGGCCACCGATATCACCATTCGCACTTGCGGCTGAATGGGAAATATTGTTGATGATCATCCCAAATTCTTTTGCCCACATCTCGTAGCCAATGATCCCGTGCACAGAGGGACCTTCACCCGTCCAGAGCGTGGTGAGTGCTGATGCCGTTGTACTGGGGCAGATGCTCGTCAGGGTTGCATATACCGCCTGCTCACGGTACTTATTCCAAACCGACATGGCATGGGTTTGCAGCATCCGATCGAACAGATTCTTGCCCATTGCATCCACCAAAAGGAGAATGACCTTTTCATAAGGACCGCCTATAGCATCCAATAAGGATTGATCCAACGGAGGCTTTCCAAATCCAGGTGCATCAAAAAGCCGGCTTATCGTTCCCGGGATATTGACCAGGGATAACCCGTCATAATAGGGCAGGATCATGTCATCATCAACAGGAAGCTCTCCCGTGCGATGGCTCTTTAGTTTTGGCAGTAATTGTGATGTAAGGTCTGGCATTGTCCCTCCTTGCAGGGGGTTGAACATCAAATAATTTCTTGACTGATCATTTTAGTAAATTTTGACCAAAAAAATCAAGAAAAGACAGCTCATTCTACCTCATAATTATTTCTAAGATTCTTAGCATGCACTGACAATCATACTATAATCAAGGCGAAGGAATTAACCCAATGAAGCCAATGTGGTTCACCAGCTCTGTCTTCAGAAAATTGATCACTTTACTCTCACTGATGATGTTTTGGCTGTCTGCGTGCGTCCCGATTGAACAAATACTTCCCACAATCACAGCACAGCCCACAATAACTGCATCCGTGACCCTCCTACCACCATCCAACACACCCTTGCTCCCCTCGTCGACGCCATCCCTGGCGTCCACATTTGGACCTTCTGCAACCAGCACACCACAGCCTGCCCTCGAAGCTCACGCCTGGCAGGCAGTACCTGTCATGGTCGAAGCTGCCATCATTGCGGCTAACCCGGTGGAACAATTCGGTTACACACCCTTCTTTGTGCTCTATGGCGATGGGCTGTTGGTGGTACGTTCCTGCGATGAGGGCGAATGCAGGTACCTTCAAACCCAACTCAATCAGGAACAGCTGTGCCTGTTAATCAATACCATCGACAGGATTGGATTTTTGAAGGTTGACCCGCAAAGTGCTTTTGTCCCCCCAGGCACAGGTACAGTAATTCGATTGCATGTCCGGGTCTATGAGGAAAATTTCACCCAAATCGAGGATTTGAACCGCTGGGTGGAAAGACCTGATTGGTATCCTTCCTTTGCCGGCTGCCAAAATTGCTTCGATCAACCAAACATTGACCCTGCCATCGCCAACCTCTACCGCTTATTGAGCACCTATTCACTCCCTGAACCTTCAGGGCTGCAAACAGACCGCCTGGCACTCTGGCTGACACAACCTGTCATAATAGGCACCCCGCAAATCTGGGCTGATGACCT
>DAINBD010000049.1:0-10176 GCA_036733105.1 Candidatus Brevefilum sp. | reverse complement strand
TAGACACATCACAAAATAAATAATTAGAAAGTTGGATCTTAATGAAAAACAAAAAAATCCCCGTCCTCAGTTTTGTATTATATATTCTTGCCGTCCTCCTTTTTGCGTATGCTGTATGGACACTTATTTATTCCTCCGGCATTGTTAAAGAAGCGGTGAGTTTTGGTCAATTGGTGGTTAAAGGAAACGAGTTCGAAGTTGTCAGTTTCTATATGGGCAATGTCGCATTGTACGCATTATTTGCGGTAGTATTGTTTGCCTTGGGATGGATCATACAAATCGTCACCCCACAGGAGCAGGTAGAATTAGAAGTTGAACTGCCAGATGAAGACCTGGAGGAAGTCTTATTCTCTGAAGCAGAAGAATAGCTATCAGGCTTGTAATTCAATCAATATATGATAGATGCATAATTGCACTTATAAGTCTCAGTCAAAAAGAGCGGCCAGCCAGCCGCTCTTTTTTTATTAATCCCTTGTAAAATTTTTAGGATTTCTAACTAGATCTCTAATTAAACTTCGGTTTATTCCTCGCCGCCAGCCAAACGTGCTTCAAGCTGTTGCTTCTTTTGATGATGAAGTGTGAGCACTTGCTCCTGGATGGTTCTGAGACGGTTTCCCCGCAGTGGATACCACACTAGGATCAAAGCACCTATCAGGCAAGCCACACCGGGGATAACCCCGCTGAAAATTTTGATACCGAAAATGGCTTCAGAGGGTTGATCCAGGAAAATCTCGCCCAGGTTTGAAGCACGGGTGACAAAATTAGTACGCTCCAGGATGAAAGGCGTGATCCAAAGTGCAACCGATTGGGCTGGTTTGGTGATGAGCGCATTAACGCCAAAGAACGCACCTTCTCGCCTTTGCCCCGACCTAAGCTCATCCTCATCGGCAACCTGGGCAAAAAGCACGTTTGTCAGCGTTTGAGGACCTGCCAAACCCAATCCCGCCAGCGCAATACAGGCAGGAATCAAGGGTGCGGGAACAAACGCAACAGCCACCAATCCAATCCCTGCCAAAACCAGCAAGAACTGCTGTGCGCCAACCACACCCATCCTTTTTCGTACCAGTGTTGTCAGCGGAATCCCAATGATCAGCGGGATGAAGAGAAATGCCAACAACTGGATCGCCGGCCATTTCAAAACATAATCTGCCAGGTAATAGATTGAACCTAGCAGCAGCGAACTCATCAAGATCGCCATAAAATTTTCAGCTACCAGGATCAAGAAGGATTTGCTGGTGAACGTGAATTTGATCGCATCCATTACTTTTACAGGCTTATCCACAATTGCAAACTCGCGGCGCTCTTTAATCTTGAAGGTCGTGATCAGGATCAGCGACATCGCAAACAGCGCTACAATAACCATTGCGACATAAAGCGGGATTAGGGATGACTCGCCCGTCTTGGGACGCACAAAATCAGGAATGACAAACCCCAACAATGTGCCCAACATCGCAAACAAAGAACTTGAAATCTGCAAGCTGTTGCGCTGCGCATCGGATTCAGTAATTTCGGGCAGCAATGCTGAATAAACCAGACCGATGATGGTATAGCAGGTGTCATACAACAGCATTGTGACCAGCATCCACCAAAAGAGTGTCTGCTGCCCGGCTTTTGGCGGGGCGAACCAAACCAGAATAAAGGTCAAAGCCAGGAAGGGTGCTGTGAAGCGCATATACGGTATTCGCCGGCCGCGACGACTGCGGGTATTATCTGTAATGTATCCAAACAGCGGGTCATTGAGGGCATTCCAGATGGCATAGATGGTCGCGGCAATCCCAATCCATCTTGCACTGAGCCCCAGGTAATCCTGATAGAAAATGGTTAGCAACCCGCCATAGATCCCGGAAATCAAAGAGGTGCCTAAGGCTGCTACCCCCCAGAAGAATTTATAGTTGAAACTAAGTTTGGTCGTTCCAGTTACAGGTTGTTCGGTCATAATCTCTCCTTTTGGTGATAATTGGCATCAAAGATCAGGTGGCATTAATGATTTCAAATCTCGGTAACCAATGATCTGGATTCCCTCGTTAATCATAAATTCTCGAGTGGCATCATTGGTAAAGGTCTCATAGTCCGCCACCCGGCAATCCCAAGAAGTGGTGATCTGGCGCAATTCAGGTGTATCTTTGGAAGGATGAATGATGAAATGGGTGATGCCTGGTTTTAGGGCACCCAATGCCTGTTTGGCTTGTCCAAGCCGATCAGAGGCATCATCTAATTCAAGCCCAGATATGTAATCGACCATAGGCAATCCCATATCATCCAAAGTGGCGATCATGTCGGTGATCATCTCAGCGGTCTGCGCGTCAACATTTTGACTGGCAACCAGGTCCTCAGCTGACATACGCGGGATCATCGCTGGCAGACCATACCTGCTTGCCAACTGCACATAACCCGGGATGAACGCAGGATGCGCGACGGAACCCATGTGGGTATCAATGTGAGTCAGGTTCATCCCCGCGCTCAAAGCACGGCTGACCTGGGATTCCAATTCGGTAAATGCGGCATCAGGATCAGCATTTGCCCACACAGATTCCGATTTGCGATGAAAAAATCCCTGTTCATCCATCAGACCCGATTTTGGATCACGGGTGCTGACCGGTCCCCAGCGATAGGTCTTCCATTCGCTAGTCAGGGTTAGATGAACACCCAGATCCGCTTTGGGGTGCGACACGGCATAGTCGGCGGCTTCAAGAAACCACGGACATGGCACCATGACTGCACCGCTTGAGATCAAGCCATAGTCAACCATGTCTGCAAACGCAGATACCGATGCCTGGCACATGCCGATATCATCGGTGTGAATAATGACCACGCGGTCACTATTCGAAAAACCAAGCTTTTTGAGAATTGGATTAGGCTGCATCATTCCTCCATGTCATTTTGATAGTGAGCAACTTCTTACCCTATTATAAATACAAAACCATCTGTCGACATATGATTTTCCTGTCCTAAAGATATATTCGCGATCCATCAAGCAAAATCCCCAGGCTTCGGCAAGCAAAAACCCGGGGATTATCGGTTTACAACGGTGTAAACTTCATTGATTTCTTTGGATGAGGTCAATGACTGCTCTCCTCCAAGACCATTAAGATCCCACTCAACACTGCCAGTACGGCAATAACAAGTGTGTCGTAGCTGAAACTCAACCAAGTCGTCAGCCCCGTGAGGATAGCCCAGATACAAAACAAGATGAAGCCAAAATGACCTTTGAACCCCGGCCAACCAATCAACAACATCACGCCTCCCCCAAGGATAACGATTGCCAGTAGAGTTTGCATACCCTCAAACGAGAACCCAATCACGCCATTCAAGCCCAAGATGATCAAATAAACTACAATGAAGAACCACCCCAGCAAATTGGATACATCCAGTCTGGTGATCAGAATCAGTACGCCTGCAGCAAGTGCAAAAACTGAGATCACGATCCCAATATCACCTATACCAGGGATGAGATGGGTCAATCCTGATAATACGAGAAAAATCCCTAAGATCGCAAAGACCAATCGTTTAGTGATCATAAATACCTTTCTACCAGTATCGCTGTTTAATTAATTTACAAAGGATCCAGTAGGGGTAACGCATACGTCGCCCTCATTTATTTTAATTATTATATTAGCATATATCTATATTGACGGTAAAAGACAAAATCTCGGCGGCTTTTTATTGTTCAGCATCCTCATTGTTTCATGCTTGACACCCAAAGTCGGTCATGCTAAAAATGGAGGGGCTTGGCATCACAAAAAGGATATAATCATTTCTACCATTAATTATGAAATTCGTTCAAGTCATACCTACCTATAATGAGGCTCAGAACATCCCTGTTTTGGTCAGGGCATTGTTCTTTCATGCTATCCCGGACCACCATATCCTAATCGTGGATGACAACAGCCCCGATGGCACTGGGCAGGTTGCAAAATCCCTTGCACTTGAATATGATGGGCGCTTATCTGTTTTACACCGCCAGGGGAAGGAAGGCCTTGGCAAAGCATATATCCAGGGTTTCAAGCACGCCCTCGATCAGGGAGCGGATGTGATCGGGATGATGGATGCCGACCTGAGCCATCCGCCCGATCGCCTGCCAGCCCTTCTGAATGCCCTTGAGAACGCAGATGTGGTTATCGGTTCACGTTACTGCCCAGGCGGCAGTGTTGATAAGGACTGGCCTGCCTGGCGGAAGGGATTATCCTGGTTTGGCAATACCTATGCCCGCACGATCCTGGGTCTGCCTATCCGGGATGCAACCGGCGGTTATCGGTTGTGGCGCCGATCTGCTTTAGAGTCCATCCCTTTTGAAGATTCACGCTCTAATGGCTATGTCTTCATCGTGGAACTGGCATACATGGCAAAATTGGCAGGCTTATCCTTTGCAGAAGTGCCAATTTATTTTGCTGAACGCACCCAGGGTGATTCGAAAATGTCCTTGCGGATCCAGGTTGAGGCTGCCTTACGCGTCTGGCAGTTGAGGGGGATCTACAAAAATAAATCCTTCGATTAGAAGAGCTCACTCATTCCCCCAGTGTTTGGCTGATTAGAAATGTGCGATTGTCAAAAATACTTCTATTGAAGTCCGGAAACCTCCGTTAGCCTGATCCAATCTTCCAGCGAAAGGGACTCGGGGCGCTGACGGGGATCAATCCCAGCACGATCCAACACACCCGACACAACATCCACACCCCCACCAAGCATCGGTCTGAGCGAACTGCGCAGCATCTTTCGTTTTTGGTTGAAGGCGGCATGGGCCAGTTTGAACAGGCTGTGGATCCGCTCATCTGAGAGCTTGGGCTGATCATCAACATCAATGATCAGAACGCTCGAATCCACCTTCGGCTTGGGATAGAAACATTCCGCAGGGATCTGGCTGGCAATCCGAGCCTGTCCGTAGATTTGAACGGAAAGAGACAGCAGACTCATCTTCTCATCCTGGTTGACAATCCGTTCTGCAACTTCTTGCTGGATGGTCAGAACGATCCTTTGCGGTTTGATCGGGGCTTCCAGCAAATGCCGGATCACTGCTGATGTGATGTAATAGGGAATATTGGCAACCACCTTATAATCCCGAGAGAAAAGCTCTTCCAGGCGGATGTCCATGATATCCCCCTGAACCAGATGGATATTGTTGAAGGGGCGGGTGATGTCTTCAAGCGCTGAGAATAGCTCCGGATCAAGCTCCACAGCGATGACCGTTTTGGCTTGCAGTGCCAGGATGCGGGTGAGGTTTCCCAAACCCGCACCAATCTCCAGGACGTCATCCTCGGGACGGATCCCAGCATCGCGCACGATTTTCAACAAGGCATTGTGATCCGCCAAGAAATTTTGTCCAAGGGATTTATCCGGCCTGATTCCGTAACGCTGCAGTATTCCAGGGACGTGAAGCGGTTCAAGGGTCATGGTGTGATGATCGGGGGGATAATGTCAGGAACGGGCGTCAGGAAATACATTGTTGTCCAGTGGGCATCCCAGGTGAAATCATCCTCAGGGCGGTAGGCTACATCAATCCAGGGCGTGCCCGGGATCCCGCCGCCTACATCGCCAATGATCGCCCGACCATACCCTGGAACGTAAACATTCAGGTCTGCCATTGCCAGGCCATTGGGAACAGAATACCATTGGGGTGTAACCGCCACAATACCCCTTTGAAGGGGATAGCCGCCAGCCGTGCCATCATGGCAAACGCCCTGGTTGTCACAGGGTTCATAGGATGTGGCAAAGACCGTTTTCTTGCGCCAATACTCAATCGTAACGCCATCTACGACCTCGGTGCGAATGACAACCTTGGTACCGTATCCCAGCACACCATTCCTTGGCTCGCTCGCCTGCCAGGTGCTCTCTGCCCATCGGTGTACCTCCTGCCCATTGGCGTATTGGATCCGGTCCCGACTGGCGTAAATCCCCGGCTGTCCCGGCTCGATCACGGAATATTCATCAAGGGTCGTTTCTGGATCCGGTGCATATTCATTTTCGAAGGCAACCTCGTCTGTTTCAAGAAGCACCTCTTCCCACACGCGCACCAATTCAATGACCCCATCTTGGGGAACAGGTTCATCCGCAGCCGGGATGCTCACATCCAGGTTTTGGAGCGGCAAACCGGCATCTGACAATGCCTCTCCCACGGTATGTGCTGGACTAAGCCCAGAAATGATGGAATCACCACTTTTTATAGATAAGGGTTGGGCATGCTGAATACTCACGGTCATGTTTTCCCGGATTGGGGCTAACAGACTCTCGGAAACCCAATCTTGCGGTCCGACCTCGACTGATGCAGCCTCCAGGGCGGCCCCCAGGGTTGCCTGGTCTGTGTAAATTCTGCGCTCAATGCCGCTTATCTCCAGGTCAACAGGCTGCGCCGGTTGAAACTGGATCAGCAAATCAGACTCATCGATGAGAGGTTCGCCCGGGTCAATCCATTCCCCATCGAGTAAGACCCGATCTTGCGGAAAAAGCGAAATTCCATTTTCCAGGAGGATATTCCCCGGAATAGTTGCAGTGGTTGAAATCGCCAGTACTTTATTGGGCGTCCACAACCGCAGGTTTTTTGCGCTTGTAATGTTGATCCCAGGCAAATCCCAGATAAAGCCCTCCACATCCGGGTATACCTTGTCATCCTGGTCAAGTGAGATGCCTGCGGATTGCAGTACACCTTGAACAGTCAAAGCTGAATTGCGGAATTTAAAGGGAAATCCATCCACCACGATCTTGGTGTGCTGAAAGAGCCCCTGCCAGACCAAGAGACCACCCACTATCAACAGCAGGCATGCTATTATGATTTGCCAACCACATTTGTTCTTAATCAAATCGATCATAAACAAGTCATATCTGTTGAGTCAGGATAAATCGTGCTTACACCTTCAATACTCTAAGATTGGAGTATAGCACACAGGTGTTTTTTGACAAGCTGAACTATGCTTTGGAAGTATTATGGATTTCGTACAAAACGGTGATTAACATTGTCTTCCATGTTTCATCAAAAGGATCAGATACTTGGATCCGGTAAGCATTTTTACCCGTGATCACATGATGTCCCAAATTGGGAAGCGGACGGGACTCAATTCCCTGCGGCAAGGGGGGATAGCGCAGTACCAGTTGATTCCCTTCAAAACCCACTGAAGCCAGCCCGATCAACCCTGCCAGCAGCTTGACCTTGATCTGATAGATAAGATTGTGAACTTCATCTGGTAAAGATCCAAATCGGTCCTCAAATTCCATCTCAATCGAAGCCAGTGCACCTTCATCCCGGATATCTGCCAATCGACGGTAGAGTTTGAGCCGCAGTGCCTGGTCGGTGATGTATGTGCTGGGAATGCCAATTGATAGGGGCAGGTTGACCGAAGTTGGAATGCTGAGAGAAGTATCCAGAATGGTCGCTTCTTCGGGTCCTTCGACGCTTACCGCATGGCGAAATTGTCGGACTGCCTGTGCGAGCAGCCGGGTATATAAATGAAAACCTACCGAAGCAATATAACCCGATTGTCGTGTTCCTAAAAGGTCCCCAGCGCCGCGCATTTCCAGGTCTCGCATTGCAATCGCATAACCTGAACCCAAATGCGTGTTTTCCGCCAGAACTTCCAACCGCTCCTGTCCCTCTATCGTGGGCGACTTGACCCTGTGACGGAAAAGGTAGGCGTAAGCCCGCTGTGCACCCCTGCCAACCCGGCCGCGAAGCTGGTAGAGCTGTGCCAAACCAAAGGTATCAGCGCGATCGACAATCAAAGTATTGGCATTGGGAATGTCCAAACCGGATTCGATGATCGATGTTGAAAGGAGGATATCGATCTCTCCACTGGTGAATTGATGCATGATATCCGCCAACCTGTTTTCATCCATCTGACCATGGGCAACCCCAATTCGGGCTTCGGGCACCAGTTTTTCCAGGTGTTGACGCATAGACCCGATGGTTTGAACCCTGTTATGCACAAAAAAGATCTGCCCGCCGCGCTCCAATTCACGGATGGCTGCCTGGCGGACGAGTTTGGGGTCATAGGGGCCAATATGAGTCACGATCGGCAAACGTTCTTCGGGAGGTGAGTTAATGGTGGAGATATCACGGACGCCGGTCAGCGCCATATACAGGGTGCGCGGGATGGGTGTCGCTGTCAGCGTGAGAACGTCCACCGAGGTGCGCAGTTTCTTTAAATGCTCCTTATGGGCAACGCCAAACCGCTGTTCCTCATCGATCACGACCAGCCCGAGGTCTTTGAAGGTCACATCCTGCGAAAGCAGACGATGGGTACCAATCACAATATCGATCTTACCCTTTTGAAGGTCTCGAATGATGCGAGATTGCTGCTGGAGTGTGCGAAAACGAGAAAGCATCTCAACTTCCACCGGGAAGGTCGCCAGGCGTTCTCGAAAGGTGTCATAATGCTGTTGTGCCAGGACGGTGGTCGGCACCAGCACTGCCACCTGCTTGCCATCCATCACGGCTTTGAATGCTGCCCGCAACGTCACTTCCGTCTTACCGTACCCCACATCACCGCACAACAAACGGTCCATGGGCTGCAACGCTTCCATATCCTGCTTGATCTCTGATAATGCCTGAAGTTGATCTTCGGTTTCAATATAAGAGAAGCTGGCTTCAAGCTCCCGCTGCCAGGGTGTGTCGGCATGGAAGGCATATCCTTCTGCTACCTGGCGCTGGGCATAAAGCTCCAACAATTCACCAGCGACTTCCTGCACTGCTTCACGCACCTTACGCTTGGTGCTGTGCCAGGCTTCGCCGCCCAGACGGGATATGACAGGCTGTCCACCTTCCGCACCGATATACCGGGTCAGCCGATCGGCATGATGGATGGGGACAAAAAGCTGATCTTGATCCGCATATTCAACACACAGGTATTCCTGCTGGACTTTGTCTTGAGTCCGTTGAACCAGCCCAACATACTTTCCAATCCCGTGATCAACATGCACCACCCAATCGCCCGGTTGAAGGTCCGCATAACTCGATTCGGGGGCTTCTGCGGTCGGACGATAACGCCTTCGGGGTTGAGGACGTGACCAACCGAAAATCTCGCCATCCGTCAAGAGATGGATACGCATCCCATCAGATTGAACCAGGGTCCATCCCCCGGCTAAGGTCCCTTCGATGAAACGTTCTCCCAAATGTGCTTCGGAACGTATCTCGGATGATGGTTGTTGTTCTTGCCAGAGGTCCTTCAAGCGGGATGCCTGCCTGGAGACGATCAACCAGGGTTCATTTTTACCTTTCAGGGTCTTCAAGTGATCAATGAAATCCCGCAGCTTACCCGCAAAACGAGGCCCAGACTCAAAGGCATTTGCCAGCGGGGATACTTCGGGTGCCCGGGTATATCCCAGTTCAACAACCCCATGCTGACCGATCCGATCTTCGATCTCCGCCCAGGTCAGATACGGAACAGGGAAATCAGGGCTGATCTCATCAGCTGCTTCAGCGTCTGCCCGCCGAGAGATGCTTTCCTCTTCGATATCGACAACGGCTGCTGATAGGAATTCCTTCCCATCCAAAACAACCAGAGCATCATCCGGCAGGTAATCAAGCAAGCTCCCAGCCATGGGGTGCGCCAGGGGGATGTGAAACTCCTGCAGGTTCCTCAAATCCAAACCGACCTTTTCAGCCGCAACCGGCAAGACTTCCCGGGCAGGTGACACGGTCAATGACTCAATTTTCTCGATCGTTCGCTGTGTTCCCGGGTCAAAGGCGCGCATGGTATCAATTTCATCCCCAAAAAACTCGATCCGGACCGGTCTCCCTTCACCCTGTGTCCAGATATCCAAAATACCGCCACGGCGAGAAAACTGTCCTGATTGAACAACGATATTGGCGTAATCATAGCCAATATCGACCCAGGTATGCAGAAGGTCGTCAGGCATGATCCGCTGCCCAATTTTTAGGGTGCGGGTGTATTTCAGAAAATCACGGCGCGGTAAGGTTCGCGCCATGATCGCCCGAACAGTCGCAACGATCACAGGTGGGGTTTCCGGGCTTGGTACGCCGGGATGCAGGGTTCGCGCCAGCATTGTCAGGACATGCAACCGGTCTCGGCGGGTCCCCTGCCCCCAGGATGCTTTTTCATAGAAAAGGGGGTTGGGTTCAGGAAAATAGTGCGCCGGCTGATCACCAAGCCAGAATTGTAATTCTTCAAATAATGCCAGGGCACGATCAGCCCGGTTTGAGATGAGCAAAAGCGGTTGCTCCAAATCCTT
>DAINBD010000048.1:0-10369 GCA_036733105.1 Candidatus Brevefilum sp. | reverse complement strand
CAAGGAAGGTAACTGTGTGCCCCAACTTTGCCAGGCCAGCAGCCACATTTGCAGGCGCACCACCAGGGGCTTTTTTGAAGGCTGGTGCCTCTATCAGGGTGACGCCAGAAACTGTGGGGACAAAATCGATCAATAATTCACCTAATGCAACCACATCTACCATTGATTCTTAAGGTCCTTTCAAATCATTAAATTTCCGCTTATTCCACCTGGTTTGCTAATTCAGTTTGTCTCATGTTGTTTCCCGCTCAACGAGTTTGAGCGGAAGACGAACATGGCGAAGGGAGCGCTCAGGGTCTTTCAGCCGTGCAAGCAGGATTTCTACAGCAATACGCCCTGACTCATCCAGTGACTGGTTGATCGTGCTGAGTCCCACATAATCTGCGATATCAAGGTCATCAAAACCCAGCACCGCCAGGTCTTCCGGTACCCGGATCCCCAATTCCCTGGCTTTATTGATCACGCCAACAGCCTGTAGGTCCGTAGCTGCAAAAATGGCTGTGGGGGGATTGGGTTGACGCAAGATGGGTTCGATCTTTCTTTCTGCGTCCCTCACATTGTATTGAGAATGACAAATGTTATTTTCCTCAAGTTTGAGCCCTTTTTTGGCAAGAGCATTCTGAAAACCTTGCAAACGCATCGAGATGGGCAGAATGGCATATTCGCCCAATTCAGTCGTGTCACCAATAAAGCCCAGATGCTGATGACCTTTACTGACAAGGTATTCTGCTGCCATTTCACCGCCAGCGACATCGTCGATTTCCACGGTATTAAAATCCTGGCGAGGGAATTCGATCAGAACAGTTTCAAGGTTGTTATTCACGAGTTTTGCGGCTGATTCATCGCTGACACGCAAGGATAGCATGATCAATCCTTCAAGATGCCCCGTGATTGGTAAAGTGGCAAGGTAATAATTGAGATGTTCAATGGAGTCGATGGTATATATTGTCAGCTCATAGCGGGTTGAAAGCAATCCTTCCGCAACACCTCGCAGCCGCTGCACAAAGGCGGGTTCGGTAAAGAATGGTGTCAGCACACCAATCCGTGCAAAATCCTTCATTGCCCGGGCACGTGCTTCTGCCTTGGGTACGAATTTTAGGGCATCGATAGCCTCCTGAACGCGATTGCGGGTGTCAAGGCTGACATTTGGGCTGGCATTGATCACGCGTGAAACTGTGGAGATGCTGACACCGGCTGCTTTGGCAACGTCGTAGATCGTTGGGGGTTGTTTATGTTTCATTGGCATATTTTGGATGGTCTATCCAACTTGATTGTGAAACTGCTTCCATAAAAGTGTTTTCATGACAATATTAACATAGGGTTCTACCGGTGTCAAATAATTTGAAGAGTGCCTTTTTGATTAAACAAAGTTTTCGCGTAGAATAAGTGTAACTATTGATGGTATAAAGGCATCAAATTAGGAAACATAAATAATCAGGAGGTTTAATGGAATATCGACATTTAGGAAAAGCAGGGGTCAAGGTCTCAGAACTTTCGTTTGGTGCATGGGTCACATATGGTGAGCAATTTGGGGTCGCTGAAGCCAAGGAGATCATGGCTGCTGCCTTTGATGCAGGTGTGAATTTCTTTGACAATGCTGAGGCATATGCTAGTGGGGAAGCTGAGATCATTATGGGAAAAGCGCTTAAAGAACTGGGATGGGCAAGGAAAGACTACTTGATCTCAACCAAAATCTTTTGGGGTGGTGATGGTCCCAATGACCAAGGGCTTTCTTACAAGCACATCATTGAGGGTGTGAACAATGCGCTTAAGCGCTTACAGTTGGATTATGTGGATTTTGTCTTTGCTCACCGCCCTGATCCTGAAACACCGATTGAAGAAACCGTTTTTGCCTTCAACCAGGTGATCAGGGAGGGTAAAGCCTTCTATTGGGGCACATCCGAGTGGTCAGCAGCAGAGATCATGCGTGCCACCGATTTTGCACGGCGCAACAATTTGAGACCGCCATCCATGGAGCAGCCCCAGTACAACCTGTTTCACAGGGAGCGTTTTGAGGTGGAATATGCCCCGCTCTATAAAGAGCTTGGGTATGGGACAACCACCTGGAGCCCGTTGTATGGCGGTTTGCTTTCTGGAAAATACAATGAAGGAAAGATCCCTGAAGGCAGCCGGGCAAGTTTGAAGGAATACGAGTGGGTCAAGCAGCGCGTTCAAAATGAAGGCAAGCTGGAAGTCACACGGCAGCTGGCTAAGGTCGCTGATGACCTTGGTGTCACGCTGGCTCAGATGTCACTGGCATGGCTCCTCAAGAATCCAAACGTCAGCACGGTCATCACCGGAGCCAGCAGGGTCTCGCAAGTCGAAGAAAACATGAAGGCTGTGGCGATTAAAGACAAGCTAACTGATGATGTTATGGACCGTATTGAAGCGATCGTTAAGGACGTTGAAAGTTAACCACTGTTCGTCAGGCTAGAAGAAAAGGTTGCTGAAACAAAATCAGCAGCCTTTTTTGTTTATGCGTAACGCCGAACTTGTTTTCTCCTTTTCAACATGGACAGCAATCATTTCTTTGAAATCCTCCAACTTCAGGTTAAAATGAAACTGTCGAATCTTATTCAATAGTGAAAAGGACAGCGCATGCCTCCTATTCTATATCTCCTTGATGGACACGGACTGGCTTACCGGGCGTATTATGCCCTGACCGCAGGCGGAACCCGCACAAATACCTTTCAAACCAGCAGCGGGGAACTCACTGCCGGTGTTTATGGATTTACCAGCATCCTTTTGAGAATTTTTGAACATGAAAACCCTGACTATCTGGCGGTTGTGTTCGACAGGGGCAAGACCTTTCGTCATGAAATGTATGATGCCTATAAAGGAACCCGGGCTAAAATGCCGGATGATCTGCGGGCTCAGGTGGAACGAATGCGTGAAATCGTGGACGCTTTCAATATTCCCCGCCTTGAAAAAGATAATTATGAAGCGGACGATGTGCTGGGCAGTGTTGCTCGTTGGGCATCGGAGGAAAAGGGGTTGGGGGTTAAGATCATCACCGGCGATAAAGATCTACTGCAGCTTGTTAAAAAAGGCGTTGTTGTGAACCTGGCGGGCAGCCGGTTGTCCGATGCTCAGGACTTTTTCCCGGAGGATGTGAAAAAGAAATTAGGCGTACCGCCTGAGAAGGTCGTGGATTATAAAGCCTTGTGTGGGGATACGTCTGATAACATCCCTGGTGTTAAAGGGATCGGTGAAAAAACAGCTATCAAGCTTTTGGAGGAATTTGGGTCTTTGGATGGGATTTATGAGCATCTGGACCAGATCAGCGGGAGGGCAAGAACTGCCCTGGAGGGGAGCAAGGAGGATGCGTACCTCAGCCAAAAATTAGCCCGGATCGTCACCGATTTGGAGATGGAACTTGACCTTGAGCAAGCACGTATCGATCGTTTTAGTCCTCAAGCGGTTGAAAAACTGTTCAGAGAGTTGGAATTCCGGTCCTTGATGGAGCAGTTGAACAATCTGCTTGGAAAGATGCACCCAGTGATTTCCGATGAACAGCAGATGGATTTGTTTGCCCAAACCCGGGCAGGAGAAGATGACGATGTCTCCTCGCAGGAAATCAAGACCATCCTGGTGAATTCACCGGATGCGCTCTCAAACCTGAAAGCCCGCCTTGAGAATGCGGAATGGATTGCGGTTGATACGGAGACAACAGACACAGACCCAATGCGCGCAAAATTGGTCGGGATCTCACTGGCTGTGGAACCGCATCAAGGGTACTATGTTCCAGTGGGGCATCAGGAAGGGGTTCAGCTCTCAGTAAAGGCTGTTTTTGAAGCGATTTCCGGAGCATTGACGGATCCAAAGATTGGCAAGATAGGGCACAACCTCAAATACGATTATCTCGTCCTCAAACGTGCCGGGCTGACCGTTTCACCTCTGACATTTGATACCATGATTGCAGAATGGCTGATCAACCCCGCTTCACGCAATTTAGGTTTGAAGAATTTAGCCTGGGTGCGCCTTGGTTATCAAATGACCCAGATTGAGGCTCTGATCGGTAAGGGGCGAAACCAGAAGACCATGGATCAGGTTTCGGTCAAGGAAGCGGCAGATTATGCGGCTGCGGATGCAGCGATTTGCCTGCGCTTGATCCCTCAACTTCAGGATGAGTTGAAGAAGCAAGAGGCGATCTCACTTTTTGATTCGATGGAGATGCCGCTGGTTCCTGTCCTGGCTGCAATGGAAGAGGTTGGGATCCGGCTGGATACCGATTTCTTCAAAGCGTTTTCGAAAGAACTTCAAAAAAGTCTGGATGAGATTGAAGCAAAGATCGAGGATGCTGTTGGGTATGAATTCAACCTGAACTCCACGCAGCAGCTTTCGGAAGCCCTGTTTGAAAAATTAGGATTGGCGCCGCCCGACAGAACACGGAAAACATCATCTGGTTATTATTCAACAGCAGCCGATGTCCTTGAGGGGATGATCGGACAGCACCCGGTGATCGAATGGGTGCTTGAATATCGTGAATTAGAAAAATTGCGCTCAACTTATGTGGACACCCTGCCCAAGCAGATCAACCCTGAGACAGGGCGGGTGCACACCTCATTCAATCAAACTGGTACAGTGACCGGGCGGATTGCATCATCTGATCCGAACCTGCAGAACATCCCCACCCGGACCGAGATTGGAAGGCGTGTGCGAAATGGGTTTATTGCCCGGGAAGGTTGGCAGCTCCTAGCAGTGGATTATTCCCAAATTGAACTGCGGATTGTGGCGCACATGTCGCAAGATGAAGCTATGCTGGATGCATTCAGGGCAGGACAGGATATTCACGCAGCAACAGCTGCCGCTGTTCACGGGATTGAGCTTGATGGTGTAACACCCGAGATGCGCCGGCATGCAAAGGCGATTAACTTTGGATTGATCTATGGGATGAGCGCTTACGGGCTGACCAATGCCACCGATCTTACGTTGGCAGAGGCGGAAAATTTCATTGCCACGTATTTTGAGAAATTCCCTGGCGTGAAGAAGTACCTGGACGGCATTCGTGAAACGGCTGCTAAGCAGGGCTATGTTGAAACCTTACTGGGTCGCCGGCGATACTTCCCGAATTTGGAAAGCGGGGCTGCTTATATGATCAGGCAGCGCGAAGAACGCGAGGCGATCAATGCGCCTATCCAGGGTACCGCAGCGGATATCATCAAAATTGCAATGCTGAAGCTGCCAGGTGAAATTGATAAGGCAGGACTGGGTGCAGAAATGCTGCTTCAGGTCCATGATGAGCTGATCTTTGAGGTTCCCAAATCTGAATTGGATGAAACGACCAAGTTGGTCAGACGGATTATGGAGAATGCCTATCAGTTGGATATCCCCCTCAGCACAGAGGCAAAAGCAGGTCGGAGTTGGGGGAGTATGGAGAAGATGGCTTAATCTCAGGGCATGACGGCTGCACGACTGTAAAGCTTTTCGCGAATTTGGAGGATTTGGCGTCGTAACCGGGCATCTGTTTCCATGAGGTTGTTGACCTTATCGCAGGCGTAGATCACAGTGGTATGATCCCGTCCGCCAATGATCTCCCCGATTTGCGGCAGTGAAACGCCGCTCTCTTCCCGCAGCAGGTACATGGCGATCTGGCGAGGCAGGGCTACTTCCCGTGTTCGTTCGCGACCCAAAAGTCGATCATTTGAAACGCCAAAGGCTTTGGAAACAGCATCCAAAACATCATCCGGCTGCAGGTCGGTGCCGTGCGGCAGGAAATCCGATAGTGCCTGGTGAGCCAGTTCGAGGGTGAGCGGGATCCCACTCAGGTCAGAAAAAGCAAGGACACGGTTCAGGGCACCCTCAAGCTCGCGAATATTGGACTGCACCTGGCGGGCAATCATCTCTAAGATTTCTGCTGGCACTTCACGTCCAGCACGCTCTGCTTTGGAACGTAAAATTGCCAGGCGAGTCTCCACGTCAGGTGCCTGGAGGTCTGCGGTGAGGCCCCATTCAAACCGGGAACGCAAGCGCTCTTCCAGGGTCACCAAGGCTTTTGGGGAGCGATCAGAAGAAATCACGATCTGTTTATTCTGACCGTGCAGTGTGTTGAATGTGTGGAAGAATTCTTCCTGGGTAGATTCCTTGCCAGCAATAAACTGGATATCGTCGATCAACAGCACATCGATCTGGCGGTATTTTTCGCGAAAAGCAGGGGTTGTATGCGTTCGTATAGCGTTGATCAGGTCGTTGGTAAATTCTTCTGAGGAGACATAAAGCACATTCAAGTTAGCAGGCTGGCATGCGTTTCCAATGGCGTGCAAAAGGTGTGTTTTCCCAAGGCCAACCCCACCATACAGGAACAGGGGATTGTATGCACGGGCAGGGCTTTCAGCAACCGCTAGGCTGGCAGCATGGGCAAGACGGTTATTGGCGCCAACCACAAAATTGTCAAAGCGGTAGCGATCATTGATGGATGAATTGCTCTGTGAAGGCTGTGAGGCGGGTGTTGTTTGAAGGGATTCCTCGGGTGTCTTCAATGTTGAGATGCTAGGAGTCCAAACTTTAAAGTTTGTTTTGACCGTTTTCCCCATCATGCCTGTCAGGATCCTGCTGATTTTTGCGGTCAGACGATCATCAAGCCAATCTCGTGCATAAGCATTCTTGACACCAATCTCAAAACAACCGGTTTCTTCATCGTAAGTGATAAACGATGCATTGCTTACCCAGGTATCAAAGGAAGCCTTTGACATCTCAAGTTGAAGTTGTCCGAGTGTTGCTTGCCAGGCATGCTCTGCTTTCATTAATAAGTCCTCATTTCACGATAATGTATTTCCCCATCATTGAAATCGATCTATTTACGAAAAAACCACTGTTGATGGGTATCAGTGGCGGCTAAAAAAGCGATAAAAATTTGCTCTATAAAGAAATGCTGTGTCGCCCGTATGATGATTGCGTATTTGGATTCTAACTGATAACTTGTTATGGCTCAAGCCGATTCAGCCCAATTTGGCTAAAAAAACTTGATTCTTTAAGACAAGCCAATCTTAAAAAATATGATTTAATTGATAAGAATTGCAAATTAATTCTAGACTCAAGTGAGTCCCCAATAAGACAAGCGTCTCAAAGCACACCCCCTATATATAGGGGGTGATTTTTAAAAAATGGATCCAAATCCCATATTTAGGGGGCTCTTAAAACGGACGATTGTGGAGAAATGCTCATATGTTCGAAAATGTGATTCGGATTTTGGAATCAGGAATTTTTACCAGTTACCATCATTTTTGCGGCTCGCCGACCGATCTCAACTGCAAAATTTGTACCCCGGTCCCATGGATAAACCTGGCTCATGCTGGCAAAAAATAACCCGGGGATGGGCGTCTGAATTGCGGGGATGTTTCTTGAATGGTTGACCAGGGGAATGGGTTGGGCATATTTTGTCCGTGACAGCCACGTTTTCTGGATCCACTCCGGAGAAAATTTGGGATTGAATTTTGCAAAATGCGGTAAAAATTTTTCCAATAGTTCTTCCTGGCTCAGGTCAAAATGAGCATGATCTTGTGGAAGATAGTCACCCACATAAACAAGATGGTCTCCACCAAAGTATTCCGGCGAGAGGAAATTGGTGTGCTCGACCAGTGAAAGAAAAGGAAAACCAGCAGATTTGGGGATATTGTACCAGTAGTAGCCTTGCTCCGAAAGCTGGTGCTTGAGGGACAGGACCATGACAACGGCACCCATGCTCTTCAGCGAGAGCAACCCTTCGAGATAAGTTTTTGGAAGGGCGGGCACAAGGTGAGCGAGCAAACCTGGCGATGTTGTTGAAAGCACCTGGTGATAGGTTTGTTGCGTTCCTTCTTCTGTGATGATCGATAACCCTTGATCTGCCAGGGGTTGTATGGCTTTGACATGTGCTCCCATCTGGATTTGGACGCCCATTTGTCGGAGGTGATTCGCAAATTGATCGGAAAAGGATTGAAAGCCGCCTTTGAAAGTGCCCAGGCGTGTGGTGCGTGCGTGTAGCCGTGCCCACATCCATGCCATGTTGACGACTCTGGCATATTCTTCGCCAAACTTACCGATCATCATCGGTTCCCACATAGATTCATAAACTTTGTCCCCCGCCCATTTTCGCATCCAGGTATCAACGGTTGTTTTTTCAAGCGCTTGCCAGTTCTTGGTCAGACGCAGATACAAACCGACTAATCCAAAGCGGATCTTATTGATCCCCCAACCCAACCCGGGATAAAGCAAGGCAGATTTGATCGAATCGAAGGGATAAAACTTCCCCTTGTGATACATCACGGTCACAGGGAGCGGAAAGATGACCTGGTCTGACCAACCCAATTCCTCAATCAAGCCCAGTATATAACGATCGGAGGCAAACCAGTGGTGATAAAAACGCTCAACTGACCAATCCCAATGCGGTTCTTTAAAACCTGCTGCCAGGCCGCCCACACGATTGGCAGCCTCATAAATGGTGACGTTTTTGCCAGCCAATGCAAGGTCGTATGCTGCGGACATGCCGCCGATGCCGGCGCCAATGATGGCAATGTTGTTAGGATTAGAATTCATGAGGGTCGCCTTTCTTGGTGGGTGTGTTGTTGGTTTCATTTGCCTGTGCCTGGAGCTCGTTGATGTCCATGGACCACTTCAAGCCTTCCCGTACGAAATAAACCGCACCCAAAAGGGTGATGGGCACCCATAAGGCGATCCGCAGAATCAGGGTGTATCCCAAAGCAGGTTCCGCAGGGATGCCGTAGCCCTGCAGCATTGCCCTTCCGGCGGCATCAAATGTGCCCAACCCGCCAGGTGCCGCAGGAATCAGCAGGACCATATTGACCACGCCATTCAGCAACATCAACTGGCGCCACTCGAGACCCAACCCAAGGGACTGATTTACACTCCAATAGAGCACGGTTTCGAGCATCCAGACCAAGATAGAGCTGAGGAAGATCATCACAGCATCCTTTGGCGAACGTAAACTCATCAAACCATCCAAAAAACGGTCTGCAATCTGGGCTGTACCCTCCTGCCAACGTTCCGGAAGGATCTTTTGAAGGATGGCATGGATCAAATGAGAGGCAGGCTTGGGGAACATGGCGATGAGAATGAAAACGATCAATCCAATCGTGAAGATCACCCCAGCCCAGGCGGCTAAACTGCTGAGTTGGGACAACGCCTGGTTGCCTGATAATCCCGCCAGCTGTCCCAGGTTGAGCAGAACAAAGCCTGCAATGACGACTGCATCGAAAATCCGCTCAACAACGATCGTGGCAAGGCTGGCTGAGATGGGGATGTCGTTGTGTCTTTTGAGGACCACAGAACGGAGAATTTCACCCATCCTCAAGGGAAAGACATTGTTGCCCATATACCCGATGAGGATGATTGGGAAAAGGGTTTTTGTATTGATTTTTTGGAGGGGTTTGAGCAGATACTGCCAGCGCCAGGTGCGAACGAGCATGCTCAAAAAATAGATGACTAACCCGGGTGCCAGCCAGTACCAGCGGGTTTGTTTGAGGGTTGCCAAAAGATCGCTGTAATTGATCTCTCGGAAGGCCAGGTAGAGGAATACGGCTGAAATGATCAGTCCAAGCCAAACCAGCCATCTTTTTGTGTTCTGTTTCATGGCTGTCATTCTACCACGCGCGGCTCTTTACTGAATATGGAATGAGTGGGATTCTCTTCATTTTTTGTTCACCTGGCAAATGAAAATGGTATACTTCCCACTATGTCCGTCATCACCGCAAGCAACCTTTCAAAATCCTTTGGACCGAATGATATTTTTGAGGATATCTCCCTATCGATTCCCAATGATGCCCGCATCGCAATTGTGGGTCCCAATGGCGTTGGAAAGACGACCCTATTGCGCATCCTGATCGGCTTGGATTTCCCAAATACAGGTGCAGTGCAGCATGCCAAGAACCTCAGGATTGGCTACCTGCCCCAGGAGGCGACGCTGGTCGATGAAGGCACACTGTGGGAACAGTGCCTGACTGTTTTTTCGGATCTACTTCGAATGCAAGAAGACCTGGAAGCCTGTATGTCGGCATTATCTGAAACCGAAGACAATCAAGAAGCGCTTATGCGTTATGGGACATTGGAAGAAACCTTTGAACGCAGCGGGGGATACACCTATGACGTTCGGATCAAACAAACGCTTTCGGGTCTGGGCTTTAGCGAATCAGATTATCATCGCCCAGTCCAGCAGCTTTCGGGCGGTCAGCGCACCCGTGCATTGCTGGCAAAATTACTTCTTGAAAGCCCGGATGTGTTGATGCTGGATGAACCGACCAACCACCTCGACATACAAGCTGTGGAATGGCTTGAATCGTTCTTCCGGGATTGGGATGGAGCACTGGTTGTGGTCTCTCATGATCGTTATTTTTTGGATCAGGTATCTAAAACCGTCTGGGAGATGACCCCTGCC
>DAINBD010000047.1:0-10795 GCA_036733105.1 Candidatus Brevefilum sp. | reverse complement strand
TGATAATCTCGCTCTGGGCATAAGATACCTTGCCGTGACGTTTGCCCGCATGACCAAGGACGAGCAACTGTGTTTCTGAAGGCACAGGTTTACGGTAGCGGATGTCTAATTTCGCGGTGACCATAAAGCGATCAGGATCATCCATGTGGGCTCTACCACCTGTTTCATCCAGAATAGCGGCAATGATCCCGCCGTGAATGACACCGGGATATCCTTCATAGATTTCAGGAACCGAGATCTCAGCTCTGGTTTCGCCAGGTGCTGTGAAATAAAAATCCATTTTCAACCCCACAGGATTTTCCCGTCCACAAACAAAACAGGTCCTTGAGCTAGGTTGCTTGGTGGTCATGTTACTGTGTGGCAAAAGTATCGATTAAGACCTTTACATTACCGCCAACAGGGTAAAGGATCGGACATGTTGCACCGTTATCAATGTATTCCTGCACTTTTTGACGGGCCATCTCTGGTGTACCGCTGGCGGTAATCCGATGGATCAAATCATCTGGAACCAGGTGCTTGGCTTTCATGATCTGTTCGTGCGTGGCAGGCCAACCCAGGATGGATTGAATTTGAGTAACAACATCCATTGACACACCAGAGGCTTTCGCAATATGAGGCTGCTGTGCCAGGTATTGGGTTAAAAGTTCACGGCTGGTATCGATAGCCTTCTCGCCGTCCTCATCCACAGAACATACTACCAGTTGAGGTCGATCAAGATCGTCCAATGTCCGACCGGATGCCTTCAATCCTCTTTTAAGCTGTTCGATGGCAGGTTCGTTGTATTTTGGCGGAACGCAATAATTCAATACAACGCCATCAGCAATTCGGCCGGCCAATTCCATCATCTTGGGACCTGTTGCCCCGATGTAAATCGGGACATTGCGCGGTTCACGGCGACCATGGACCACATCCAACTCGATGTTATTTACATGGACATAATCGCCATCAAAGGTCACACGTTCCATGTTGAGCAAGCGGCGCAGGATCAGCACCGTCTCTTCCATTGCCGTCAGGGGGCTTTTCCGGTCAATGCCCACATTTTTCGCCAGCGGATCCCACCAGGCACCTATTCCACAAATGATCCGGTTGGGTGCAAGATCATCCAGGGTGAGGAAGGTAGCGGCTAATAAACCAATATTTCGTGTCCAGTTATTGATAACACCCGACCCAACTTTGAGCTTTTCTGTAACAGCGGCATAAGCTGCCATCGGCACAATGGCATCCCTTACCAAACGACTTTCAGCCTGCCAGACTGCCTCAAAACCGCGTTCTTCGGCATACTTTACATAATCAAGACCATCACGTAAATCGTGTGCATCCTGTAAATATAGTGCAACTCTATCAATCATAATGGGTGTCCTTTTTCTCTAGAGGTTCAAAATAATCTAAATATAAACAGGTACAAATTCTTTCAATTTGAGGAGTTCATAATCCTCAGGAATATCCAGGTCTAGTGCAATGTGTTCATTTTCAACGACAAACACATCTGCCCCCCGTGAATTTGCCAGCGCACAGTGTGTATTGAAGGAATCCTGACCAAAAGAGAAGTTCAGCAAATCAGCCGGGTCAAGCAGGAGCATATTGGTTCCCTGCCGCCTGCGATCCGGGGCAATCACAGTCATGGGAGGTGACGTTCGATGATTAAGAAAATCCACCACATCCTCTGGAGTTAGAAGCGGTAAATCAGCCGGAACGATCAGTACACCTTCTGTAGAAAATGCCATTGAAAATAACGAAGCCCTTCTCAAAGCGTGGTTCAGCTCAGGTGTTCCATTTTCAGTCACCGTTCGTATCCCCAAATCACGCGATTCGGTCAGCACGTTGGAATCCCGGCTGACTACGAGGATATCAGAAATGGCATCAACTTGTTTTAAGACTTCTAGGGTATGGATAAATAAGTAATGATTTAATTGGGATCTTTCTTTTTCAGATAAAATTTTTGAGAGTCGGGATTTCCCACGACGAAGCGGTTTAATTGGAACAATTGCCCAAAGGCTCATTGGTTAGCGGCTCCTATTTAAGATCGACCGACAAAATTCTAAGGTTTCCCTTGCCAAGCGAACACGATCTTGTTGGTCTTTCATGATGATATCTGTAACTAATGAAATTATACGCCATCGCTCAATTTTATCCAAATCATTCTCATCAGCATGGTCAAGAATAAACCCGCTTAAAAGGTCCCGGTAATGATTGGCTACTGCCGAAGCTGATGGGTAAACCCCCAATTCCTCATACATTTTCGCGGCTGGTCCTTTAAGCGCTTTCCCGCCAATTAATGGAGAGACGGCAACAACTGGTTTTTGGGCAATGGCGGAACGGTAACCACTTACTGCCAGGATCGGGTCAATACTGACCCAGGGATTGGAGGGTGCAAAAATAACCAAATCACAATTTTTGATCGCTTCCAATGCAGCAGGGACAGGCTTTGCCTGGTCAATACCCTTGAATTCAAAGGATCTTACTATTGGCTGACTGGCTTGATGTACGAAATATTCCTGGAAACCAAGCGCTTCACCCGAAACCGTATGAACGATCGTCCTGACCGGTTCATCACTCATTGGGTAAACCGCATTCTGAATGCCCCATTTTTGGCAAAATCCGCGCGTGATTTCCGAAAGGGATTCCCCGGCTTTAAGTCTTGAAGTCCGCACCAGGTGGGTTGCCAGATCCTTATCCCCCAGGCGAAACCAGCCAGGACCGTCAAGGTCAACAATGGCTTCCATCGTGTGCCAGGAGTCATCCCTGATTCCCCATCCCGTACCAGGATTTGCCAGGTCTGCCAGGGTATAGCAGACCGTATCAAGATCAGGGCTGATCATTAAATTGAGGTGCTCGAAATCATCCCCTGTGTTGACAATGACACAAAAATCCTCAGGCGGCAAAAGCTGCGCAAGGCCATCGACAAGTTTTGATCCTCCCACACCACCAGCCAGCGCGACAACTTTCATGGGATAAAATTCACGCATCGTCATTCACAGTCAAGGCAAATTCTGCTAAACTCTCACCCTGTGAATCATTTTCTTGCTTTACAAGCGACAGGTTATCAACATGAACGAATAATTCAATCGGGTCAAAGGCGATCTTATTAACCGCGCAAGCCAGGTTATCTGGATTTAAGTCATTCAATGCTAAGGTGATATGAGGAACCCACAATTTGGGCGAATAGTAGAGTTTTGGACTTTCAGATAGGGGTTGAATTTGAGCCCATATCGCTTCATGCAAACTGATCATCTCCCGTGACTTGACCAGCGGCAGATAAAGCACAGGGTTTTCCCCCGTAAAAATTCCAACACCAAAGGTATGGAGTGTCATTTGCTGTGAATTGGATGCAATTTCAGCAAGAATGGATTTGGCTTTGTCAAATTTGAGTTCATCAGCCAAAAGCCATGTAAAATGTGGTGTTGGAAGGTTATAGATGGCTTGTAATCCACAAACCTGGCACAACTGCAGCCAAATGCCATTCACCGTTTTGGAAGAATCTGGGTCTAAAACACTTATCACTGCGTACATCGTCTTATCACCTGAATAGGTCCCGTTTTTTCGATCGGATCAACTCCGCCAGCCGCCCCTCGCGCAACGGATATGGGAATCCCCTTGCAAGGACTACCGGTACACCCTCATTAGCCTGTCCCATCATCAAGGATGCAGCTGCTGCCAATTCGTCCGCGGCTGCGACCTGGGTTACTCTTAATTTGTAGTTAAACAGGTCGTTTTCGCCACGCAAATCAACCACTCCGGGCATTCCAGACATCCCAATCGTGACGCCAACAATCCCCGACCTCCAGGCTCGTCCGTGTGAATCGATGATCAACACGCCGATGCGCACTAGAAATTTCTCTTCCAAAGCCTGACGAATACGATCAGCGGATTCATCCGGGTTCTCTGGCAGGAGCAGCACCCAATCCTTGGATTTTCCCCAAGGGCTAGACACATTCGAATGATCAATGCCGGCATTTGCACACACAAAACCCAATCGGTGCGCGACGATGATCAATTTCTTGCGGGTGCGCAGGACTTCTGAGCTTTCTGAGAGGATCAGCTCGATCAACCGGGGGTCTTTTTTGGTTAGGTCCGCGTAGTGCATGGCGCGCTCAGAGGGCGTTACTGTGGTCAGGTTAACTAGGCGATTTTCAGCTTTTGAGACAATTTTTTGGGCAACAACCAGGATATCCCCATCTTGCAGAGCAAGGTCATTCTTACCCAAAATGTCAGCCAGGATCCCGGGTAGATCGTCCCCAGGATGCACCATTGGGAATTGTTGAAGTGGATAAAGGGTCAGCGGCATATCAATCCTGGTCGGGAATCCCTGTGATGCGAATACCAGAAGCATGCACTTTATGTTGAATGTTCAACCCGATCAGGACTGAGGTTAGCCCCTCAACGACAACGGCGTTTTCGATGACGCCGGCATCCCATCCTTTCAACCCCGTATCTGCTACCAAGCCTAAAACAACCTGTCGCGCAGCTTTCCCTTTGCCGCAAACTAAAACATCACAATCCGTGTCCCCTTCGCCCATCAGACGTTCATAAGAAATGTTTTGAAAGGCATCCACCACCGAGCAATTGTCGCCAAGAATAGCTTGCGCCTCTTGCGCCACCGAACCAGCTTTAGGCATTTGCACTTTGGTCACTTTTGGCGGCACAATGGGTACAACAACATCGATCAGGATCTTTCCATCCAGAGCATCCTTCAAGTCATCCAAAGTAGCCTTGTGCGCAGCATAAGGAACCGTAATGACAGCGATATCACAGGCTGAAACAGCCTCCCGGTTCTCCATTCCCATAAGTAATGATGAGGATTCCCCCAAAATTTCCGAAAGCGACTCCACAGCTGCCTGGGCTTTTTCATATTGACGCGAGCCAATGATCACTTCGTGTCCGGCCAATGCCCACCGGTAAGCAAGACCTTTTCCTTCTTTGCCGGTTCCCCCAATAATTCCAATTTTGTAAAATTTTTTATCCATTGATTCACCTTTAATTTTGATTGGCGATTTTTTCAAAATACTGCCAGGTTTTTTGGGAAATCTCCAATGCTTTTGCCATGATTTCATTTTCATCCAGAGTCAGCAATTTCCTCCGGTACATCAACAATTGACCCGCAACCATCGTTGCCGTGATCATGCTTTCATGGAAACCAAACAGGATATGCCATGGCAGGTTATCGGGCGTCAGCGGTGTGAAAGGATGGTAATCCACGAAGATCAAATCCGCAGCAGCTCCTTCGGAGATTTCACCAACGGTTAATCCGTCAAATACCTCACTGATAAGTGCCGCGTTATTCTTCACAGCCATCTCAGTCACGGTATAGCCGCCCATCCTCCGGGGATCGCGGTTGGCGATCTTATGCAGCAGGTAAGCTTCCTTCCATTCCACCCACATGGCATTCGAAAAACCGTCATTCCCCATTGCCAGGCGCACACCTTTTTCCAGCATATGTTCGACCGGTGCCACGCCAACCGCATTGTTCATATTGGATCGGGGTTGATGGGTCAGCCATGCTCTTGATTGCGCCAGGCGTTCGATCTCACTTTCATCGAGATGGATCCCATGTGCCAGGATCGTCTCCGGTTTGAGGATTCCGAACTTATCGAGGCGGTGAATGACTCGCATGCCTGACCGCTGCAAGCTGTCCTCCTGGTCTTCCATTCCTTCGGCAGCATGGATATGAAAACCAATCCCCGCAGGGCAAAGCTCTTGGGCGCGAGCCAGGGTTTCATCCGAAAGGGTCAGGCTTGCGTGGAGTCCAAAATGCGCTCGCAGCTGGGGATCACGCGCATCCCGCCTTTGAATTCGCTTGATAAAGCGCAGATTTTCTTGTAGACCCTGCTCAGCCTTATCCATTCCATCACGATCGGTGATTTCATAGCACAAAGATGCTCGCAGTCCCGCCTGGTTGACAGCATCAGCCACGATATCCAGTGAGCCTTCGATCGCATTGGGAGAAGCATGATGATCGATCAGGGTAGTTGTGCCGTGTTTGACCGCATCAACCAGACAAACCAGGGCGGAATAGCGCACCCCATCTTTATCCAAAGCCTTATCCAAGTTCCACCACAATTTTTCAAGGATCTGCTTGAAGGTGGCAGGGGCATCCCCTGGAATGCCGAGCCCTCGAGAAAATGCACCATAGAAATGGGTATGGGCACAGATATTACCGGGCATGACATACTGCCCTTCAGCGTCCACAATTGGTTCTTCGGGGAAATCGCGTTTCAATTCTGCTTGCGGTGCAATCCTTTTGATAATCCCATCCTGGATGAGCAAACCCCAGGAATCCGCCAGGATTTGAGGATCTTCACCCCAAGTCACAATTCTTCCGTTAATGATCAGCATAGCTTCCTTTCTGTTCCAATATCTAGTTGACCATCCTGTGTATCGTAATAAAAAATTATAGCATAAGCTGCATACAATTCGATGCGCAAGAAGAAATATCTTAACCGCATAAATGCTGGATCTGACAATAACTGGTACAATTTTTTCATCTCGTCAGCGTTCAAGGACACGCATGCCCAAATTCACAGACACGGTTCATCAACATGTTGCAAACGGTGTTCAAGCATTTAATCGCGGGGATTTTTACGAGGCACATGAACATTTCGAAAGCGCCTGGCGTGCAGTTTTAGACGACACCAGGGAGTTCTTTCGGGCGTTACTGCTGATCAGTGGTGGTTTTTTCAGGCTTACCCAAAATCGTTCAGAAGCTGCCAAGAAATTTTTTACCAACGCACTTGGCTGGTTGCAGCCCTTTCCTGATCATTACTCGGGATTTGATGTTTCAAACCTCAAAGCGTATTTACAGATACTGATCGATCATATCGACCAATCCACATCTACTGGAAAGATCATCGAGGATTATTTTCAACCTCTCATGATGGAACATCCGGAAGACAACCAACAACCAAACCCCAAAGGGAGATAGATATGAACCCCATTGTGAATGAAAAAACGAACCAGATTGCAGAAATTCTTATCGAACTTGGCATCGATCTCTGGTTGACCTTTGTCAGGGAAACCAGCGCAGGGGGTGACCCGGTTCTTCCCCTCATATATGGCAATACCGATCTCACATGGCCGAGTGCATTGATATTTACTTCCAAAAAGCAAAAGATCGCCATCGTAGGACGCTATGAAGTTCAAACCGCACGGGACACGGGTGCATTTGATCAGGTCATCCCCTATGACGAAAGCATTCAGCCTGCACTTCTCAAGGAACTAAAAAGAATAGACCCGTCGAAAATCGGGGTGAACTTTTCACAAAATGATGTCTTGGCAGATGGGCTTACCCACGGGATGTATCTGAATTTATGTGACCTCTTAAAGGACACACCTTACGCTGATAGGATGGTTTCTGCTGAGCACATCATTGGGGCTTTGCGAGGAAGAAAAACAGTTGGTGAAGTCCAACGCATCAAAAAAGCGATCAAGGGCACCCAGGAGATTTTCGCTCAAACCTTCACCAAGCTCCAGCCTGGTATGACAGAAATTGAGATTGCAGAAATGATGCAGGCAGAAGTTGATAAGCGTGGATTGGGTTATGCCTGGTCAAAAAATAACAACCCGGCCGTCAACTCCGGACCGGATTCTCCGGTTGGGCATAATGCACCAACAAACATCCAAATTGAGAGAGGGCACCTGCTCCATTTTGATTTTGGCGTCAAAGAAAACGAATACTGTGCAGATATCCAGCGCATGGTTTATCTGCTCAAACCAGGTGAAACCCAGCCGCCGCCAGCCGTTGAAACAGGCTTTCAGACGATTCTTTCTGCCATTCAAGCAGCTTATATTCAGCTTAATCCCGGTAAGAAAGGCGTTGAGGTTGATGCTGCTGCCAGGAATGTCATCCTCGAAGCCGGCTACCCTGAATATAAATATGCGACTGGGCACCAGCTGGGAAGGTTGGCACACGACGGTGGCTGCCTTTTAGGCCCAGGATGGGATCGCTATGGTCAGACACCCTACCTGCCGATTGAAGCTGGACAGGTGTTTACCTTAGAACCCGGATTGATGGTCCCCGGATATGGATATATGGGATTAGAAGAAGATGTCCTTGTCACCGAGGATGGGGCAGTGTTCTTATCAGATCCCCAATTGTCTCTCGTGTGCATTTAAGAATTCAAAGTCAATTGTTACTTAAATAACAAAAGACGGTAAGAATACCGTCTTTTGTGTGTCACCAAACATGCTTTGTACTAAATTTCAAGAATTTCCACTGAATCGAGGTTAACTGCTGGTGCGTTTCTTGCCATAGGATCACGCTCTGGAATAGCCAACAGCACATCCATACCTTCTTCGACCTCACCAAATACACTATGTTTCCCATCCAGCCAGGGTGTTTTCACATGTGTGATGAAAAATTGCGACCCATTGGTATTTGGTCCTGCGTTCGCCATCGAGAGAATGCCGGGTTTGTCGTGTTTGAGTTCCTTGTGGAATTCATCCGCAAATTGATAGCCTGGTCCGCCCGTGCCGATACCGGTCGGGTCACCGCCCTGCGCCATAAAATCGGTGATCACCCGGTGAAAGATCGTCCCATCATAGTATCCTTCTCGCGATAAGAACACAAAATTATTGACCGTTCTGGGAACCAGCTTTTCGAAGAGATTGACTTTAATTGCACCTTTTGAAGTGTGTAATATTGCTTTGTAATCTTTTTCCTGGTCGATCACCATATCTGGTGGTGTTGACCATCTTTTCAGCGCTTTATTCATCATTTCCTTTCGGTTATCAGTAAATCATTCTTTTTCTAAATCGGTAATCTCATACAACTCGATCAAGACACCGTTGGTTGATTTCGGGTGGATGAACGCCATCTTCCGACCTGGCAGTTCCAAAGGAACCTCGTTGATCAGCCGAACTTGCTTCTCTCGCAATTGATCAAACATTCCCAAGATATCATCAACCTCAATACACAGGTGATGCATTCCTTCACCCCGCTTCTCAAGGTATTTTGCCAGCCCAGATTCAGGGTCTGTCGGTTCTACCAGTTCGACTTCGCCTTCTCCAATTGGCAAAAAAGCCACTTTGGATGCCTGAGAAGGAACATCTTCAATGTGGTCAAGCGTTAGCCCCAATTGATCCCGCCAAAATGAAAGGGCTGAGTCAATATTTTCTACAACAATCGCGACATGATTGATCTTTTTAATTTCAGGCATGGAATTCTCCTCATCAAATAAACGTTGGAGGCTGGTATTCACCCCAAACATCCCGCAAAACACCGCAGATCTCACCCAGAGTAACATCATTCTCAGCGCACTCAACAAACAGAGGCATCAGGGCATCCTCCCCTCGAGCAGAATCCTCCAAGCGGGTCAAAAGCTGGTTAACTCGCTCATTATCACGCTTCGCTCTTATATCTACCAGCTTACGCCGTTGATTTTCCTCAACTCGGGGATCCACTTTAAGTGATTCAAGCTCAATTTCTTCCTCAATCTGAAAATCATTAACGCCAACCACGATCTCTTCGCCCTCTTCAATCGCTTTTTGTGCCTGGTAGGCTGAATCCTGAATTTCTCGCTGTATAAACCCACTGTTGATCGCTGCCATCGCTCCACCCAGCGCATCGATCTTATCAATATAATCCTTTGCCAAGGTTTCGATCTCGTCAGTCAAAGATTCGACAATATAGGAGCCGGCTAGGGGATCAACCGTATCAGCTACACCTGATTCGTGGGCAATCACCTGCTGGGTTCGCAGAGCTACCCGCACCGATTTCTCGGTTGGAAGCCAAAGCGCTTCATCCATGCTGTTGGTATGCAGTGATTGGGTGCCGCCCATCACTGCTGCCAATGCCTGCAAGGTTACCCGGATGATGTTATTTTCCGGCTGCTGCGCCGTCAGGGTGGATCCTGCTGTTTGTGTATGGAATCGCAATCGGCAGGAGTTATCCTTTTTTGCACCAAAGCGGTCTCGCATTATCCGCGCATAAAGTCGCCGTGCTGCCCGAAACTTTGCGATCTCTTCCAGAAAGTTATTGTGCGCATTGAAGAAAAAAGACAATTGATCGGCAAAATCATCCACTGCAAGACCAACATCAATCGCTGCCTGGATGTAAGCAATCGCGTTCGCAAGGGTAAAGGCAACCTCCTGCGCAGCGGTTGACCCCGCCTCACGGATATGATAGCCTGAAATGCTGATCGTATTCCAGCGGGGGATGTAATCCTTACAATACTTAAATACATCCGTGATCAGCCGCATTGATGGTTCAGGTGGAAAGATATAGGTGCCGCGGGCGATATATTCCTTGAGGATATCATTTTGAATTGTGCCCCGTAATCTATCAATGGGAACACCTTGTTTCTTCGCAACGGCGATATAAAACGCGAGCAGAATCGAAGCCGGAGAATTGATTGTCATGCTCGTTGAAACCTTGTCCAACGGGATTCCACCAAAAAGGGTCTCCATATCCGCCATGGACGATATTGAGACGCCGACTTTACCAACTTCGCCCTGGGCCAGGGGATCATCAGCATCATATCCAATTTGGGTCGGCAGATCAAAGGCTACGGATAAACCCGTTTGCCCTTGCTGCAGCAAATAGCGATAGCGTTCATTGGACTCCTCTGCCGTGGCATACCCCGCATATTGCCGCATGGTCCACAGCCTGCCTCGATACATCGTCGGCTGCACGCCGCGGGTGTATGGATACTCACCCGGAAAACCCAAATCTTCCAGGTAATCCTGCTCGTCAGATGGCACCATCACCGGTGGCAAGGTGATCCCAGAGGATGTTCTGAACGTCTTCTTCCGCTCAGGATATCGGTTAACAAGAGGTTCATACGACTCTTGCTCCCAACGT